>NZ_JAOZYC010000001.1:0-369379 GCF_035798155.1 Streptomyces endophyticus | reverse complement strand
GCGCGGGCCAGGGCGCGGGCGACGGCGGCGCCGATGCCGCCGGGCGCGCCCGCGCCGGTGACCAGCGCGGAGCGGCGGGTGAGGTCGAAAGGGGTCGCGGAGGAGGTCACTTGGCCGCCGCCGTGGCCGCGCGGGCACGGGCCCGGAACGCCTCGAGCTTCTGGGAGGGCTCGACGACACGCTTGCTGCGTGCCTGAATGGACACGTCGTGGCCCGCGGCGCGCTGCCGCAGAGCGGCGACCGTGGCCTCCTCCTTCTTGATGTGTGTGAAGGGGTCGAAGGAGTACCAGCGCATGGCGTTCTGGTACGTCATCTTGTTGGTGTCCTCGTCGGGGACCTGGTGCTCGCTGAGTACGCCGTGCAGTTCCTCGGGGGCGTTGGGCCACATCGAGTCGCTGTGCGGGTAGTCCGCCTCCCAGCAGATGTTGTCGATGCCGATCTCGTGGCGCAGCTTCACGCCGATGGGGTCGCTGATGAAGCAGGTGAGGAAGTGCTCGCGGAACACCTCGCTGGGCAGCTTCCCGCCAAAGTCCTGCAAGGTCCACGTGGCGTGCATCTCGAAGGTGCGGTCGATGCGCTCCAGGAAGTACGGGATCCAGCCGGTGCCGCCCTCGGACAGGGCGATCTTCAGATCCGGGTACTCCTTGATGGGGCGCGACCAGATGAGGTCGGCGGCGGCCTGCACGAGGTTGAGCGGCTGCAGCGTGATCATGGCGTCCGGCGGCGAGTCCACCGAGGGGACCGCGAGGCGTCCTGAGGAGCCGATGTGCAGGTTCATCACGGTGTCGGTGTCGCAGAGCGCCTGCCACAGGGGGTTCCAGTACTCGTCGTGGAAGCTGGGGAAGCCCATGGCGCCGGGGTTCTCGGTGAACGTCAGCGAGTGGCAGCCCTTCTCGGCGACCCGCCGTACCTCCTTGACGCAGGCGTCGACGTCCCAGATCGCGGGCAGTGCCATCGGGATGAAGCGGCCGGGGTGGGCGCCGCACCACTCGTCGATGTGCCAGTCGTTGTAGGCGCGCACCAGCGCGTACGACAGGTCGCTGTTCTCGGTCTCGAAGAGGCGGGCGGCGAAGCCGGGGAAGGACGGGAAGTTCATCTGGGCGAGGACGCCGCCCGCGTCCATGTCCTTGACGCGTTCGTGCACGTCGTAGCAGCCGGGGCGGATCTCGTCGAGGCCCTGGGGTTCGAGGCCGTACTCCTCCTTGGGGCGGCCGGCCACCGCGTTGAGCGCGACGTTGGGCAGGACGGCGTCGCGGAAGCGCCACACGTCGGTGCCGTCCTCGCGGTGCTCCAGGCGGGGCGCCTCGTCCCGGTACTTGGCCGGGAGGTGGTTCACGAACATGTCGGGCGGTTCGATGATGTGGTCGTCGACGCTGATGAGTATGAGGTCGTCCTGGTGCATGGCCGGGTGCCTTTCAGTCGGAGGCGGGTAGCGCCTTGGCCGCCTTGAGGGTCATGGGCGCGCCGTCACAGCTGAGTACGCCCGATCCGGAGGATGTGCAGAGCAGTTCGATCGTCTGCTCCGAGTCCTCGTACCTCTTGCCGATGAGCGTGGCCGCCTCGCCCGTGGGGCCGGGAGCCGACGGTGCGGCATCGAGTGGGACCATCGGTTCGCCTCCGCAGGTGATGCCGGGGGCCGGTCCTGCGGGCGCCCGGACGACGATCACCCGAACTCCGCAGACTGTGCTGGCCAGTTGGAGGCCGGGACGCAGTTCCCGGACCGCTGACGTCATCGACGGCTCCTCTCCACGGGGTCCACCGAATTCATGGGGCCCATCGGGTGGAAACTAACTTCTCCACTGAAGGTAATCAAGATTCCGCACCAACCTCCACCACCACGGCCGACCCCATGCCCCCGCCCGCGCACATGGCGGCCACGCCGGTCCCGCCGCCCCTGCGGCGCAGCTCATGGACGAGCGTGACCAGCATCCGGCCACCCGTCGCGGCGACGGGGTGGCCGAGTGAGCAGCCGCTGCCGTTGACGTTGACCGTGTCGGGGTCGAGGTCGAGTCGGCGTACCACGGCCACGCACATCGACGCGAACGCCTCGTTGATCTCGTACAGGTCGACGTCGCCGGTGCTCAGCCCGGCGCGGGCCAGCGCCTTCGGGATGGCCTGCACGGGGGCGAGCCCGGTGTCGGCCGGGTCGACACCGACCGAGGCCCAGGCCCTGACAGTGGCGAGGGCAGGCAGCCCGAGGCGGTCACTGACGACGGCGAGGGCAGCGGCGGCGTCGTTGCCGCCGGCCGCGTTGCCCGCGGTGATACTGAAGCCGTCGATCTCGGGGTGCAGCGGCTTAAGTCCGGCCAGTTTCTCGGGTGAGGTGTCACGGCGCGGGTGTTCATCGACGTCGAACAGTCCGTGCGGCGTCTCGACCGGCACGATCTCGTCCTTGAAGCGGCCCTCGTCGATGGCGCGGATCGCGTTGCGGTGCGAGCGCAGCGCCCACGCGTCCATGTCCTGGCGGGAGATGCCCGCGGCGACGGCCGCGTTCCAGCCGACCGTGATCGACATGTCCAGGTTGGGGGCGTCGGGCCGGTCGGGGTGGGTGGGCGGTACCCACGGTTCGCCCCCGAAGCTCAGACGCGGCGAGGTGGACGCGGAGTTCACCCCGCCCGCGATGACCACCTCGTCCATCCCGGCGCGGATGGAGGCGGCCGCCGACTGCACGGCGGCCAGCGACGCGGCGCAGTGCCGGTTGTGGGCGAGGCCCGGCACGGTGGTCAGCCCTGCGGTCAGTGCGGCGTGCCGGGCGATGACGCCGCCGCCGTAGAGGCCCTCGGCCAGCATGACGTCGTCGATGCGGTCGGGATCGACGCCGAGTTCGGCGAGGCGGTCGGCGCTCGCGCGGACGATGCGGTCAGCGAGGGTGTAGGCGTCGGTGTCGCGCAGGGTGCCCTTGCGGGCGGTGCCCACGGGGGTGCGCAGGGCGGAGACGATCACGGCTTCAGGCATGGGACTTCTCCGGGTTGTCCAGCTCGGCGGGTGTGGCGAGTTCGGCCAGTTCGGCGATGAGCGTGCGGCGCAGCAGCTTTCCGGTCCCCGTGCGCGGCAGGTCGGCGCGGAAGACGACGGTGTCGGGGGTCTTGGAGGTACGCAGCCGTTTCCTCACCCACTGCCGGATCTCGTCCGGCTCAACGCCCTCGCCGCCTTCTGCGCTGCTGACGAGGACCGCGACGATCCGCTGCCCCCACTCCTCGTCCGGCACCCCGATGACGACGGCCTCGCGCACACCGGGATGTTCCAGCAGGACGTCCTCGATCTCGGCGGGGGCGATGTTCTCGCCGCCACGGATGATGGTGTCGTCGGCACGGCCCTCGACGTAGAGATAGCCGTCGGCGTCGAGCCGCCCCAGATCGCCGGTGGGGAACCAGCCGTCCGCGTCGAGCACGCTGCGGCCGCTGTACTCGCCCGAGATCTGCTCGCCCCGCACATGCACGAGACCGGTGCTCCCCTGCGGGCACAACTCGCCGTCCACTGTGCGGAGTTCGATCTCGACGCCGGGCAGTGGGCGGCCGACCGAGGTGAGCCGGTCGCGGACGACGGGGTCGTCTGCGGCGAGCGCGGCACGATGGTCCTGCGGGCCGAGCACCGCGATCGACGAGGAGGTCTCGGTCAGCCCATAGGCGTTGACGAAGCCCGCGTCCGGGAAGGCCCGCAGCGCCTTCTCGACGACGGTGCGCGGGGCACGGGCGCCGCCGTAGGCGAGGCTGCGCAGGGTGGGGACACCGGCGCCCTCACCGGCGGGGAGTTCCTCGACGATGCGGGCGAGCATCGTCGGGACGAGCATCGCGTGGGTGACCTTCTCGCGGCGCAACGCTGCAAGCCACTCACCGGCCGAGAACGCCGGCAGGTACACCACGCGGCGCCCGGTGTAGAGGTTGGACATCAGGTTCGTCAGGCCGGCGATGTGGTACGGCGGGACGGCGACGAGCGCCGCGTCGCCGTCGGCGGCGGAGTTGAACTCCAGCGTGTTCAACACGTAGGCGAGCAGGTGGCGGTGGCGCAGCAGGGCGGCCTTCGGGGCCGCGGTGGTGCCGCTGGTGTAGAGGATCACGGCGACCGCGTCCTGGTCCCAGGGCGCCGGTACGTCACCGGCCGGGGGCTCGCCGGTGGCGTCGAGCAGCCCTTCCAGATCGTCGGGACCGATACGGACCGCGCCCGGATGCCGCCCTTCGATCCCCGCCAACTGATCCGCGCCAAGACGGTAGTTGAGCGGCACGAACGGCACGCCGGCCAGGGCGCAGCCGAACAGCGCGACGGGGTAGGCGAGGTGGTTGGGTGCGCGGTACAGCACCGCCGGAGCGCCACGGAAACGCTCGGCGGCGCGGCGCGCGAGGGCGAGGATCCGGGCAGCGGACAGGGAGCGGTCGTCGAGCGTGACCGCCGGCCGCTCCCCTGCCGATGCGGCCATCTCAAGGGTCATCAAGATGTTCATGAGAGTGCTATTCTCGCTTCAGTAGAGCGAGACTTTCAAGAGTGTCGGCACCAGTGACCACATCAGTGGGCGCACCCTCAACAACCCTTCGGTAGTGGGGAGTACAGATGCAGATCACCGGAAGCTCCGCGATCGTGGTCGGCGGCACGGGCGGCCTCGGCGAGGCCACTGTGCGCCGCCTGCACGCGGCGGGCGCGCGGGTCGTCGCCGCGGACGTCAATGACGAGAAGGGCAAGGCGCTCGAGGCGGAGCTCGGGATCCGGTACGTCCGCACCGACGCCACCGACGAGGACAGCGTCAACGCGGCGCTGGCGGAGGCAGAGGCGGCCGGGCCGCTGCGCATCGTCGTCGATGTGCACGGCGGCCCCGCGACCGGCGGCCGACTGGTCGGCAAGGACGGCAGCCCGCTCCCCCTGGACGGGTTCCGTACCACCATCGACTACTACCTGACCTCCGTCTTCAACGTGCTGCGCCTCGGCGCGGCCGCGCTCGCCCACCAGGAGCCGCTGGAGGAGGGCGGCCGTGGCGTCATCGTCACGACCGCGTCCATCGCCGCGTACGAGGGCCAGATCGGCCAGCTCCCCTACGCGGCCGCCAAAGGCGGCGTCGCGAGCATGACGCTGGTCGCCGCGCGCGACCTGTCGCCGCTGGGGATCCGGGTCACCACCATCGCGCCGGGCACCATCAACACGCCCGCGTACGGGAAGGCCGGCGACCAACTGGAGGCGTACTGGGGGCCGCAGGTGCCGTTCCCGAAGCGCATGGGGCGCAGCGAGGAGTACGCGGCGCTGGTCCAGGGGCTGTGCGAGAACGACTACCTGAACGGTGAGGTCGTCCGCCTGGACGGCGCGCTGCGCTTCCCGCCGAAGTAGGCATCACCTCGCGTCAGTTCCCCTTGCATGAGAAGAAGGAGGCCCATGCCGAGCTCCCCGCTGTTCCGGCGCGCGACCGTGACACGGATCGTCCAGGAGACCGCCGACGCCCGTACGTTCACGCTGAAGCCGCTCGACGGGCCGCTCACATACGAGGCCGGGCAGTACTGCATCTTCCGGATCACGGTCGACGGGCGTCCGGCGCCGCGCGCGTACTCGTTCTCGAGCGCGCCCGGCTTCGACGACGAGATCACCACGACGGTGAAGCGGGTGCCGGGCGGCGCCGCGTCGAACTGGCTGCACGACCACGTCCGTGAGGGCGACGAGCTGGAACTGACGGCGGCACGCGGCAGGTTCACCCTGCGCCCCGCCGACACCCCGCTCCTCGGGTTCTGCGGCGGCAGCGGGATCACGCCGGTCCTCTCCCTCGCCAAGAGCACGCTGGCGGGCACCGATCGCCGCGTCCGGCTGCTGTGCGCGGACCGGAACCGCGGCCAGGCCATCTTCCACGACACGCTGACCGACCTGGCGGCCCGCCATCCCGACCGTCTGGACGTCGTGCGTCATCTCGACGACTTGCGGGGCTACTTGTCGGCAGCGGACATCAAGGAGTTCGTCGGCGCGGACGCCGGGGCCGACGCGTATGTCTGCGGACCCGAACCCTTCATGGAACTGGTGGAGTCGGCCCTGGCGGGCACGGGGCGGGTGTTCAGCGAGCGGTTCGGAGGCGGCGAGGCGCCCGCATCCGTACCCACGACCCCTCCCGCGCACGTGAAGGCAGCGGGCACCGTCACCGTCGTCATGCAGGGACGACGCCAGACCATCGCCAAGCGCCCCGGCGAGACTCTGCTACAGAGCGCCCGCCGCGCCGGCTTCGCTCCGCCGTTCTCGTGCGAGGCGGGCAACTGCGCGACCTGCATGGCGATCCTGCGCGAGGGCACGGCAACGATGCGGGCCAACGACGCGCTCATGGACGACGAGGTCGCCGAGGGGTACGTACTGACCTGCCAGGCGGTACCGGACGAGGACGCCGCGTCCGTGGTCGTCGAGTACGAGTGAGACGCATGAGTCACCGCTCCTGACCCGTGCCGGCCTTCAGACGGCCATGCCGTACACGATGGTGAAGACCGTGCCGAGCGAGCCGATGATGAACACCCCGGTGAGCCCGGCGATGATCAGGCCCTTGCCCTGTTCCGCGCTGAACGTGTCGCGCAGCGCGGTCGCACCGATCCGCTGCTTCGCGGCGCCCCAGATCGCGACGCCGAGGCAGAGCAGGATCGCGACGGCCATGACGACCTGGATCATCGTCTTCGCCTCGGCGCCCAGGGTCCCGAACGGGCCCCAGTCAGGGGCGATGCCCCCGATGATCGTGGTGATGTCGCCCTTCTCGGCGGCGAGCAGCATGTCGAATCCTCCGTGGGGGTACGCGCGGTCACCCGCCCACCGGCGGGCAGGGCCTGCTCCCCATGGTGTCCTGCATGGTGCGATTTCGGGGCCGGTTCCACCCGGTCGGGACTCAGGCGCGGTCCCCCGGGTCGCACAGCACGAGGATCGCGCGGGCGACGAGTTCGCTGCCGCTGCCCAACTGGTCGCTGTAGCGGGTGATGGTGTCGCGCACCGCGCCGGTGAAGGACGGGTCGATGCCGCGTGGGCCGGTCGGCGGGGGCAGTTCGCGCACCATCGCCCGTCGGCGACGCAGCAGTTCGATGATTTCCTCGTCCAGTTCGCGCAGCCGGCCGCAGGACGGAGTCCCGGCGTCGCCCGCGAACGCGGAGGCCACATTGATCGTCACAGCGCATCCCCTCAGTGGACCGTGATCGCGCGCTCCGGGCAGGCCCGGGCCGCGACCCGTACGTCGTTCTCGTGCTCGGCCGGGACCTCCCCGCCGAGGACCACCGCGTATCCGTCGTCGCTCAGGTCGAAGACCTCGGGGCAGGTGGAGCAGCAGATGCCGTGTCCGCGGCAGCGGTCGTCGTCGACGGTGGCCTTCACTGGACCACCGCCTGGTCTGCGGGGGTGAATTCCAGGTGGAGGCGGGTGAGTCCGCGCAGGATGTACGTCGGCACGTAGTGGTAGCGGCGGGCGTCGGCCGGGCCGTGGTGTTCCTCGGAGATCCGGATGTCCTCGGTGCGGTCCAGGAGCCGCTCGATCGCCACGCGCGCCTCCGCGCGGGCCAGCGGTGCGCCGGGGCAGGTGTGCGGGCCGCGACCGAAGGCCAGATGGCGGCGGACGCCGGGGCGTTCGACGTCGAAGGTGTCGGGGTTCTCGAACCATGCGGGGTCGCGGTTGGCCGCCCCGTTGAGCACCATCACGGTGGTGCCCGCGGGCAGTTCGACGCCGCCGAGTTCGACCGGCACCTTGGAGAGCCGGAAGTCGCCCTTGACCGGGGACTCGATGCGCAGGCACTCCTCGACGAACGGGGCGATCAACTGCCGCTCTGCGCGCAGCCGCTGCTGAAGCTCCCGGTCGTCGCCGAGGATCTTCAGGGCGGTGCTGAGCAGTCGTACGGTGGTCTCCTGGCCCGCGGCGAACAGGTTGGCCGCGACCCGCACGGCCGCGTCGACCTCGGGCAGCGTCCCGTCGGGGAACGTGGCCGTGGCCAGGCCTGTCAGCACGTCGGAGCGGGGCTCGCGGCGGCGCTCCTCGATGTAGCGGGCGAAGCGGCCGTAGAGGAACTCCAGTGGGGTGTGGCCGAGTTCCTCCTGCTCGGTGCTGCCGATGGCGCCGCGACCGCGCGGGCGGCCCTGCAGTTCTTCAGCGAACTCGGCACGGTCCTCGTCGGGCACCCCGAGCAGGTCGGCGATGACCAGGAGGGTGAAGGGTCCGGCGAACTCGCTGATGAACTCGCCCTTCCCCGGGGCGAGGAAGTCCTCGATCATGCCGTCGGCAAGACGCCACATCGCCTCTTCGTTCTCCTTGAGGCGCTTGGGTGTGATCAGCCGCATCAGGAGCGAACGGTGGTCGGTGTGCACCGGCGGGTCCAGCGTGGGCAGTTGGTCGCTCATGGGCAGTTCGTCGCGGTGCCGCTCGATGAGCTCGGAGACGTCGTCGCCCTCCAGGGGCACGGGGAAGCCGGGGAACGGGCCGGTCACGGCGGTGCACGCGGAGAAGCGCTCCGTGTCGTTGTAGACCTCCACGGCCTCGTCGTAGCCGGTGATCAGCACGACATCGTGGTGCTTCTCGCGCTGCACGGGACACTGCCCCCGCGCGGCCTCGAAGTACGGATACGGATCGGCCACGACCTCTTCGTCGCGGAAGAAGTCGACCTCCTCCAAGTCCTTCACGCTGGCGCCCCTTTCAGGTGCATGGTGCCTCGGGCCCTGCTGCTCCGTGCATGTCCGTGCATGCGCATGTGCCGCCCGCACGATATCAACCATCTCGATTCCGGAGAAGAGCGTTTCCGTCGCTGACCGGCCGCCCCTCGGCGGTCAGACCGTGGGCGAGCAGGTCCCACAGCGCCTCCGCGTCCCCGCCGCGCGTACGCACCGGCGTCCCGCTGAGCACCAGCGCGAACGAGTTGAACATGATGGCCTGCAGCATCGCCCCCGCCACCGCGCGGCAGTCGAGATCCGCGCGCACCGCGCCGTCGGCCGCCGCCTCGTCGAGGATCTCCTCCAGCAACGCGAAGATCGGGGCGAAGGCGCGGGCGGCCTCCTTGGGGTCGTCGGTCAGCAACTGCTGTGCGAACTCGGCCATACCGAGGATCTCGACGGATCGCGGGGAGCTCGGCCGCGTCGGCGGACGGCAGAGCCGGTGGTATTCGAGGGTGAAGCAACGCAGCCGGCTCAGCGCGTCCGGCTCCGTGGCGATGGCCTCGCGCAGCCGGGCCGCGGTCTTGAACACCGACTCCTCGAGGAGTGCGAGCAGCAGCTCGTGCTTGCCGCTGAAATTCTGGTAGAAGCTGCGCAGCGACTGTCCGGACTGCTTCACGACCTCCTGGACCGTGAAGTCCTTGCCCGACTCCCCGGCGAGCAGTTCCAGCGCGGCGTCGAGGAACCCCTGCACGCGCTTCTCGGCGCGGGCCCGGACTGGGTCCACGGTGCGGGCGACGGCCTGCTCCCGCCAGCTCGCCATGCGGCGTCACGCCTTGAGGTCGTCGTCGAGTACCACGTCGAAGGTCCTGAACACCATGGCGATCGTGTCGTACGCGCCGACGCTGAACACCACGTCCATCAACTGCCGCTCGTCGAGTTCCTTCGCGAGCCCCCGCCAGGTGGCGTCGGCGATCCGCGCGTCGGCGATCAGTTCGTCCACGGCTCGCAGCAGGAACCGCTCCTCCTCGCTCCAGCCGGCGGCCTCGGGGCCCTCTCCGATCCGCTCGATCTCCTCGTCCGTCATGCCCGCCTCGTGCCGGGCGATCCACACGTGCTGCCGCCACTCGTACGTGGCCTCGCGCACCGCGCTGATCCGCAGGATCAGCAGTTCGCGCTGGCGGATGGTGAGCGTGGTGGCGAAGAGGAGGTGACCGTTGAAGACGTTGAAGGCGCGGGTCAGTTCGGGGTAGTGGGCCAGGACACCGAGGGCGTTGAGGCCCTTGGGGCGCTTGGCCCCCTTCTCGGGCACCGGGTGCCGGGGCGCCGCAGGGGTGAGGGCAGCCAGCGCCTCGTGCATCTGTGGCGGCCACTGACGGACCGGCAGCGGGGCGATGCGGGGCCCGGTCGGCCCTGCCTCGGGTGTGGTGGTCATGCGTCGCCCCTCCTGGTGGCCTCGAGATACGGATACACGCGGGTGAAGTCGACGCCCGGTTCGGCCTCGGCGAACCGGCGCCACAGCGCGCCGATGAGCGCGCCGACCTCACCTGGCGCGCCCTGCTCGGCCACGGCCCCCAGATACAGCTCCACGTCCTTGGCCATCAGCGAGTTGGCGAACCCCGAGTCGTAGCTGCCGGTGAGGACGTGGCGGGGGAACTTGTCCTCGGTGGCGCCGCTGCGTCCGCTGGACGCGTTGAGGACGTCCATCAGGACCGCCGGGTCGAGACCCGCCGCGCGCCCGAAGGCGAGTGCCTCGCTGGTGGCGGCGAGCGCCGTGGCGGACAGGAAGTTGTTGGCGAGCTTCGCCGCCTGCGCCAGCCCCGGCCGCTCCCCCACTCTGCGGCGCCGCTCGCTCAGGTCGGCGAGCACCGGCTCGATCGCGGCGCAGACCTCGTCGGGGGCGGCGTACATGACGGTGAGCGTGCGGGCGCGGGCGCCCGCGACACCTCCGGAGACGGGGGCGTCGGCGTGCCCGATGCCGTGCGCGGCGAGCAGTTCGGCGACGCGCCGCGCGGCGCTCACGCCGACCGTCGAGGTGTCCACCACGTACGCCGTGCGACGATCGGCCGTTTCCATGATCTCGCGCGCGACCTTCTCGCTGGCGTCCCCGTCGGGCAGCGAGAGCACCAACACCGTCGCGCCGCGAGCGACGTCGGCCACGTCCTTGCAGGCGGTTGCGCCGGCCGGGATGCGCTCGGTGCCCGCGCTGTCGAACGCGAGGACTTCGTGGCCGCGCTGTACGAGGTTGGCGGCGAGCGCGCCGCCCATGTTGCCGAGCCCGACGAAACCGATCGTCCCCATCGTCAGACCTCATCCGCTGAGCGGTTCGCGACCTCGGTGAGGCAGCGGCGGGCGGCGTTCCCGGCCGGCACGCCGCAGTAGGCGGCGATCTGGAAGGGCAGTTCGTCGATCTCCCGCTGCGTGACGCCCGCGCGCGGTGCGGCGGTGGCGTGGGTGCGGAACTCCTCCATGCGCCCGAGCGCGGCAGTCATGGCGAGGACGAGCAGGCTGCGGTCGCGCGGGCTGAGCGCTCCGGCGCGGGCCCACACGCCCCAGGCCGTCTCGGTGATGTAGTCCTGGAACTCGGCCACGGCGGGCCGCTGGTCACGGACGGCGGCGTCGACGTAGGCGTCACCGAGCACGGCCCGGCGCATGGCGCGGGCGTCCTTCGGCGGCTCGGGGTGGGCCACGGTGCCTCCTGGTACGGAGAGTTGGCGCATCTTCGGTTTCCCTCATCGGAGAATATGGTTCTCGCGATCGCCGGGCAACAGGGCCACCCCCTCACGAGCCGGGGGAGAAAGTCGCAGCCGACACCTTCCGCGAACCCGTGGGTGAGATTACAGTTCTCGCGAAACGGAAGGGGTGTTCTTGTGGCGCGCGGATCATCTGCACCACCCGGATCACCCGGAGCCGGATCGCCCGTGAAGCGGATCGGGTTCGCCGGCGCGGGACGCATGGGGCTGCCCATGGTGCGCCGTCTGGTGGCGGCCGGACACGCGGTGCGCACCGTGGGCCGCACGCCCGAGCGCCGCGCCGCGCTGGGCGAGGAGGGCACCGAGACCGTCGGCCGCGTCGAGGACGCGGCCGAGGACGTCGACGCGTTCATCGTCTGCGTGTTCACCGACCGGCAGGTGCGGGAGGTGTGCCTCGACGGCGAACTGCTCGACGCACTGCCGGCGGGCGCGCCACTGATCGTCCACACCACGGCGAGCCCGCACACGGTCCGGGAGATCGCCGCGCGCGGCATCGACGTCCTCGACGCACCGGTCAGCGGCGGCCCGCACGACATCGCGGCCGGCCGGCTCACCGTCTTCGCGGGCGGCGACGAGGCCACTGTGGAGCGGCTGCGCCCGGTGCTCGAAGCGTACGCGGATCCGGTGCTCGCGGTCGGCCCGGTGGGTGCGGGGCAGAGCGTGAAGATGGTCAACAATGCACTGTTCACCGCCCAGTTGGGCTTGATCGCGGAGGCGGCGCGGCTCGGCCGCGGGCTCGGCATCGACGAGGCGGCACTCCTGGACGCGCTCGGCCACGGCAGCGCGGCGAGCCGGGCCCTCGCGGGGGCGGCGTCGCGGGGTTCGGTCGACCAATTCATCAGCGACGTACGGAAGTTCGTGGACAAGGACGTGGCCGTGGTCCGGCAGACCGCGGAGGGGCTCGGCGCGCGGCTCGGCGCCCTGGAGCCGGCCCTCGCGGCGCTGGATCGCACGGGGCTCCGCGCCGGATCGTAGGCGGGGCGCCCAAGCATCACCTCGTAACCGGAACAGCAGGAACCACGACAAGGGGAAGCGGCATGGGGCGAGTCGAGGGCAAGGTCGCGTTCATCACCGGCGCGGGGCGCGGGCAGGGCCGCAGTCACGCGGTGCGGCTCGCGGAGGAGGGCGCCGATGTCGTCGCGATCGACCTGTGTCGTGACTACGAGACGGTCGACTATCCGATGGCCACTCCGGAGGACCTGAAGGAGACGGCGCGGCTCGTGGAGAAGGCGGGCCGCAAGGCACTGCCCATCCAGGCCGACGTGCGCAGCATGGACGCCATGCGGGACGCGGTGGATCGCACGGTGGCCGGGTTCGGCGGCATCGACATCGTCGTGGCGCAGGCCGGCATCGCACCGCTGCAGGGCGCGCCGCCGCTGCAGGCGTGGTCCGACGCCGTCGACGTCGATCTGATCGGCAGCATCAACGCCATCCAGGCCGCCCTGCCGCACCTGCGCGAGGGCGCCTCTGTGATCGCGACCGCCTCGACGGCCGCGCTCATGGAGCACGGCATCGTGGACAACCCCGGCTCCAACCCGGGCGGCGCAGGCTACGCCTACGCGAAGCGGGCCCTGTCGGAGTACATGCACGAACTGGCCCGCAATCTCGCCCCGTTGAAGCAGCGCGCCAACGTCGTGCACCCCACGAACTGCAACACGCAGATGCTGCAGAGCGAGCCGATGTACAAGTCGTTCCGCCCGGACCTGGAGCACCCCACCCGCGAGGACGCCGAGCCGGGCTTCGCCGTGCAGCAGGCGATGCCCATCCCGTATGTG
The DNA here is from genome assembly GCF_035798155.1 of Streptomyces endophyticus. Taxonomy (NCBI): domain Bacteria; kingdom Bacillati; phylum Actinomycetota; class Actinomycetes; order Kitasatosporales; family Streptomycetaceae; genus Streptomyces; species Streptomyces endophyticus. The sequence goes on along the minus strand of NZ_JAOZYC010000001.1, from coordinate 356,290 downwards.
GAGCCGATCGACATCAGCAACGCGGTCCTCTTCCTCGCCTCGGACGAGGCCCGCTACATCACTGGTGTGCAGCTGCGCGTGGACGCGGGCGGCTACCTCAAGTGGTACGACTGGCGCCGCTGACGCGACATCAAGTAGATGCGGACAAGGGGTTGCTCATGAAGGTCAACGTCGACCAGGACCGCTGCCAGGGTCACACCCTCTGCGCCATGATCGCGCCGAAGGTGTTCCAGCTCAGTGAGATCGACGGGCACTCGTCACCGGTCGCCGAAGAGGTGCCTGCCGGGGAGGAGGAGGCCGCGCGCGAGGCGGTGCGCTCCTGCCCCGAGCGGGCCATCTCCCTCACCCAGACGACGACGTGAAGGAAGTACCACCGTGACCACGGACGACGAGGCGGCCCGCAAGAGCCGCCGGTACGAGTTCGACCGGCACGCCCCGGACTACCGGGAGCGGTTCGTCGAGATCACCGAGGAGATGCAGGGCCGCTGCCCACTGGCCTGGACCGACACGCACGGCGGGCACTTCGTGGCGGCCGGCCACCAGACGGTCTTCGACATCGCGCGCTCGGCCGACAAGCTCTCCAACGACCACGACGTGAACGGCGAACGCCGCGGCTATCGCGGGATCACCATCCCGCCGCCACCGCCCGACCAGGGCTTTCGCGGGGGCTTCCTGGAGATGGACCCGCCCGAGCAGCGCTACTACCGGCAAGCGCTGAACCCGTATCTGTCGCCGGCCGCGGTGCAGCGCTGGATCCCGTTCCTTGACGAGCTGATCCGGGCCTGCCTGGACGAGCGGATCGAGTCGGGGCGCATCGACTTCGTGGAGGACCTCGCCAACCCGGTGCCCGCGGTGTTCACCCTCGCCATGATGGGGATCCCGCTGAAGAACTGGCAGATCTACAACGAGCCCGCGCACGCCGGGGTCTACACGCCGCCGGACTCCCCGGACAGGGAGCGGGTGCGCGAGCTGCACATGACGATGATGCGGGACATCTTCGAGCAGATGGCGGCGATCCGCGCCACCCCGCGCCCGGGGCTCGTGAACGCGGTCCTCACCGCCGACCTCGGAGGCGCGAAGCCGTCCGACATGGACCTGCTCGGTGTGCTCGCGCTGCTGATCGGCGGCGGCTTCGACACCACGACGGCGCTCACCGGGCGTTCCGTGGAGTGGCTCTCGCAGCACCCCAAGGAGCGCGAGCGGCTCAGCCGGGAGCGGGGCACGCTGCTCGACTCGGCCACCGAGGAGTTCCTGCGCTTCTTCACCCCGGCGGTCGGCGACGGACGCACCGTGTCCGTGGACTGCGAGATGGCGGGCCAGGAGTTCAAGGAGGGCGACCGGCTCTGGCTGTCGTGGGCGATGGCCAACCGCGACCCGGCCGTGTTCCCGGACCCCAACAACGTAGACATGGAACGCAAGGGCAACCGCCACCAGGCTTTCGGTCTCGGCATCCACCGCTGCATCGGTTCCAACGTGGCGCGCGTCGTCTTCAAGCGGATGATCACGCACGTGCTCGACCGGATGCCGGACTACGTGTGCGAGGCGGAAGGGACGGTGCACTACGACTCCGTCGGCATCATCAACGGCATGCGGCATCTGCCGGCGACGTTCACGCCGGGACCGCGGCTCGGCCCCGGGCTCGACGAGACCCTGGCCAAGCTGCAGAAGGCCTGCGACGAGCAGGACCTGGCCGCTCCGGTGACCGCGCGCGGCGAACGGGCCGACATTCGCTGACCGCTTCTGGTCCCCGACCTGTGGAGGAGCCCCTGTGGCCCGGCGTTCCCTGCCCCTGCTCACCGATGACACCGCGTTCTTCTGGGCGTCCGGCGCGGACGGCCGGCTCCGCTTCCAGCGGTGCGCGGACTGTTCCGCGCTGAACCATCCGCCGCTGCCGGTGTGCCGCCGCTGCCGTGGTCACGAACTGACCGTCACCGAAGTCGCGGGCACGGCCGCCCTGGTCTCCTTCACGGTCAACGAGCGGTTCCCAGCGCCCGGCCTTGAGCCGCCGTACGTGGTGGCGCGGGTGGCCGTGGACGAGGATCCGCGGGTCCGGCTCACCACCAACATCGTGGGCTGCGAGGCGTCCGAACTGCGGCTCGGCATGCGCCTGGAGGCCGTCTTCGAGCAGGTCGAGGACGTGTGGGTGCCGCTGTTCCGGCCGTGCGCCGAACAGCCGGACCCGCTGCCCGCGCTGCCGCCCGACGATCCGGGCCCCGAGCGGATCAGAGCACTGGTCCGACCCCCGGTGAGCGCCGACCTCTTCGAGCACCGGGCGGCCCTGACCGGCACCGGCGCCTCCCGCATCGGACGGCGCCTCGGGGTGGCGCCGCTCGCGCTGGCCGTCGAGGCGTGCGAGCGGGCCGTCGCCGACTCGGGGCTCACGCTCGACGACATCGACGGCCTGGCCACGTACCCGGGTTCCGGTATCTCCGCGGGGATGGGCGAGGGCGGTGTCACCACCGTGGAGTGCGCACTCGGGATCCGGCCGACGTGGCACAACGGCGGCATGGACACCTTCGGCCCGGCCGGCTCGGTGATCGCGGCGATGCTCGCGGTCGCGGGCGGCCTGGCCCGGCACGTGCTGTGCTTCCGCACGGTGTGGGAGACCACGCACACCCAACAGATACGCAAGGGACTGCGGACGGTCCCACGCCAGGACCGGGTCGCGGACGGCGCGCAGTGGGTCGCCCCGTTCGGCGCGAGCTCCGCCGCGATCCACCTCGCGCAGAACGCTCAGCGCCACTTCCACGAGTACGGCACGACCCGCGAGACGCTCGGCTGGATCGCCCTCAACCAGCGCGCGAACGCCGCGCTCAACCCCGAGGCGATCTACCGCGACCCGCTCACCATGGACGACTACCTCTCGGCACGCCCCATCACGAGCCCCTTCGGCCTCTACGACTGTGATGTGCCGTGCGACGGATCGATCGCGGTCGTGGTGTCCGCCGTGGACGCGGCGCGGGATCTGCCCAAGCCGCCGGTCCTCGTCGAGGCGGTCGGCACACAGCTCGTCGAGCGCCTGGAGTGGGACCAGACCACGTCGACGCACGAACCGCAGGTGCTCGGGCAGGCGGCGCACCTGTGGACGCGCACCGATCTGCGACCGGATGACGTGGACGTGGCGCTGCTGTACGACGGCTTCACCGTCAACTGCCTGTCCTGGATAGAGGCGTTGGGCTTCTGCGGGATCGGTGAAGCGAAGGACTTCCTGGACGGCGGCAAGAACATCGCCCGCGACGGCGTGCTCCCCGTCAATCCGCACGGCGGTCAGCTCTCGCACGGCCGCACCCACGGCATGGGCCTGGTCCGCGAGGCGATCACCCAGCTGCGCGGCGAGGGCGGCGCCCGGCAGATCACCGGCGCCCGCACCGCCGTGGTCAGCACGGGCGGCCTCACACCGAGCGGGGTCATGCTCCTGCGGGCGGACGGGTGACGGTGCCCGGCCGTCTGCAGGCGGCCACCGATGCGGCGACCGCGCCGAGCGTGCACACCAAGACGGTCCGCGTGGACGGCTTCCCGCTCTCCGCGCGCGTATGCTCGGCCCCTTCGCCCCGCGCGGTCATCTTCGCGCTGCACGGCGGCGGCACCACTTCGCTGTACTTCGACTGCCCGGGGCGGCCGGAGTTCTCGCTGCTGCGCACGGGGGCGCAGCTCGGCTACGCGGTCGTCGCCATGGACCGGCCCGGCTACGGCATCTCCGCGCCCTGCGCCGAGCGCTACCGCGACCCGCAGCGCCGCCTGGATACGACGTACGCGGCGATGGAACGCTTCCTGGACCAACTGCCCGGCCGCCCCGCCGTGTTCGTGGCCGCGCACTCGGCGGGCTGCGAGCTGGCGATGCGGATGGCGGCCGACCCGCGCGGGCGCCGACTGCTCGGTCTGGAGATCGCGGGCACGGGGCTGCGGCACCAGGCCGACACCATCCGCGCCCTCGAGGCGGCGGGGGTGACGCGCCAGCGGTACGGCCGACGCCCGGCCGGGACTCGCGAGACGCTGTGGGGGCCGGCCGAGCTGTACGCCGAGGACGTGTGGAACACCCCGTACATCGCCTCGGACTCCCCCGCCTACGAAAGCCCCGCGCGGACGTGGGTGGAGCGCGACTTCGCCCGCCTCGCGGCCGAGGTGCACATCCCGGTGCAGTTCAGCCTCGGCGACCACGAGCGGGTGTGGGAATCCGGCCCCGCCGCACTCACCGAGATCACCGGCCTGTTCACCGCCGCTCCCCGTACCCGGACCAACGAACAGGCGGGCAGCGGCCACAACTTGAGCCTGGGCCTCGCCGCCCGCAGCTACCACCTGCGGGTGCTGGCGTTCGCCGAGGAGTGCGTCGTCGAGCAAGAGCATCGAGAGAAGGGTGAGGCCGCATGAGTGGGGCCGAGGCGTTCGCCGTACTGCTGCTGCGGTTCGTGATCGGCGCGACGATGGCCGTGCACGGGCTCAACCACTGGCGCGGCGGCGGGCGCATCGCGGGCACAGCAGGCTGGTTCGAGAGCCTGGGGCTGCGCAATGGGCGGGTGCAGGCGTGGCTGAGCGTGGTGACGGAGATCGGCTCGGGCGTGCTTCTCGCCGCCGGGTTCCTGACGCCGCTGGCCTGCGCGGCGGTCATCTCCGTGATGCTCGTCGCGGGCCTGCTCGCGCATCGCGCGAACGGCTTCTTCGTCATGAAGGACGGCTACGAGTACGTCCTCGTGCTCGCGGTGGGCACTCTCGCGCTGGCCGTGATCGGGGCGGGCCCCTGGTCCCTCGACGCGGCGCTCGACATCGAGGTGACCGGCTGGGCGGGCGGGGGTGTCGCGCTCGGTGTCGGCGTGGTGGCAACGGCCGGGCTCCTGGCCACGTTCTGGCGGCCCGCACCGTCCGAGAAGGCCTGACCATCTCTCGCGTTGGAGGACTTGTGACACACGCCGGTTTCATCGGCCTGGGCAGCCAGGGCGCCCCCATGGCCCAGCGCATCCTGACCGCCGGTCTCCCCCTCACCCTGTGGGCGCGCCGCCCCGAATCCCTTGAGCCCTTCGCCGGAACGAAGGCCGAAGTGGCCGCCACTCCGGCTGAGTTGGCTGCGGCCTGCGACGTGGTCGGCGTGTGCGTGGTGGGCGACGCCGACGTGGAGGACGTCGTCCTCGGCGATGCGGGCGTGCTCGCGGGCCTGTGCCCCGGCGCCGTACTCGCGGTGCACAGCACCGTCCACCCCGACACCTGCCGCCGCCTGGGCGCGCTGGCCGCCGAGCGCGGGGTGCAGGTCGTGGACGCGCCGGTCAGCGGCGGTGGACCGGCCGCCGCGGAAGGGAGGTTGCTCGTGATGGCGGGCGGGGAGAGCGAGGCGGTGGAGCGCTGCCGCCCGGTCTTCGCGACGTACGGCGATCCGATCGTGCACCTCGGTCCGCTGGGCGCCGGTCAGGTCACCAAGCTGCTCAACAACACACTGTTCACCGCTACGTTCGGGATCGCCGCGAGCGCGCTCGCGCTGGGACAGCGCCTCGGTGTCGAGCCGGAGCGGTTCGCCGAAGTGGCCGGGCACGGCAGCGCCGCCAGCTTCGCGCTCGGCCGGCTCGCGGCGTCGGGCTGCGATCCGACGCGCATGGGCGCTGTCGCGGGCGGGCTGCTCGGCAAGGACGTACGGCTGATGGGTTCGCTTGTCGACGGGACCGATGCGGAGACGGTTCTCGACCAGGCCCGAGTCGCCCTGGAACGCATGGGCGCGCCGCTCGTTACGGACAAGGAGTAGTCACCCATGGCATGGGACTTCGAGACGGACCCCGAGTTCCAGAGGCTGCTCGACTGGGCCGACACCTTCGTACGCGAAGAGGTCGAACCCCTCGATCTGGCCTTCCCCGGGCAGCAGTTCACCCCACCGGGGCCCGAGCTCCGTAAGATCGTCACGCCTCTGAAGGACGAGGTGCGCCGCCACCGCCTGTGGGCCGCCCACCTGGGGCCCGAGCTCGGCGGCGAGGGCTACGGACAGCTCAGGCTCGCTCTGCTCAACGAGATCCTGGGCCGCTCCGAATGGGCGCCGGTCATCTTCGGCTGCCAGGCCCCGGACACCGGCAACGCCGAGATCATTGCCCACTACGGCACGGAGGACCAGAAGGCGAAGTACCTGCGGCCGCTGCTCGACGGCGAGGTGTTCTCCTGCTACTCGATGACCGAACCGCAGGCGGGCGCCGACCCGGCCCTCTTCGAGACACGGGCGGCCCCCGACGGGTTCGGCGGCTGGGTCATCGACGGCTGGAAGTTCTTCTCCTCCAACGCCCGCACGGCCGCGTTCTTCATCGTCATGGCGGTGACGGACCCGGAGGCGGGACCGTACGAGGGCATGTCGATGTTCCTCGTCCCGGCCGACACACCGGGCATCCGCATCGAACGCGACGTCGGCCTGGGCGACGAGCCGATGGGCGACGGCGCGCACGCGCTCATTCACTACGACGGTGTACGTGTGCCCGACGAGGCCCTCCTCGGCGGCCCCGGCCAGGCCTTCGCCATCGCCCAGACCCGGCTCGGCGGCGGCCGCGTGCACCACGCCATGCGCACCATCGGCCACGCACAGAAGGCGCTGGACATGATGTGCGAGCGCGCACTGAGCCGCCGCACGCGCGACGGGGTGCTTGCGGACAAGCAGTTCGTGCAGGGCTACGTCGCCGACTCGTACGCCCAGCTCACCCAGTTCCGGCTGTTCGTGCTGTACGTCGCCTGGTCGATCGACAAGCACAACGACTACAAACGCGTCCGCAAGGACATCGCCGCCGTGAAAGTCGTCATGCCGCAGGTGCTGCACGACATCGCGCAGCGCGCCGCCCAGGTGCACGGGGCGCTGGGGATGAGCAACGAGATGCCGTTCCAGAAGATGCTGCTCGGCGCGGGAGTGATGGGCATGGCCGACGGCCCCACCGAGGTCCACAAGGTCACCGTCGCCCGTCAGGTGCTGCGCGGCCACCAGGCCGTGGACGGGCTGTGGCCGACCGGCCATCTGCCCACGCGCCGGGAGGCGGCCATCGCCAAATACGCGCCCGAGGAGGACGAGAAACCGTGATCGACATCGAACGTCTCACGACCTGGCTCGACGGCCTCGACCTCCCCGGCAAGGGCGAACCGCTCACCCACGCCTTCGTCTCCGGCGGCACCCAGAACGAGATCTACGAGATCCGGCGCGGCCCCCTGCACTGCGCGCTGCGCATCCCGCCGCCCACCGCGCCGGCCTCCCGCGACCAGGGCATCCACCGCGAGTGGCGGATCATCGAGGCGCTCGCGGGCACGGATGTGCCGCACACTCCGGCGGTCGCCGTGTGCACGGACCCGTCGGTCCTCGGCCGCACCTTCTACCTCATGGGGTTCGTGGACGGCTGGTCCCCGATGAACCTGAAGGACAAGAAGTGGCCGGAGCCGTTCGCCGTCGACGCCGTCGCCCGGCGCGGCCTGGCCGAGCAACTCACCGACGGAATAGCCCTGTTGTCGAAGGTCGACTGGCGGGCGAAGGGCCTCTCCGACCTCGGCCGCCCCGACGGCTTCCACCAGCGGCAGGTGGACCGCTGGACGTCCTTCCTGGAGCGCGTCCGCACCCGGGACATCCCCGGGCTCGACGCGGCCTCGGCCTGGCTGCGCGCCCACAAGCCGCTGGACTACACACCGGGCCTGATGCACGGCGACTACCAGTTCGCCAACGTGATGTTCCGGCACGGCGCGCCCGCCCGGCTGGCGGCGGTCGTCGACTGGGAGATGGGCACGGTCGGCGACCCCAAGCTGGATCTGGCGTGGATGCTGCACAGCTGGCCCGAGGACACCACGGCGCCGGAGGCCGCGACGTCCGGGTACGTGGACCTCACCGGCATGCCCTCGCGGGACGAACTCCTCACTCGATACAGCGAGTTGTCGGGCCGTCAGGTCGACGACTTCGACTACTACGCCGTGCTGGCGAAGTGGAAGCTCGCGATCGTCCTGGAGCAGGGCTACCAGCGGGCCGGCAACGACCCGAAGCTCCAGGCGTACGGACCGATGATCCTGAAGCTGATGCGCGAGGCCGCGGACCTCGCGGGAGCGTCGGGGTACCGGGGATGAGCGACGAGAACGTACTGATCCGGGAACGCTCCGGGAACGTCCTGGTGGCCCGCCTCAACCGGCCCGGGGCCCGCAACGCCCTCACTCCCGAGCTGATGGCCGCCCTGGGCCGTGCCCTGCTGGACGCGGAGTCCGACCCCGACATCCGCGCCGTGGTGCTCACCGGCAGCGGCGACCGGGTGTTCTGCCCCGGCATGGACCTGCGGGCGTTCGCCAACGGGACGCAGATGGGGCTCGGCGACGATCCGGGACGGGCCGCGTACCAGCGCTTCACGGGCGGCGGGAGCACCATCCCGGTCGTGGGCGCCGCCAACGGCAGCGCGCTCGGCGGCGGCATGGAACTGCTGCTGGCCTGCGACGTGGTGGTGGCCTCGGAGACGGCGAAGTTCGGCTTCCCGGAGGTCAAGCGCGGGCTGTTCCCGGCCGGTGGCGGGGCGGCGCTCGGCACCCGGATCCCGTTGGCGCACGCACTGGAGCTGGTACTCACGGGAGACCCCGTGGACGCGCGGCGGGCACACGAGATCGGCCTCGTGAACACCGTGGTCGGCGCCGACCACGTACTGAGCGCCGCGCTGGAGTTGGCGGGCCGCATCGCGGCGAACGCACCTCTGGGCCTGTCCGCCGTCAAGGAGCTCGTGCGCACCACGCTCACCGATCCGGACCGCGCCGCCGCCCGTGAGCGGGAGCTCCAGCGTTCCGTCTTCGGCAGCGAGGACGCGAAGGAGGGCGCGACGGCCTTCATGGAGAAGCGCGCCCCCGTGTGGCGGGGGTGCTAAGGCAATGAAGGCGGCACAGTGCACCGCGTACGGGCCCCCGGAGACCGTCCGGGTCGCCGACGTGCCCGCGCCCGCCCTCGCGGCGGGCCAGGTCCGGGTGCGGGTCGACGTGGCGGCCGTCAACTACCCGGACGTACTGCTCGTCGCCGGGCAGTACCAGCTGCCGGTGGAGCCGCCGTTCGTCCCGGGCAGCGAATTCGCGGGAGTCGTCGAGGCCGTCGCGGACGAGGGGACCGGCGTACGGGTCGGGGACCGGGTGTGCGGAACGGCGATGGTCGGCGCGTTCGCCGAGCAGGCCGTGGCGTCGGCGCGGTCGGTGACCCCGGTGCCGGACGGCGTGGACCTCACGGTGGCGGCGGCGTTCGGCGTGGCGCACCGCACCGCTTACCACGCGCTGCACACGATGGCCCAAGTCGCGGCGGGACAGGAGCTGGTGGTCCTTGGCGCGGGCGGCGGAGTGGGACTGGCCGCCGTGCAGTTGGGGGCGCTCGCCGGGGCGGGGGTCACGGCGGTGGCCTCGTCGCAGCGGAAGCTGGAGGTGGCGAAGGCGCAGGGTGCGGCGGTGCTGATCGACCACCGCGAGGGCGGGCTGCGGGCCGCGCTCAAGGAGGCGCTGCCCGCCGGGGCGGATGTGGTGCTCGATCCGGTGGGCGGCACGCTGACCGAGCCGGCGCTGCGGTCGGTGCGCTGGGGCGGCCGGTTCGTCACCATCGGCTTCGCGGCCGGCATTCCGCGCCTCCCGCTCAACCTCGTTCTCCTCAAGGGAGTTCAGGTGACTGGCTTCCAACTGCGCGATCTGGCCGCGCACGTGCCCGAGCCGTTCGAGGCGAACGAGGAGCGGTTGCGCGCGCTGTTTACCGCGGGCGCCGTACGCCCGCACATCGGCGCCGAGTTCACCCTCGCGGACACGGCGGCGGCGCTGCGCTGCGTGGCGGACGGAGAGGCGATCGGGAAGGTCGTCGTTCGGGTCACCGACGAAGGGAACACTGAGCAGTGAACACCCTGGCCGCACTCCACGACCTGACCGGCAAGACAGCCGTCGTCACCGGCGGCTCGCGCGGTATCGGCCGCGCCATCGCCGGGGCCCTCGCCGAGGCGGGCGCCGACGTGGTGGTCGCCTCCCGCAAGCTCGACGCCTGCGAGACGGCGGCTACCGAGATCGCCAAGGAATCCGGGCGGCGGGCCGAGGCGGTCGCCTTCCACGCCGGGCACTGGGCCGACTGCGACCGCCTCGTCGGCGAGACCCTCGACCGGCTCGGGCGCCTCGACGTACTGGTCAACAACGCGGGTATGTCACCGCTCTACACGGACCTGACCGGCATCAGCGAGGAGCTGTACGACAAGACCCTCGCGGTGAACCTGAAGGGCCCGTTCCGGCTGGCCGTGCTGGCCGCCACACACATGGCGGAGCACGACGGCGGCTCGGTCGTCAACGTCGGCACGGCTGGTTCGCTGACCGCCAGCACCCGCGAGCTCCCCTACGCCTGTGCGAAGGCGGGCCTCAACGCGCTGACCGTCGGCCTCGCGGAGGCGTACGCACCGAAGGTGCGTGTCAACGCGATCCTGCCGGGCCCCTTCGCCACCGACCTGTCGCGCGGCTGGGCGCCCGAGGACCCCGACGAGGCGCCGTTCGTGCCGCTCGGCCGGATGGGCCGCCCCGAGGAGGTGGCCCCGCTGGCCGTGCACCTGGCGTCGGCGGCATCGAGCTTCACCACCGGCGCGATCATCCGCGTCGACGGCGGCATCACCCGCAAGGTCTGAGTTCCCTTTGCCTTAAAGGCACTTCACGAGTCCCGCATCCACGCAGGAGGCGCACCGCCCATGACCGACAAAGCCCCCGACCGGCGGCTGCTGATAGACGGCCGGCTCTCCGGCACCGCAGCCACCTTCGCCTCCGTCAACCCGGCCACCGGCGCCGTCCTGGGCCACGCTCCCGACGCGGGCCCCGCCGAGGCCGAAGCCGCGATCGCCGCCGCACGCAACGCCTTCGACACCACGTCGTGGGCCACGGACCGGGACCTGCGCGCCCGCTGCCTCGACCAGCTGCACGGGGTCCTCGTGGACCACAAGGAAGAGCTGCGGGCTCTGACGATCACCGAGGTCGGCGCCCCGCACCAGCTCACAACGGGGGCCCAGCTGGAGGAGCCGATCGGCGTCGTGCGCTGGTACGCGGACCTGTTGCCGACGTACGAGTTCAGCAGGGACCTCGGCGTGCACGAGGCCCGCGGCGCGCGGCACCACCGCTGGGTGGAGAAGGAGGCGGCCGGGGTGGTCGCGGCGATCATCCCGTACAACTACCCGAACCAGATCGCCCTCGCCAAGCTGGCCCCCGCCCTCGCCGCGGGCTGCACCGTCGTGCTCAAGGGCGCGCCCGACACACCCCTCGTCACGCTCGCCCTCGGCGAGCTGATCGCCGAGCACACCGACATCCCACCGGGCGTCGTCAACGTCCTCTCCTCCTCGGGTGCGGCGGCCGGCGAGCTGATGACCACGCACAAGGACGTCGACGTCGTCACGTTCACCGGCTCGACCGCGACCGGCCGCCGGATCATGGCGGCGGCCTCCGGGACGGTCAAGCGGGTCTTCCTGGAACTGGGCGGCAAGTCCCCCATGGTCGTGCTCGACGACGCCGACCTGCAGGCGGTGTCGATGATGGCGGCGTTCATGTCCTGCAGCCACGCCGGCCAGGGCTGCGCCATCTGCACCCGCCTCCTGGTCCCCCGCGCGCGGCACGACGAGATCGTAGAGATGGTCGCCGGCGGCCTCGCCCACATCCCGGTCGGCGACCCGACCGACCCTGCCGTCTACATGGGCCCGCTGATCAGCGAGCGGCAGCGCGTCAAGGTCGACGCGATGGTGCAGCGGGCCGTCGCCGACGGGGCGAAGCTGGTGTGCGGCGGCGAGCGGATGCCGGGCCCCGGCTTCTTCTACAAGCCGACACTGCTGGCCGGGGTCGACCCGGACAGCGAGATCGCGCAGGAGGAGGTCTTCGGCCCGGTCCTCTCCGTCATCCCGTACGACGACGAGGCGGAGGCAATTCGTATCGCCAACAACTCCGCGTACGGCCTTTCGGGCGCCGTCTTCTCCGCGTCCGACGAGCGGGCGGTGGGTGTGGCGCGGCGCATCCGCTCCGGCACGTTCAGCATCAACGGCGGCAGCTACTTCGCCCCCGACAGCCCCTTCGGCGGCTACAAGCAGTCGGGGGTAGGCCGCGAGTACGGGCTCGAAGGGCTCGCGGAATTCCTGGAGACGAAGACGTTCGGGGCGGTGGCCAAGTGAGTGTGAAGCCTCTGGAGGGAATCCGCGTCATCGAGGTCGCGATGTACGGCTTCGTGCCCTCGGGCGGCGCCGTCCTCGCCGACTGGGGCGCGGATGTCATCAAGATCGAGCACGCGGTGAACGGGGACCCGCAGCGCGGGCTGCGCCGCACCGGCGCGTTCGTCATCGAGGAGGGCGAGCCGAACCCGAACATCGAGCACGCCAACCGCGGCAAGCGCAGCCTGGGACTCGACATCTCGAAGCCGGAGGGCCTTGAGGTGCTGCGGGAACTGGTCGCGGGCGCCGATGTGTTCCTCACCAGTTTCCTGCCACGGGCCCGCCAGAAGTTCGCCATAGAGCCCGGCGACATCCGCGCGATCAAGCCGGACATCGTCTACGCCCGCGGCAGCGCCTTCGGTCCGCAGGGACCCGAGTCCGACAAGGGCGGCTACGACATGACGGCGTTCTGGGCGCGCTCGTCGGCCGCCGCGAGCATCTCCCCGGAGGGCCTCGACGGCATCCTGCCGCTGCCCGTGCCCGCGTACGGGGACACGATCTCCGGGACGAACCTCGCGGGCGGCATCGCGGCCGCGCTCGTCAGGCGGGAGCGTACGGGTGAGGGCTCCGTGGTGGACGTCTCGCTGCTCGGCAGCGGGGTGTGGGCGATGGGACACGGCATCGCGCTTGCGCGGGCGAAGAAGCAGCCGTGGGTGATGGCGATGCCCGGCGGTCCGAACGGCATGGCCAACCCGCTCAGCGGCATCTACCGCACCTCCGACAACCGGCACCTGTCCCTGGTGATGCTCCAGCCGCAGAAGTACTGGGCGGATGTGTGTCGGCACATCGACCGCCCCGAGCTCGCCGAGGACCCGCGCTTCGCGACCGCGGAGCTGATCGCCGAGCATGCCGAGGAGGGCGTCGCGCTGCTCCGCGAGGTCATCGCCACACGTCCGCTCGCCGAGTGGGCCGAACGCTTCGTCACCCTGTCCGGGCCGTGGGCTCCGGTCCAGGACTCGGTCCAGGTCGGCGACGACGTCCAGGTGCGCGCCAACAAGTACGTGACCCACGCCGGAAGTCTCGAACTGGCCGCAAGCCCGGTCCAGTTCGAGGCCGAGCCGCTCGACCACCTCGACCCCGCCCCCGAGTTCGCCGCCCACACCGAGCAGATCCTGCTGGAACTCGGCATGGACTGGGAACGCATCCTCGCCCTGAAGGAGTCAGGCGCAGTCACATGAACCGGGGCGGTCACGTGACCGGCGGCGCGGAGAAGGACGATCTGGGCACAACCGGGCTGCGTCTCGAACGGGACGGTGTCATCGCCTGGTGTCACATCGACCGCCCAGAGGCACGCAACGCGCTGACCCCTGCGATGTACTTCGGCATCAAGCGGGCGGTACGTCTCGTCAACGCCGACCCGGAGCTGGCCGCGCTCATCATCACGGGCACGCACGATGTCTTCGCGCCCGGCGGTGATCTGGGCGGCCGTGCGCAGCCGGGCGACGCGGACGTGTCCGCCCTCGGCCACGACATCCTGCCGTTCACCGCCGTCCGGGAGTCACGCGCCCCGGTGGTCGCCGCGGTGAACGGGATCTGTCAGGCGGGCGGGCTGCTCATCGCGATGATGGCGGACATCGCGGTGGTCAGTGACCGGGCGACGTTCCGGGTGCCGGAGCTGCTGCGCGGCATCCCGGACGCGACGTTCGCGGCGGCACTGCCCGCGCACGTGGGGGTGGCGGCGGCCCGCGACCTGCTGCTGTCGGCTCGCCGCTTCGACGCCGCGGAGGCTTTGCGGCTCGGCCTGGTCTCGCGTGTCGTCCCGCACGAAGAGCTGCGGGAGGCGGCCCTGGCGGCGGCCCATCAAGTGCTGCGGACGCCGCCGATGGCACGGATGCACGTCAAGCGGATGCTCAACGAGCGGTACGGGAACATCGACTACCAGACGATGTTCTGGGCGCTGGAGGAGTCCCCCGAACCCCGGGAGGGGATGCGGGCGTTCATGGAGAAGCGGCAGCCCGACTGGGTGCCGGATCAGCCGGCTACGTAGCCACCGTCGACCGGCAGCGCCACCCCCGTCACGAACGAGGAGGCGTCGCTCGCCAGGAACAGCACGGCGGCGGCGAGTTCGGAGGGCAGGCCCCAGCGATGCACGGGCTGCGCCTTCATGACGGCGTCGGGCGGCGGCTCGGGGCTCTGGGCGCTCGCACCCGCGAGACCGGTCCATGTCATGCCGGGGCAGACGGCGTTGATGCGGATGCCCTGGGTCGCGTAGTCGAGCGCGGCGGACTTGGTCATCTGCACGACTCCGCCCTTGGCGGCCGCGTAGACGGAGTGCTTCTTCCAGCCGACGAGCGCGGCGGACGAGGCGGTGTTCACGACCGAGCCGCCACCGGTGCGCAGCATGGCGGCGATGCCGTACTTCATGCCGAGGAAGACGCCCTTGAGGTTGACGGCGATGACATCGTCGAAGGTGGCCTCGTCCTGTTCGACGAGGGGTTTGCGGGGGCCGCCGAACCCGGCGTTGTTGAACAGCACGTCGAGCCGCCCGAAGCGTTCCTCGGCCACGCCGATCATGTGCTTCACGTCGGCGGCGACCGAGACATCGGCGTGTACGGCGACGGCGGTGTCATCCCCTATCTCCTTGGTCACGGCGTCCTGTTCGCCGCTGCGGTCGGCGCACACGACCTTGGCGCCGTGCTCGGCGAAGAGCAGGGCGGTGGCCCGGCCGATGCCCGATCCGGCGCCGGTGACGACGGCGACCTTCCCGGCGAGACTCCCTGCGGCACTGGTCATGTCGTGCGCCTCCTTGAGCTCAGAACTTCCCTGATGGCTCGGTGGTGCGATGGTTCGCCTCGTCCGCGAGGGCCGGCTCGTGCTCGGCGATGACCTGCCGGACGCGCACCTCGGCGAGCGGCCCCAACGCGTCGTAGACCTGCGCGAACAGGGCGCGTGCCGCGTGCCCCGGCCAGTTGTCGGGCAGCAGGTCGGCGGGCAGCTCCGGGTCGGTGCTGACCATCTGGAGCCACTCCTCCTTGACCTTGGTCCGGGCGGCCAACGCCTCCGCCGAGCCCACCTGCCCGGCCGCCGTGCGCTCCGCCAATTCGCGGTGGCGCGCGATGAATTCGGCGTACGCGGCGCCGATGGCGTCCAGGTCCCAGGCGGCCAGCGGGTCACCGTCGCCCTGGGTGTGGGTGAGCGTGGAGCGCAGCACGGTGGCGCTGCGCACGCCGACGCTGCGCAGCAGTTCGGCGGTCTGCCCGTGATCGGCACGCGGCGACATCCACACGCCGTCGTACACGGCGGCGTAGCCGAGGAAGCGCAGGCGCCGGCGGATGACGTGGCGCAGGTCGCGCTGTTCGTCGGGGACGGAGAAGATCACGGTGGTCCACAGCCCGTCCCAGGGCCGGCCGGGGGTGCCGAACTCCATCATGCGCAACTGCGTCTGCTCCAGGACGCGGGCCGTGTCCTGCGTCATCCGGTAGTACGTGCGGCGCCCCCGCTTCTCCGCCTCCAGAACACCCCGCCGGGCGAGCCGCCCGATGGCCGCGCGGGCGCTGACCGGCGTGCTGCCGAAGTCGGAGAGCAGGGCCACCAGGGCGGCGGACGGCAGGGGTTCACGGGTGGCGGACCAGTGGTCGGTGAACAGGCCGAGGACGAGGTGCTGCGGGTTGGCACCGGTCTGGGACCTCGGCAGGTCGACGTCGGCGAGAATCTGCGCATTCATCGGCGTGAGCGTACGTGGCCTCACACCGCGGGTTCGACGAGGGTGTCGAAGAACGCGGCGCCGGCGTCGGGGATGCTCGGCTGCTCGAAGACGTTGACCGCGTACGAGACGAGGATCATCGAGAACAGCAGCCTCAACAGCCGCAGTTCGGGCTCCGGAAGCGCGTCGAGGTCGAGGGTGTCGAGATGGGCGATGGCGGCCTCGGCGCGCGGCGCTATGGCGTCGTAGAACACACCGAGTTCCGTCATGTCCTTGCTCAGGCGCATGTCGTAGCGCTCCTGCCGGGTGGGCAGCGCCCAGTCGACGACGTACGGCTCGAGCTCACGGAAGCCCTCGGGCAGGAGCGGCTGGGTCGCGGCGGTCATCGGGAGACCTCCTGGTGGGCGGCGACGGTGTCGCGGACGGTCTTGTGGAAGTGCCGGATGAGCAGTTCCTGGTCGCTGAGGTGGAACTCGCGGTTGGCGCGGGACTTGAGGCCGGAGTGGGTGGCCTCGATGGTGTTCACGTCCTGCATGGCGAACTCGATGGTGCTGTCGACGACGATTTCCTGCGCGAGCCGCTGCTGGGCGTTCTCGGGCGGCACGAAGTAGAGGTCGATGTCGTAGATGTGCGAGTCGACGCTCTCGGGCCAGTACGTGTACGTGATGTAGAAGCCGCGGGCCCAGATCTGCACGGAGAGGTTGGGGAAGAGCCAGAACTGGTCGTTGCCCCAGGAGCGGATGTCCCCCTTGTTCAGGAACTCGGGGAGCGGCCCGAGCTCGGGCACGTCGTCGGGGCCGAAAAGGCCGGCGCGGAAGAGGCGGTAGACCCACTTCTGGTCGTTCCGGGCCGGGCCGAGCGCGCCCGGCGCACGCGGCGGCAGCGGCGGCGGTCCCGGCACCGAGGTGAGCATGTGCGGGGTGAACAGGTCGTAGTGGTAGGAGTCGACGGGCGGCACCATCTTCTCGGCCTTGGCGACGTCCTTGTCGATGAACCGGGCGTGCACGTACGGCGGGTGGTACCACTCGCACACCGAGTCGACGGCGAGCTTCCAGTTGCCCTTGATGTGCGCGCGGAACCCGTAGCGCTGGGTCATCTTCTCGAAGGGATACTGCTCCAGCTCGAGAAGCCGGTCGCCGAGGTAGCTGCGCAGCGGCACCGGATCCTCGGCGAGATTGACGAACACGAACCCGGCGAACTCCTCGCAGTGCACCGGCGGCATCCGCAGCCGCTTCTTGTCGAGGTCGAAGAACTCCTGCTCGTTCGTGACATGGCTGACCTGCCCGTCGAGCCCGTAGCGCCAGCCGTGGTACTTGCAGTGGAACTGCCGGCACATCCCGGCGCTCTCCTCCTGCGGATGCTCCTGCCACACGACCTTGTTGCCCCGATGCGCGCAGACGTTGTGGAAGGCGTGCACCTGGCCGCCGGCGCCGCGGGTCACCACGATCGAGGCGAGGTTGCC
Source organism: Streptomyces endophyticus (assembly GCF_035798155.1). Classification (NCBI taxonomy): domain Bacteria; kingdom Bacillati; phylum Actinomycetota; class Actinomycetes; order Kitasatosporales; family Streptomycetaceae; genus Streptomyces; species Streptomyces endophyticus. The sequence continues at coordinate 339,045 of NZ_JAOZYC010000001.1, read as the reverse complement.
CGGCAGCTCGCGGGTGAAGTAGGAGCCTCGGCGCGCCAGTTGCTCAGAGCGGCCGACGTAGAGCCAGGACCGCTGGAAGATCGCGGCGCGCTCAGCCTCGAAGAACTCGGGCGAGACGCAGTCCTCGTAGGAGACGGGTCCGGTGCCCAGCTCCGGGTAGTTCGGAGTGAACTTGCCCTTGCCGGTGGCCAGTCGTTCCTGAAGTTCCGTCATGGAGCGGTTCCTCTCGGTCACTTGTGCCGAACGCTCGTCATCACACCCTCATACTAGACAGTTAAATACACCAGGCGCCATACAACTGTCACCTATCGGCGGGAAGATAGCCGTAGGCGGCGTTGTCCACGTCCGCATCGACCTTGGCAAGGAAGACGAAGCTGACGACGAACGCGATCACCATGAGGCCCGCCAGGTCGATCGCGAGCCAGAGGAGGATGCCGGCCCACCGCCGATGGCTCCCCGCCCCATGGGAGCGGAATGCTCTTCCTCCGGATAACCGGTCGCGATAGGGAAGATTGCGTATTGATCCGCTGCAAGTGCCGTAGCTGCCGACCGATTGGCCGCAGTAGCCTTTTGTCCCCCGTTGACGGTTGATGCGACACGAGATATACCCCATGTCATTCCAACCGGACCAGCACAATGATCGGCTTCCCACCGAGCCATTGAGCCTCGGCGGGATTCCGAAGGAGACAGGTGTACTAACCCTGCAATCCAGTACCGCAAACAACGGGGGACGGATACATGCTGCGCATCACCGCCGACATCTTCTCGGGCCGTACCAATCCGGTCGCCGACGTCACCGACGAGACTGAAGTACGCGCGCTGCTCCGCGAGGTGGACGACAACCGAAGCCTGTTCATCAGTGACACGCCCGCCACGGGTGAGCTCGGGGTCCGAGGATTCTCGATCGAACCGCTCAATGACGAGATCGGAAGCGATTTCGGCGCCGAACCGAGGCTGTATCTGCCCGTCGGCCCACAGGCACGCGGTGGCCGTGCGGCCGAAATCGGCGAGCGACTCGTCACGTTGATGGAGCGTGGGCAGGCCGCCGCGTCTCGTGAGCCCGCACAGCCGCTGGACTCGGCCGTGCGCGACTACCTGATTCCGCAGCTGTCGTCCGCCACCCGGCTCAGCGTCGCGGACGGGAGCTCAGCGGCGGAGGCGGAGACTGAAGCGGAACACGAGCCGGAAGAGGTAACTCCGGCAGCCACCTGCACCATTGAGCTCGGAGCGTTCAACCCGGGATTCTGGAACAACGACTCGACCGTCCGGCTGAACAACAATTGCTACAACTACGCGAGCAACTGGCGAACCAATACGTTCGCTCAGCCGGGCCGTGGCTGCGGCAGCATGTACAAGGCCATCACAACTGCCGAAATGACGCGTGCGGCGTTGTGTGACGGAATGCACCGTAGGTACGACTGCTTCCCGGACTCCGAAAAGCCGCGCTATCTGGTCGCGTTGGTCATCGCACCCGGCGTCGACTTCCACTGGTACCGCAAGCAGAAGGAAGGGTTCTGGGGGCACAAGCCCGGGGGCACGGCCGCCCGGAACACGGACAACAGCAACAACGTCATATTCAACCCGGAGACCGCCAACCGTGGCCCGTACACGGTATTTTGCGGCTACTTCTACGGCTGCAATTCACAACGGCAAAGGATCAGGTAGCGGGTGAACGTCGAGATCGATCTGTACAGCGGGCGGCGGAATCCGGTGTTCGGCCTTCCTCCGGAAGCCGGCGAAGCGCTGGTGGCCCGGATCGCCGCCCTGCCACCGGCGCCTCCCGGGGCCGCTCCCCTCCAGGACCTCGGCTATCGAGGACTGCGCATCACTGGGGGCCCGGCGGCCGACTTCACCGAGATCGTCGTGTCCGGTGGAGTGGTCGTCGTCCGGGACCGCGGCGGCGCGGAGCGGCTGCTCCACGACGAGGGTCGCTCGGTGGAACGCGCGCTGGCCGATCTCGCCGCCGCCCGTGTGCACCCGGACGACATGACGCTGCTGCGCCGGGACCTGAACAGTTGAACGACTGAACGACTGAATGGCTGAACGGAGGACTTGACGCCATGTCATCACAGAGCGGAGACCCGACGACCGGGTCGGCCGACTTCTTCTCGCCTCTGGCCGATGCTCCCTCGACACAGGAGTGGGCGAGCGGCCAGGAGCAGGAGGAGGCCGCGGAACAGGCCGCCACCGAGCCCACCATGACCAGCGGCGCCGAACAGCAGCCGACGGAGGAAGCGGCGGCCGCCGTCCGGTTCCGCCCGGTGAGTGGCCGGTACCGCAGCAGCGGCGGCGGCTTCCAGCTCGAACTGCGCGTCGACGTCGACAGCACACGCAGCGGGTCCAAGGTCCTGCGCAGGGTCAGCGGGGACTTCTTCACCACCAGCGGTGGGACGACCGCGTACTTCGGGTCGTTCACCGTGCACAGCGCGACCGTCACGTGGTCCGCCACCAAGGTCGTCGTCAAGGGGCTCGGCAGCTACACCTGGCAGGCCGGGGCCCCGGTCGTGCAGGTCACCGTCCCGCGGCGTGCGGTCGGGCAGCCGCCGGCCGCCGCCACCGTTCAGTTCTTCACGGTGTCCGGTCAGGCCGGCGCGAGCTATCTGTGCCCGTACGTCTCCCCGTACTTCCGCGCCCTCACGTGGGAACAGGATTCGGTGACCGGAAAGATACCGTTCCTCTCCTACAACACCGGTTCGCTGCCGCAGCCACCGGGCAGTCCCGCCCGCGTGCTGAGTGTTCCCGGGGCGTACGCCGAGGCCGGTATCCAGCTCCTGGTGTCCGGTGCCGCGAATGTCGTCGCCGACAGCCCCATGGGGTGGAACGACTCCGAGCTGCACGGCGCCATGCAGACCAACTTCAGCCAGTGGCAGAACATCCCGCAGTGGAAGGTGTGGCTCTTCGTGGCCAGCGCCTACGAGGGCCTGGCGGGCGTGCGCGGCATCATGTTCGACGCCGCCGACTCCTTCCAGCGGCAGGGCTGCGCGGTCTTCTACGACCTGATCAAGGGCGCTGACGCCGCGTCGCAGCGCGCCCAGCTCCGCACCTACGTGCACGAGCTGGGGCACTCCTTCAACCTGCTGCACTCCTGGCAGAAGAACCTGGCCCGGCCGCCGGCCCCGCTCGGCCCCAAGGGCGGTTTCGGTGACCTGTCGTGGATGAACTATCCGCAGAACTACCAGTCGCCGTCCGGCCCGACCGGGACCGCCGCGTACTGGAGTGATTTCCCCTTCCAGTTCACCGACAACGAGCTGATCCATCTGCGGCACGGCTTCTACCGCAACGTCATCATGGGCGCCAACGCGTTCGGGATCGGCGCCGCCGACATCGAGCCCGAGCTCTTCGACGAGCCGCTCGCCGACGAGTCGGGGCTCCGCCTCGGTCTGCGGGGCGCCAAGAGTGGCTTCGCCTTCGGTGAACCGGTCGTCGTGGAACTGAAGTTGGAGACCACCGACCTGCGCGGACGCTCCACCCACGGGCATCTCCACCCGGACGACGAGCTCGTCAACATCGCCATCCGGCAGCCCTCCGGCCGCACCGTCCTGTACCGACCGCTGCGGCTGCGGTGCGTCGACCAGGACGAGACCGTGCGCCTGGACACCGACCGTCCGGCGATCTACGCCAGCGCCTACATCGGCTACGGCCGCGACGGGCACTACTTCCAGCAGCCGGGCACCTACCAGCTGCGCGCCTCCTACCAGGCCTCCGACGGGTCCCGGATCGTCTCGCCGGTGCTGCGCGTCACCGTCCGGCACCCCGTCACGGCCACCGACTCGGAGCTCGCCGAGCTGATGATGGGTGAGGAGCAGGGCAAACTGCTGGTGCTGCGTGGCTCCGACTCGCCGTCGCTGCGCTCCGGCAACGAGGCTCTGCAAGAGGTCATCGAGAGGCACGCCAACCACCCCTTCGCGGTGTACGCGCGCCTCGCGAAGGGACTCAACGCCGAGCACGAGTTCAAGAGCCTGAAGCCCAACAGGGCCGGGTTGACCGTGCGCGCCCCGGACACCAAGTCCGCGATCGAGCAGCTCACTCCGGTCGTGAAGGCCTCCCAGCAGGGCAAGGGTGTCGACAACCTCACCCTGAACCTGGCCACCCGCAGGCTCGCGCGTGCGTATGCCCGCCAGGGCGATCTGGAAGAGGCCGGCACCGTCCTCGACCACATGGTGCGGCACTTCGACACCTCGGCGTTCAACCCGCATGTCGTGGAGGCCGTGCGCGCGCAGGCGGACTCCACCAAGGCCAAGCTCATGGCCGACTTCGGTCCTGCCTGAGCCGTCGGCGCGGGCTGCTCACGGTTGTCGTCCGTTCGTGGGCCGCCCGCGCACACGCCTGTGGGACATGACGGAAGGAATCCGTCGTGCTCGATCTCGTACTGTCCGGCCCTGAGGGCCCGCAGCCCGTCGGCCGTTCCGCCCCGATCCGGATCCAGGTCCGGAACGTGGGCGCACAGGAAGTGTGGATCGCGGGGGTGCTCGACGGATCCGAGGACGGCCTGCGCTATCCGCACTACCTTCCGTCCGTCACCCTCGCCGACAGCGGGCGGACGGTCGCCGGGCCGGAGCAGGCCGAGGATCCGCTCGTCTGGCCCCTACGGGCGCAGGACCTCCAGCGCCTTGCACCAGGTGAGTCCTTCGACCCCACGGCAGGAGCGGGCTGTCTGCCCCTGCTGACGTTCACGAACTTCGCCCCACAGGCCCCTGGCCGCTACGGCTACGCGCTGACGCTCTCCACCGAGGCCCCGCGTGGCGAGGAGTGGCTGGGCGCCTTCGGGCTGCCGTCCGGCACGGAACGGAAGGTGCTCCTCGACCTGGTCGCGCAGGTGCCACGGGTCACCGTACGGGCACCTTTGCTGGTGGTGGAGTTCAGGCGCACCTGGGCGTAGCTGCGGAACGACTGCCGCATGTCCTCGGTCGCCTCACGTCCACGGCTCGTCGTCGTACGCCCGGTCCAGGGGCGCCATGCCGCCGCCGAACGGGAAGAACTCCTGCTGCGCGTACGTCTCACGACCGAGACCATGACCCAGTTCGTCGAGGAAGGCGCGTTTGAGGTTCTGGGTGAACAGCTGCCGGGTGTAGCGCAGGACCAGATACGGGCGCTTCGCGAGTTCGCGCGCCAACTCCCAGGCGCGGTCCAGGACCGCGTCCTTGGGGTGCACCTCGGCGACGGCGCCCCACTCCTTGGCCTCCTGTGCGCCGAGCTGCTTTCCGGTGAGCAGCAGGTAGCGGGCGCGGTTGTGGCCCACGAGGAAGGGCCAGATGACGTGCTGTCCGTCGCCGGGTACCTGGCCGCGCGGGAAGTGCGACACATCCTGGAAGTACGCGTCCTGCGAGGCCAGCACGATGTCACCCATGAGCGGAACCTCGGAGTGGATGTTGCAGGGCCCGTTGACCACACTGATCATCGGCACGTCCACGTCGAGCACGTTCCACATGAGGTTGCGGTTGTACCAGGCCTTCTCATCGAGCTTGCGCAGCCCGCGCACTCCCGGCATCGCGTCGTACATGGGTGTCTCGGGGAGTTCGCCGTTCGGGAGCCTCCCCCAGTCGGCGTTGTAGTTGGCGCCCGAACCGGTGTGGATGAGGACCTTGATCTCGCGGTCGCCGGCCACGTCGGCGAAGGCATCGGCCATGTCGTCGTGCGCCTTCCAGTCCCACACCAGGCTGTCGCCGTCGGTGTGGCACTGCATGAGCAGGATGCCTTCCTCGCTCAGCTCGAAGCGGTAGTTGCGGTAGCGGTCCTTGTACTCGGCGAAGCGTGCGCGCTTGACCACAGACCCTGCCCTCCCGTTCCCGTTCCCGTTCGTCGCGGTCGGGGCATGGCGCCCCAACTGCTGGACAGTTATCGTGAGTTGCGTGACAAGTGTGCAGCCATTCAGGTTCGCCGTCCAGGCGACGAAGGCAACATCCGCGAAGGAGTGGCGCGACACCGCGCGCTCCGTACAGGACCTCGGCTACAGCACCCTGTTCCTCGCCGACCACTACCTCGGACCAGGTCCGGCCCAGCGCGAAGCCCGTTACCCCGCCCAGCACTTGGCGCCGCTGACGGCACTGGCCACGGCCGCCGCCGTGACCGACACACTGCGCGTCGGCTGCCGGGTGTTCTGCGTCGACTATCACGTGCCGGGCGTCCTCGCGAAGGAGGCCGCGACGCTCGATCTGCTCTCCGACGGGCGCCTGGAGTTCGGCATCGGAGCCGGGTGGAGCGAGCCCGAATACCGGGCCATGGGACTGGAGTTCGCACCCGCGGGGCGGCGCGTGGACAAGCTCGTCGAGGTGGTCGCGCTGGTGAAGGCGCAGTGGAGCGGTGAGCCGCTGGAGCTGCGGGGCGAGCACGTGACCGCAGTCGACCACGCGGGGCTGCCGCTGCCGGCGCAGCGCCCGCATCCGCCTCTCATGATCGGGGGATCCCGGCGCCGCGTGCTGTCGTTCGCGGCACGCGAGGCGGACATCGTGAGTCTCGCGAACGTGCCGTTCGACGAACGCAACGAGGCGGGCCGAACACCCACCGAGGAGGCGGCACACCGCTACGGGACGGTCAGGGAAGCGGCGGGCGAACGCATCTCCCGTCTGGAGGTGGAGAGTTCACCGTTCTTCGCCCGGATCACCGATGATCCCGCGTCCGCGGCGGACCGGGTGGCACGGACGCTGGGGGTTCCCTCCGACGGGCTGCCCGACCACCCGAACGTACTCATCGGCACGCTCGACGAGGTGGTCGACCGTCTCCAGGAGCGACGCGAGCGCTTCGGGGCCAACTACATCACCGTGCAGCAGGGCGAGGCGGAGCGTTTCGCGCCCGTGGTCGCGCGGCTCACCGGGACCTGAGGAGGCACCGTGCCACACGGCCCGCTGCACGGCCTGCGCGTCATAGAGATCGCCACTCTCGCCGCGGGCCCCACCGTGGCGACGACGCTCGGTGAGTTCGGCGCGGAAGTCATCAAGGTCGAACAGCCCTGCTCCGGCGACCCCATGCGCACCTGGGGCGATCGCCGCGACGGCATCGGCCTGTTGTGGAAGAGCATCGCCCGGAACAAGCGGTTCACCACGCTCGACCTGCGTACGGGTGCGGGGCAGAGCCTCCTGCACCAGCTCCTGGAGGTGAGCGACGTCCTGGTGGCGGGCAACAGGCCTGGGGCGCTGGCCCGTTGGGGCTTGGACTACGACTCCGTCCACACGGCTCACCCACACCTCGTGATGGCCCACATCACCGGCTACGGGAGCGGCGGGCCGAAGAGCGACCGCCCCGGCTACGGCACCCTCGCCGAGGCCATGAGCGGATTCGCCCACCAGACCGGTCAGCCGGAGGGGCCTCCCACGCTGCCGCCGTTCATGCTCGCGGACGGGGTGGCCGGGCTTGCGGCGACGTACGCGGTGATGATGGCCCTCTACCACCGCGACGTACACGGGGCAGGAGGCCAGCTCGTCGACGTCAGCCTCATCGAACCGCTCACCCGCCTCCTGGAGACGGGAACCCTCGCCTACGACCAACTCGGCCTGGTGAAGGGCCGATCGGGCAACATGCTGCCGGCCAGCGCGCCGCGCAACACCTACCGCACCGCCGACGGGCGATGGCTGGCCGTCTCCAGCGCCTCGCCCAGCATCGCCGCGCGGGTGTTCCGCGCCATCGGGCGCGACGACATGGCACGCGACCCGGAACTCATCGACCCGGTGCGGCGCCAGGAGCGGGCGGTGGAGGTGGACGAGGCGGTCGCCGACTGGGTGGGGCGCCACACCCTCGACGAGGCCATGACCGTCTTCGAGGCGGCCGAGGCGGCGGCGACCGCCGTGTACGACGCGCCGGCGCTCCTTGCCGACGAACACCTGCGGGCCCGTGGGACCTTCGTGGGTGTCCCCGACCCGGACTTCGGCGAGGTCACGGTGCAGGCACCGGTGGCACGCCTGAGTGAGACACCGGGGCATGTCACCCACCTCGGCCGCGACCTGGGAGCGGACAATGAAGCCGTCTTCGGCGCACTGCTCGGTCTCTCCCCCGCCAAGCTCGACGAACTGCGCGCGGAAGGAATCATCTGATGGTCGCGTCCGCACACCGGCCCCGACGCAGCGAACTCGCCACCCCCGCGAGCAGCGAGCGGATGTGCGCCAAGGCCCCGGCATCGGGCGCCGACCTGGTCTTCCTTGACCTGGAAGACGCCTGCGCCCCGTCCGCCAAGGAGTCCGCGCGGTCCATCGCCGTGGCGGCACTCACCGGTCAGGACTGGGGCAGCACACTGCGCGCGGTCCGTATCAACGGCCTGGACACACCGTGGTGCCACGACGACCTGATCGAGGTCGTCACGGGCGCTCGGGGCGCGCTCGACGTCGTCATCGTTCCCAAGGTGCGCACCGCGCGCGACGTGTGGTGGGTCGACGTCCTCCTCACCCAACTCGAACGGAAGCTGGGCCTGGGCAGGCGGATCGCCCTTGAGGTGCTGATCGAGGAGGCGGAGGGCCTGGCGAACGCCCTGCCGATCGCCCGAGCCAGCACACGCCTGGAAGGCCTCATCTTCGGCGCGGGCGACCTGTCGGTGTCGTTGCGGGCCCGCGTGGACGGCAACTTCGACCCGCTCTCCCCCTACCCCGGCGACTTCTGGCACTACGCGCGCTCCCAGGTTCTCACCGCCGCCCGGGCCGCCGGCATCGCCGCGATCGACGCGCCGTTCCCGGCGTACGGCGAGCCGGACGCGTACCGCGAGTCCGCCCGGCAGGCGGCACTTCTCGGGTTCGACGGGAAGTGGGCGATCCACCCCTCTCAAGTGCCGTTGGCCAACGAGGAGTTCACCCCGTCCAAGGCTGAGGTCGCGTCAGCCGAGGACGTCATCGCACGCTACCGCGCCGCCGAGTCCGAGGGCACGGGAGCGATCGGCCACGACGGCCGCCTCATCGACGCGGCCCACGTCCTGCTGGCCACCAACGTGCTGGACAGAGCCGCCCAACAACCAACGGAGTCCTGATGCGCATAGCCAACGACCAGGTGGCCGTCATCACCGGCGGAGCCAGCGGCATCGGCTTTGGCCTCGCGGAGGCCCTCGCCGGGCGCGGGGTCCGTCTCGTCATCTCCGACGTACGTGAGGAGGGCCTGGCGAAGGCCGGGGCCGCGCTGGCGGAGGCCGGGGCCGAGGTGACAGCGGTGGTGGCGGACGTCAGCGACGAGGCGTCCGTGCGCGCGCTCGCCGACCGGACGAAGTCCGCGTACGGGCGGGTGGACCTGGTGTGCAACAACGCCGGGGTCGTGTCCCCCGCGGCGCCCCTGTGGGAACAGACCGCCCACACCTGGGAGTTGATGATCGGCGTGAAGGTGCTCGGCGTCGTCCACGGCGTCCGCGCGTTCGCTCCCCTGTTCATCGAGCACGGCACCGGCCATTTCATCAACACCGCGTCCTCCGGCGGCCTTGCCCCACTGCCCGACCGCACGCCGTACACCACGACCATGCACGCGGTGGTCGGCCTGACCGAGACACTCGACGCGGAACTGAAGCGGATCTCCCCCGCACTCGGCGCCACGGTCCTCTGCCCCGGCCTGGTCGACACACCCCTTGGCCAGAACTCCGAGACCCTGGGCGCAATCCGCCTGCCACCCGGCACCCCCAGCTCGATGCGCGCCGCCGCATCGGGCCGCGGCGGCATCCTGTCCCCGCGCGAGGTCGCGGAGTCGGCACTCGCGGCCGTGGAGGCAGGGCGGGTACATGTGGCACCGGGCGGGGGTGTGGTGGAGCGGGCGCGGGCTCGGGTGGCGGCACTGCTTACGGACATCGAGGAGGGTGGGCGGTGAGCCCGGTTCAGGGGTTGCGGACCGTGAGGCGCAACGTCGATCCGCGTGCGCCCACAGCCACCGTCACCCGCCCCGCCGGCACATCGGAGTCGATCTCCGGGTAGTCGTCGCTGGAGACGCGGAGCGCCAGCCGGTGACCAGCCGCGATCCGGTAGTGGGTCGGCCAGATGTGCACCGACAGGTCGTAGTGCGTGCCCGGTGTCACCGGGGCGAGTTCGGTGTGCCCGTGGCGGTGGCTCGCCTTGAGCCAACCGGCGGTGATCCTGGTGCGGGTGCCGTCGGGCGACACGTCGTACAGCACGGCGGCGATGTTGCCGTCCGAGGCGCTGAACGCGACCCGGACCGACAGGGTCGCGTCCCCGGCGAGCACCACGTCCCGCTTCAACTCGGCTGTACTGAAGAGCAATTGCTGACCGTCGCTCGGCGCACCGGTTCCCGTGTTGACCTCGAAGGCGGCGTCGCCAGTCGAGCCGTGAGCGGTCGCCAGCGAACCGTCCCGGCGAAGCGCCAGCGTCAGGGAGTGCCCGTCGTGCGGCGGCCACTGGTCGAATTGGTGCCAGCCGGTGCCCGCACCCGGGCCGGGGATCTCGTACGAGGTGATGCGCGCGGCCGGAAGGGGTGCGTGCCGGTCGCCGCCGAGCCAGCGGTCCCACCAGGCCAGGTACGCGCCGGGGCCGATGCCCGCGTACTGGGTCGCCGGGTCGCCGTGGTCCCAGGGGCCGGAGACGAGCCACACGTGCTCGGGCCGGGCGAGGAAGTTCTTGACCATGCCGTCGCGGTACCGGTCGTACCAGCCGTTGATTTCGAGAGTGGGGACGGTGAGCCGGTCCCAGCGGGTCATGACGCTGCGGCCGCGCCAGAAGTCGTCGTAGAGCGGGTGTGCGGCGTAGGTCTGGAGGGTGGCGGGGGCGGTGGACCATTGCCAGTCACGGATGCGCGGGGAGTAGATGCCGCCGCGGTAGATGGTGTTCTCGTACCAGTCGTGCAGGGCGTTGGTCGGGATGATCGCCTTGAGGTGCGGGGGCCGGTTCACCGCGACGAGGAGGCTGGTGTGTCCGCCGTAGCTGACGCCCATCTGACCGATGTCTGCTGTGCAGCCGGGGTGCCGGGCGAGCCATTCGATGGCGTCGTAGTTGTCGCGCTGTTCCTGCGGGCTGAAGGGGTCGACCGTGCCTGGTGACGCCCCGGATCCGCGGGCCTGGCAGACGAGCGCGTTGTAGCCGCGGCGGACGAAGTAGCCGGCCGCGTCGCCGAAGCCTTCGAGGTTGGCGGCGTAGGCGGTGAATTCGTAGACGATGCCGGGGAAACGGCCGGTCGCGGGCTTTCCGTCCGCGTCTGCGGGTCGGTACAGCTGGGCGGCGAGGTGGCTGCCGTCGCGCAGCGGCACCTTGACGTCCTCGCGTACGACGCCGTATCTCGCCGGTCTGTCGTACGAGAAGAAGGGGTCGGTGAGCGGGGCGGGGTTCGCCGCAGCGGCGTGTCCGGCCGGGCCGAGCGCCGCGGTCACGGCGCCGGCACCGGCGAGGGCAAGCAGCGTGCGGCGGCTCGGGGTGATCACCGTGGTCTCCATCGTCTCTATCGCCTTCATGGGCGGGGCTCCTTGCCGTGGGCTGTCAGGCGGATCGGACGGGCGGGGCGGGCAGAGGGAGTTGGGTGGAGAGGGTCACAGGGAGATCGCTCCCGTGACGAGCGCCGCCGCCGTCATCACCAGCGTCGTGCCGAACGCCCAGCGGAAGATGAAGCGCTGGTGTTCGCCGAGTTGGACGCCGCTCATGCTGACGAGGATGAAGGTGGAGGCGGTGAGCGGGCTGAGGGGGAAGCCGGTGGTCATCTGGCCGAGGATGGCGGCGCGGGCTATCTCCGCCTGGTCCGCGCCGAACCCGGACGCCGTGTGGGAGAGGACGGGCAGCACCCCGAAGTAGTAGGCGTCCGGGGTGAAGGCCAGGCTCAGCGGCATGCCGGTGACGGCGACGATCGGCGCGAGATGGCCGCCGAGGGAGTCGGGCACGACGGAGACGAGTGCCTCGGCCATCTCGGAGATCATCTTGGTGCCGGTGAGGACGCCGGTGAAGACACCCGCCGCGAAGATCATCGTGGTGACCAGGACCACGCTCTTGGCGTGCTTCTCCAGGAGCGCCTGCTGCTGTTCCCAGCGCGGGTGGTTGACCACGAGGGCGAGGGCGAAGGCGACCGCGAACAGCACGGGTAGCGGCATCACCTGTAGGACCAGGGCCACGATCAGGACGACGGTCAGCAGGGCGTTGAACACGGTGAGCGGAAGGGGCGGGCGGGTCACCGCGGGCATCAGCGGGGTGCCGGGTCCGTCACCGACGACGTGGGCTCCGGTCTCCTCCCGGTCCTCGCGCTGAGCGGGCACCGTGCCGAGGCGGCGGCGCTCCCGGCGCCCGATCCAGTACGCGGCGAGCAGCACCCACACGATCCCGCAGGCCATCGCGGGCAGCACCGGTGTGAAGACCTCCGAGCTGTCCAGCTTCAGCGCCGCCATGGCCCGCACCGTAGGCCCGCCCCACGGCACCATGTTCATCACGCCCGCGCCCAGACACACCACACCGGACAGCACGAGCGGGCTCATGCCCAGGCGCTTGTAGACGGGCAGCAGCGCGGAGACGGTGATGAGGAACGTCGACGCGCCGTCGCCGTCGAGTGACACGCACATGGTGAGGACGGCCGTGCCGACCGCGATCCGTGCCGGGTCGTTGCGGGCGAGGCGCAGGATGCCGTTGATGAGCGGGTCGAAGAGTCCGGCGTCGACCATCAACGTGAAGTACAGGACCGCGAAGGCGATCATGATGCCGGTGGGTGCCACCGTGTTGAGGCCTTCGAGGATCATGTCGCCCATGTCCCCGGCGAATCCGCCGACGAGGGCCGCGAGCACCGGTAGCAGCACCAGCGCCACCAGGACGGAGACCCGTTTGGTCATGGTGAGCACAAGGAACAGGCCGATCGTGGTAAATCCCAGCGCTGCCAGCATGGTTCTCGCTCACCTTCTCGATCGGCGTGTTCTCGCCGATGAGTGTCGGAGCGGCGGCGTATCGGCGTCCAGCATCAAACCGAGATCTATCCATGCGGTTACCGCATCAGTTTCCGTATCCATGGCGCCGACGGGCACGTAGGGTCCCTGGCCATGGACAGCACCCTGCGTCAACTCACGGCCTACGCCGCCGTGGCCCGCGCGGCCAGTTTCACGGCGGCCGCGACACACCTGCATGTCTCCCAGTCCTCGCTCAGCCGCGCGGTGGCCGATCTGGAGCGGCAGTTGGGGGCCCGGCTCCTGGAACGCGACACCCGCAACGTGGAGTTGACCGCGGCGGGCACCGAGGCGCTGCGCATAGCCGAGCAGATCGTGAACGCCCACCGCTCCGGCATGAAGGAGCTGGAGCGCTTCCTGCTCGGCGAGTCGGGCACGGTCGCCGTCGCCACCCTGCCGTCCGTCGCCGCGGTGCTGCTGCCGCAGGTGATCCTCGACTTCCGGCGGCAGCGGCCGCAGGTGGCGGTGCAGCTCATGGACGGTCTTGAGCAGTCCGTGCTGAGCCGGGTGCTGTCCGGGGACGCCGACTTCGCCATCACCACCGGGGAACCGTCCGGGCAGCTGGAGCACCGGCCGCTGGTGCGCGACCGGTTCGTGGCGGTGCTGCCGCAGGAGCATCCGCTGGCCGAGCGCGCCGAGGTCACGTGGGACGAGCTGGCCCGCGAGCCGTTCCTCGCGGTCGGCCCCGCCTCCAGCGTCCGCCGCCTCACCGATGCCGCGTTCGCCCAGATCGGCGCGGGCTCCGCGCCGGCCGCCGAGGCGGGCAATGTCGCCACTGTCGGCGGGCTCGTCGCGGCGGGTCTCGGGGTCACCGCGATGCCCGCGCTGGTCCTGCCGCTCCTGGGCACGGGTCCGTTCGTGCACCGGCCGCTGGTCGAGCCGACGGTCCATCGCCGCCTCGACATCGCCGTACGCGCCCGACGCCCGCTCCCCCTGGCGGCCGACCGGTTCCTGGAGACCTTGCAGGAGTTCCGCGCCCGGCGGCACGAACTGCCGCCCGGGGTCACGTGGGCCTGAGCCGGAGCCATTCCGGCTCGGGAGAGCAAGGGAACAGTGGTCGGCGTTACCGGCTGTTCCCGCCGACCACCCGCTATACGGCCGCGTGTTGGGCGTCGGTGGGGGCCTGGGTGTCGATGCCGTGCTGCTCGTCGTCGGGGCGTCCCTGTTTGGGCAGCAGGAAGGTGATCGCGAGGAATGCCACCAGCAGACATGCCTGGACGATCAGCGCGCGGTGAAATCCGCCGGTGAAGTCACCGGTCTTGGCCTGGGCGAAGAACACTGACCCGAAGATCGCGACCCCGATGGAGCCACCGACCGCCTGCACGGCCGACAGCACGCCGGAGGCGGAGCCGATCTCGTCGTCGCCGACCGCGGCGAGGATGAAGCTGAACAGGGCAGCGATCACCATGCCCGCTCCGATACCCGCCACCGTGATGCCGGGGGCGATGTCCCAGATCGAGAACGAGGCGGCGTCGAGGCCGTCCAGTTCGAACCACAGCACGGCCGCTCCGGCCAGCTGGACCAGCGGGCCGATCTGCAGCACCTTGCGGCCGATCTTGTCGGCGAGGAACGCACCGCTGACGGCGCCGCCGATCGCGGTGCCGACGGCGAGCGGCAGGTTGCCGAGACCCGCGTCTCCGGCGGTGAAGTGCCGGCCGATCTGGAGGAAGAGAGTGAGCACGAGCTGTGTGCCGATCAGGCCGCCGAAGAAGAGGGCGATGCCGCCGAGTCCGACAGTGTAGGCGGGTTTGCGCAGCAGGCCGGGGGTGATCAGTGGTTCCCGGTCCGCTGCGGCAGTGCGGCGCTGCTGCACGGCGAACAGGGCGAACCCGACCGCGGATGCGGCCATGCACAGCCAGGTCCACAGCGGCCAGCCGTCCTCCTGCCCCTGGTTGAGCGGCAGCACCAGCAGGGCACAGGAGACCGCGATCAGGGCCGCACCGGCCATGTCGACGCGCACCGTGCGGTCGCCCGGCTTCCTGGGCACGAACTTCGCGGCGACGATCAGTGCCGCGATGCCGATGGGCAGGTTGACCAGGAACACGGACCGCCAGCCCAGGCCGAAGAAGTCGCCCTCGATGAGGAACCCTCCGAGGACCGGGCCGATGATGCCGCCCAGGCCGAGGACGGGGCCGAAGATCGCGAAGACCTTGGTGAGTTCGGGCCCGGAGAAGTTCTCGCGCAGCAGGCCGAGGCCCTGAGGCAGCAGCATCGCGGCGGCGGTGCCCTGCAGCAGCCTGAAGACGATCAGTGCCGCGATGTTCGGCGCGACCGCGCAGAGCAGCGAGGTGGCGGTGAAGGCGGTCAGGCCGAGGAGGAACATGCGGCGGCGCCCGTAGCGGTCGCCGAGCCGGCCGCCGAGCACGAGCCCGGCTCCCATGGTGAGGGCGTAGCCGCCGATCACCCACTGCAGGCCGACGGAACTGGCACCGAGGGACTCCTCCAGGGCCGGTCCGGCGACGTTGACGATCGAGGCGTCCAGGAGATCCATGATCTCCGCGACGATCATCACGACCAGGATCAGCCACCGCCACCGGTGGGGCTCGATGATCTCGCCGGTGGTCGGGGACGGGTCACGCATGCTCAGTACCTCCATAGTGGAATAATTTCATGATGAAGGTAAAGTGGGGCCGGTAGGTTGTCAAAACCGCCACCGACGCGGAGCGCACGGCAGGCGAGAAGGGTGAAGGGCCTCCATGGACGAAGCGATGCCCGACGACGTCGCGGCGCAGCGCGAGCGGCTGATGGAAGGGCTGAGGGTCTACGGCAGCCACTACGCCGAGCTCAGCCGACGCTTCGCCGCCTGGCTGGGCCTCTACTCCACCGACGCGACCGCGGTCCTGGAGATCGCCGCCGCCGAGGAGCGCGGCACGCTGCTCTCACCGGCACGGCTGAGCGAGCGCATCTCCCTGTCCACGGGCGCCACCACCGCACTCCTGAACCGTCTCGAAGCGGCGGGGCACATCACCCGCACCCGCGAGCACTCCGACCGGCGCGTCGTCTCCCTGCGCAGCGGTGCGCACATCCAGGAACGGGCGGACGAATTCTTCGGCCCGCTCGCCCACCGCCTCGACGCCACGATGTCGCACTACCCGCCCGACCTCCTGGCACAGTTCGAGTCCTTCATGGCCGATCTGAACACCACCATGGACACCCACCTCGCGGAGCGGGTCACGCCCAAGCCGCAACTCATGCACAAAACGCAATGATTGATCGCCCTTTCATGCTGGACGCTCATGCCGACCGCTCGGCAGGCTGAGAGGTGCCGCAAACAAGCGCGTGAACCGGGGAGTTGGGGAGAACAGTGGTGACGTCGGTGTCGAACGAGGATCAGGGCCCTGGCCGCGGCGAGGGCCAGGGCCAGCTCAAGGGCCTCAAGGTGGTGGAGTTCGCGCACGTGGTGGCGGGTCCGCTTGCCGGTTCCATGCTCGCCGACCAGGGCGCCGACGTCGTACACGTGGAGCCGCCGGGGGCCGGTGACGCGGCGCGGGCGATGGGGCCGAAGAAGGACGGGCAGCCGCTCTGGTTCAAGGTCGCCGGGCGCAACAAGCGATCCGTGACGCTCGACCTCCACCAGGAGTCGGGGCGCGAGCTCGCCCAGCGCCTCGTCGCCTGGGCGGACGTCGTCATCGTCACACTGCGAAACGGCCGACTCCGCTCCTGGGGCCTGGACTGGGAGTCCGTGCACCGCGTCAACCCGAAGGCCGTACTGCTCCAGATCTCCGGTTTCGGCGCCACGTCGTCGCGCGCCGACGAACCGGGCTTCGGCAAGGTCGGCGAGGCCCGCAGCGGCGTCGTGCACCTGACCGGCTTCGCCGACACACCACCCGTGCACACCGGCTTCTCCCACGGTGACGCCGTGACCGGACTGATGGGCGCCTACGCCGTGCTGGCCGCCCTGCACCGCCGCGACAACGACCCGGACTTCGACGGCGAGTGGATCGACCTCGCCCTATTCGAGCCGCTGTTCCGCCTGGTCGAGTGGCAGGTGATCGTGCACGACCAGCTCGGTACGGTGCCGGAGCGCACCGGGAACCAGCTCGCGGTCGCACCGGCCGCCGTCATCAACACCTACCAGTCGCGGGACGACGAATGGATCACGGTGACATCGGCGACCCTGCGCTCGGTCCGCAACGTGGCCGTGCTGCTCGGCCACGACGAGGCCGACTTCGCCACCACGGAGCAGCAGTTCGCCGGGAGGGCCCAGCTCGACGAGGGCCTGCGGGCGTGGGTGGCCGAGCGCACGGCGGCCGAGTGCCTGGAGGCCTTCGCGCGCGCCGAGGTCGTCGCGTCACGGGTGTTCAGCGCCGCCGACATCGCCACGGATCCCGTGTACGCCGAGCGCGAGGACATCGTCACGGTCGACGACGCGGATCTCGGTCCCGTACGGATGCAGTCGGTCATCCCGCACTTCCGGCAGCGGCCGGGAGCGGTGTGGCGGACCGGGCCCGCACTCGGTCAGGACAACGCACTCGTCTACCGGGAGTGGCTCGGCCTGGGCGAGGAAGAACTCACGGATCTGGAGAAGCACGGTGTCGTCTGAGGTGTCGTCCGAGTTGTCGTCCGCCTCCTCTGCGCATGTGCACCGGCCCCCGCTGCGCTCCCTGCTGTTCGTGCCCGGCAACAAGACGACGGACTGGCTGCCCAAGGCCCACGCGGCCGGCGCCGATGCCGTCGTCCTCGACCTGGAGGACGCCGTGCCCGAGGCGGACCGGGCAGCGGCCGTGCGCCAGGTGACCGAGGCCCTCGCGGGGCGGGCCACCGACGCCTCCGGCCCGGCGCTGTTCGTCCGCGTCAGGCCGCTGGACGGCTGGACGGCGGCCGAG
Organism: Streptomyces endophyticus; assembly: GCF_035798155.1. Classification (NCBI taxonomy): domain Bacteria; kingdom Bacillati; phylum Actinomycetota; class Actinomycetes; order Kitasatosporales; family Streptomycetaceae; genus Streptomyces; species Streptomyces endophyticus. Next base: position 321,408 of record NZ_JAOZYC010000001.1, on the reverse strand, counting down.
GAACTGCGCACGGTGTGCGGGGCGGGTCTCAGCGGGATCGTGCTGCCCAAGGTGTCGGGGCCCGACGATGTCCGGCTCGCCGACCGAATTCTCGCATGGTCCGAAGCCGAACACGGCCTGCCGCGCAGCCAGTTGGCCCTGGTGCCGCTCCTGGAGACGGCTGCCGCGCTCCGGGGCGCGTACGGCTGCGCCACTGCCGCCACCGGCCGTGTCGCGTACCTCGGCGCGATCACGGGAGCGGGCGGCGACGTCGAGCGTGCCGTGGGCTACCGCTGGAGTCCCGATGGACACGAGACGCACGCCCTGCGTGCCCGTGTGCTGCTCGACGTACGGGCGGCGGGAGCCCCGCACCCGGTGGCCGGGCTGTGGACGCGGATCGGCGACCTCGACGGCCTGCGCGCCTTCGCCGAGCAGAATCGCGCGCTCGGCTACACGGGCATGATGGCGATCCACCCGTCCCATGTCCCGGTCATCAACGAGGTGTTCGCCCCGACCTCCGGCGAACTCGCCCGCGCTGCACGGCTCATCGCCGCCATGGAGGAGGCCCAGGCGCACGGCGTGGGCGCGGTGACGTTCGAGGGCGAGATGGTCGACGAGGCGATGGCGGCGACGGCGCGGGCGCTGCTGGTCCGGCACGCCTGAGAACCCGCTCCCTTACGTCACCGCATCCCGCGCGCCAGGCTACGTAGCCATCCCCGCGTCCCACCGTCGACCTCATGGTCGTCCTGGATCGCGGACATACTCACGTAGTCGTCCGCGATCGCCTTGATGTCGCTCCCCGCGTCGGCGGACGTGTCGACGGCCCCGTAGCCCATCGTGTAGGTGCCGGGGCCGGCCGCCTCGCCGTTGTCCGGGGTGAAATCCGGGACGAGGAAGGCGCCGCCCTGGATGGTGGCGGGCCTCGTGCCCTGCGGGGTGGCAAGACGGGGGTCGCCCGTCGTCGGGTCCGTGGGGCCCTCGGCGAGCGGGTAGTTGATGTTGAGGCCTACGCCTCGGGGCATCAGACGGCCGTCGTGCCGTGCCCGTACCTCCAGTAGCTCGATCAAGTCAACGACGTACGAGGCCGCTGGGCGCGCCGCGAGCCGAGTGCCCTCCGGCCAGTCCGGCTGGGTCTCCAGGCTCATGGCGAGGGCGGGGACACCGAATTCGACGCCGGTCAGAGCCGCGTTCACGGTTCCGGAGTGGTTGACCAGGGCGCCGAAGTTAAAGCCGGGGTTGATGCCGGAGACGACCAGGTCGGGCTTGCCGTTCGGGAAGAGCTCGTCCATGCCGAAGTACACACTGTCGGAGGGTGAGCCGGGCGTCACGGTCCACACGTTCGCCTCGGGCTCGGCCACCTGGAGCTTCTGGCCCCGGTTCGACACGCGACCGCCCTGACCGCTCTGGTCGGTACCCGGGGCGGCCACGACCACGTGGTGTCCGGCGGCGCGCAGCGTGTCGCGCAGGGCGACGATGTACGGCGTGTTCGCGCCGCCCGCCCCGCGCCAGCCGTCGTCGTTGGTGAGCAGGATATTCAGGGGTCTTGATGCCTCGGCGCCGGGTTCGGGCGCCGCCCCCGCCGGGCCCATGACGAACACCGTGGCGGCGACCACGGCGGCACACACAGCCGCACGTACGGCACGTACGGAACGCTTCATCATCCGCGAGATCCCTTCATCAGGCCGGAGAGGATATGGGACAGTCGATGAGAATCCCATTTACGCACAGCGGTAAGGTGATTGACACCCACTCGGCGTACCCATAGCGTGATTCGGCGCGCAGGCCGCAGCCGAGCCGAGGAGGTTCCATGGGTTTCACGGGCGATGAGACATCCCCCGTACTGACCGTGACCGCCGAGAAGGACGTTCGCGTCGTCACGCTCAACCGACCCGATCAACTCAACGGCGTGTCCGCCGAGTTGCACCGCCGGCTCGCCGAAGTCTGGGACGAGATCGCCGCGGACGGTGACGCGCGAGCCGTGGTGCTCACTGGTGCCGGGCGGGCGTTCAGTGCCGGTGGGGACTTCGGGCATCTGCTGCGCCACACGAGCGACGCCGAGCTGCGTGAGCGTTCCATCCGACTCGACCGCGCGATCCAGACGGCGATGATCCGCTTCCCGCTTCCGGTGGTCGCCGCCGTCAACGGGCCTGCTGTGGGGCTCGGTTGCTCGCTCGCCCTCGGGTGCGATCTCGTACTGATGGCGGATGACGCGTATCTCGCCGACCCGCATGTGTCCGTCGGGCTCGTCGCCGGGGACGGCGGGGTCACGCTGTGGCCGCTGCTGACCAGCCTGTTGCGAGCCAAGGAGTATCTGTTCACCGGGGATCGCATTCCGGCCGAGAAAGCGGTCGAGTTCGGGCTCGCCAGCCGGGTCGTACCGGCCGCCGAACTCACCGACCAGGCCATGGCATTGGCGCACCGGCTGGCCGCCCAGCCTGCACAGGCGCTGCGCGCGACGAAGGCCGCGCTCGCCGTGGTGGTGGAGCAGATGACGCGCGGCGGCATGGAAGCCGCGCTGATGGCCGAGCAGGCCACCATGACCAGCCCCGACTATCTGCGCATCGTCAGCGCGCTCGCCGAGCGCGGCACAGAGGGTGCCGGGCGCGGCTCGTCCGGCGACCGGACGGAGTGAGCGGTGCAAGCGGAGGAGTTCCGGATGGTCCGCGAGGCGCTGGGCGCCTTCGTCGCCGACCATCGGTGCACGTCGGCCGAGCCGACGACGGCGCAGCGGGCCGCCGCACAGAAGGCGCTCGACGGGCTCGGGCTTGTCGAACTGCGGCGCAGCACACGGCCGTTGGCGACGGCCCAGGAGTGTGCGCTGCTCGCCGAGGACTTCGGCCGGCAGCCGATGACGGCCTCACTTCTGGGAACGGTACTGCTGGCGCCTGAAGTGCTGCGGCTCGTCGAGGCGGGCGGCGGGGACGTGTCGTACGAGGGCGCGCCCACCATCGCGCTCGGCCGCGATCTGCGGTTCGGCGGCGGCAGCGCCGGGGACTACCGCGCCTGGGACACCGAGGGGGCCGACAGCGCGCTGTACGTTGCCGCCGATGGGACCGTACGTTCCCTGGCACTCGGCGATGCGGCGCCCACCACCGACCTGCTGCGTCCCGTCCGCGTGGCCACCACAACGGCGCCACAGGTCGTCGGCCGGCTGGGCCGCGAGCACGTGTGTGCATGGCAGGCCTGGGCGCTGGTCATGGTCAGCAGTGAACTCGTGGGCGCGGCCGCCTCGTTCGTCGAGCAAGCTGCCTCCTATGCGCGCGACCGCGTGCAGTACGGGCGGCCCATCGGCTCCTACCAGGCGGTGCAGCACCTGCTCGCCGATGCCACGGTCGCCGTCGAGGCGTGTGCCAGCGCCACCCGGTACGCCGCCTGGTGTCTCGACCGCGCCGGTCCTGACGCGGCGCTGACCGCCGCCCGCGTCGCCAAGGCCGAGGTGGACGTGTCGGCCCTGGAGGCGGTGTACGCGGGGATGCAGGTGTTCGGTGGGGTCGCGCAGACGTGGGAGCACATCGCGCATCTGTATCTGCGCCGGGTGCGCGTCGGCGCCACGATGCTGACCGGTACGGCCGAGCTGCTGTCCGCGCTCGCCGTGCCGCACTCCCCTGATGCCACCGATCCCACGGAGGCGACGTGATCCACCAGGACCTGCCCCTGGACTTCGGCGACCCGTCGGACCTCACCCGGCTGCGCCGCGAACTGCGTGCCTGGCTCGCCGAGCACCCGCTGCCCGCGCGCCGCCCCGACGAGGAACCGGCCCGCTTCCTGCACCGCTGGCACCGCATGCTGCACTCCGGCGGCTGGGTCGGCCTCGACGTACCCGAGGAGTACGGCGGCCGTGGCCTGACCGCGCTGCACCAGGTTGCGGTGAGCGACGAACTGGGCGCCTCCCGGGCGCCCGGCGTGCCGCGTATCGGCTACCTCGCCCACGCGCTCCTGGAGTTCGCCTCGCACGAGCAGCGGGTCCGACTGCTTCCGCGCATGCTCGCCGGTGACGACGTGTGGTGCCAGGGCTTCAGCGAGCCAGGCGCAGGCTCCGACCTGGCAGGCATGGCGACGTACGCGCGCAGGAGCGAGGATGCGGACCACGATCGCGACCACTACACAGTCAACGGACAGAAGCTGTGGACCAGTTACGCCCAGCACTCCGACTACTGCCTCCTCCTCGCCCGCACCGACCGTGACGCCCCCACCCACAGCTCCATCACCGCGTTCGCGCTGCCGCTCGACCGGGCCGGGGTGACCGTGCGCCCCCTCAAGGCAGCGAACGGGGACGACGAGTTCTGCGAGCTGTTCCTCGACGACGTACGCATCGAGGCCGCCGAGCGGATCGGCGCGGAGGGCGACGGCTGGCGGCTCGCGATGACGACGGTGAACTACGAGCGCAATGCCCTCGACACCGGCCATCTCTCCAAGTACGGGCTGCTGTTGGCGCGACTGCGTCGCGAACTGCACGAGCGTGCGGGCGGAGTTCCCGACGGGCTCGTGTCCTCGGTGGGGCGGTGCGTCGTCGACTACCAAGTGCTCGTCGCGCACGCCCGGCGGCGCACCGCCGAACGCCTCGCGGGCGGCGCGGCCGGGCCCGAGTCGTCGATCGACAAGCTGCTGATGACGCGCGCCGAGCAGCGCCTGTACGAGACCGCTCTGCAGGCCCTGCCCGGTCAACTCACGGACGTGAACGGGGCGGTGTACGGCGAGTACCTGTACTCGCGCGCCGCATCCGTGTACGGCGGTACCTCCCAGATCCAGCGGAACATCATCGCCAAACGGCTGCTGCGGCTGCCATCGGCGTCGGATACTTCGTGAACGGAGCACACGATGCGCTACGACCTGGAGTATCTGAGCATCCCGAACGTCGTCCGCCGGGCCGCCGAAACGTACGGCGATGCGCTCGCGCTCGTCGACGGGGACATCCGGTGGAGCTTCCGCGAGTTGGAACAACAGATGGTCCAGGGCGTGCGTGCCGCGCTCGCCCTCGGCGTCTCCACCGGCGACCGGGTCGGCATCTGCGCCCCGAACCGCGCGGAGTGGATCGTGGCCGCACTTGCCGTGCAGGGCGCGGGCGGCATCGTCGTCCCCCTCAACACCCGCTTCAAGGCCGCCGAACTCGCTTTCATCCTGCGCAAGTCAGGAACGAAGGCACTGTTCGCGGCGCCGTTCCTCGACATCGACTACGTGGCGGAACTGCGACAGCACGAGCCCGAGTTGGACGCCCTGCGCACCACCGTTTCCCTGGCCGCCGAACGCGGAGACGCGGACTACTCATGGAACGAGTTCCTCGCCAAAGGAAAAGGCAAAGGCGAAGACTCCGCGCACGCATCCATCGACCGGATCACACCCGACACCGTCTCCGACATCATGTTCACCTCCGGCACCACCGGCCACCCCAAGGGCGTCGTCCTCACCCACGGGCAGTCCCTGCGTGCCTACGGGTGGATGGCGGAGCAGTACACCTTCCACACCGGCGACGTGTACCTCGTCGTGCCGCCGTTCTTCCACTGCTTCGGCTACAAGGCCGGCTGGCTCGCCTCATTCCTGCACGGCGTGACCGTCGCCCCGATGGCGATGTTCGACGCGGGGCGGGCCCTGGAAATCGTCGAGCAGGAGCGGGTGTCCATCATGCTGGGGCCTCCGACGATCTTCCAGGATCTGCTGGCCGCCCCGGACCGCGCCCGCCGCGACACCTCGTCCCTGCGGATCTCCATGACGGGCGGCACCACCATCCCCGAGCAGCTGATCCACGCGATGAAGGACGAGCTGTCGTTCGACATCGTGATGAGCGCGTACGGGCTCACCGAGGCCTCCGCCCTCGTCACCACCACCCGCCTCGGGGACAGCCCGGCGACCGTGGCCAGCGGCAACGGCCGGCGGATCCCCGACGTGGACGTACGGATCGCCGACGACGCCGGCAAGCCGGTCCCGGCCGGCGGGACGGGCGAGATCCAGGTCCGCGGGTACACCGTCACGAGCGGCTACTGGGACGAACCGGAGGCCACGTCTGCCGCGATCGGCGACGACGGATGGCTGCGCACCGGTGACATCGGCAGCCTGGACGACGAGGGCAATCTGGCGGTCGTCGACCGCAAGAAGGACATGTTCATCGTCGGGGGCTTCAACGCTTACCCGGCCGAAATCGAACGCCTGCTGCTCGACTACGGCCCGGTCGCCGAGGCCGCCGTCATCGGTGTGCCCGACGACCGCCTCGGTGAGGTCGGCTGCGCCTACCTGGTGCTCCGCCCCGGCGAGACGGCCACGGCCGCGGACGTCATCACCTGGTCACGCGCCAACATGGCCAACTTCAAGGTTCCGCGCGACGTCCGCTTCGTCGACCACCTGCCACGCAACGCCAGCCGCAAGGTCCTCAAGCACGAGCTGCGTGACATCTACGACGCGGGCGACGCATGACGGGCCCACTGACCGGTGTCACCGTCGTGTCGGTCGAGCAGGCGGTGTCGGCGCCGCTGTGCACGCGGGCCCTCGGCGACCTGGGCGCCCGCGTCATCAAGGTGGAGGCACCTGGCGGCGACTTCACCCGGTACTACGACGACGTGGTGCACGGCCTCGCCGCCCACTTCGTGTGGGTCAACCGGGGCAAGGAGTCCCTGACGCTCGACCTGAAGTCGGCCCACGGCGCACACGTCCTGCACCGGCTCCTCGACCGGGCCGACGTCTTCGTGTCGAACCTCGCGCCGGGCGCCGCTGCCAAACTGGGCATCTCCGCAAGCGATCTGACGGGGCGCCACCCCGATCTCATCACCATGGAGATCGACGGATACGGTCCCGGTGGCCCGCTCTCCCACAAGCGCGCGTACGACCTTCTCGTGCAGGCCGAGGCGGGGGCCTGCGCGATCACCGGGTTGCCCGGGCAACCGGCGAAGCCGGGGCCCCCGATGGCCGACGTGTGCACCGGCCTCTACGCGGCGCTGTCCATCACGGCGTTGCTCGCCGAGCGTGGACGCGGCGTCGGCTCTGGCTCCCCACCGGGGCCCACCTCCGTCTCGGTCAGCATGTTCGACACCATGACCGAGTTGATGGGCTACGCCCTGACGTACACCCGCCACACCGGCATCGACCAAGAGCCCGTGGGTATGGGCTCCCCCGCCGTCGCCCCCTACGGCGCGTACGACACCGCCGACGGCCACACCGTGGTCCTCGGCACGACCAACGACCGCGAGTGGCAGCGTTACGCCCGCGACCTCCTGGGGCGTCCGGACCTCGCCGACGATCCCGGTCTCGCCACCACCGCCGACCGGGTCGACGCCCGCGAACACCTCGACGCGGAGATCATCCGCTGGTGTGCCGCGCGGACTCTCCACCACATCCAGGCGGCGGCCGACGCAGCGGGTATCGGCAACGCCAAGCTCAACACGCCCCGCGAGGTCCTCGCCCACCCGCAACATGCCGCACGCGACCGCTGGCGCGAGATCGTCACACCGGGCGGACCGACGCTGGCACCGCTGCCGCCACCCGTGTTCGAGGGGCGCGGCGAGGCGCCCATGGGGGGCGTGCCGGCGCCGGGCGAACACACGGACGCGATCCTGCGCGAACTCGGCATCACTGGCGATGAGTTGACCTCCACCATGAAGGAGCGCGAACAGTGACACCCGACCGTCGTGAGGCCGTCATCGTGGAGGCCGTCCGCACCCCCGTCGGCAAGCGGAACGGCTCGCTCGCCGGCATCCACCCCACCGACCTGTCCGCGCACATCCTGACCGAGCTCGTCGCCCGCACCGGCATCGACCCCGCCGACGTCGAGGACGTGATCTGGGGCTGCGTAGGGCAGATCGGCGACCAGTCCGGGAACATCGGGCGCTACGCGGTGCTCGCCGCGGGCTGGCCGGAGACGGTTCCGGCGACGACGGTGAACCGGGCCTGCGGCTCCAGTCAGCAGGCCCTCGACTTCGCCGCGCAGGCCGTGCTGTCCGGCCAGTACGACATGGTGGTGGCGGGCGGAGTCGAGGCGATGAGCCGGGTGCCGCTCGGAGCCGCGCGGACGGACGGGGCGCCGTGGTCGCCGAGCGTCCTGGAGCGCTACGACCACTTCACCTTCAACCAGGGCGAGTCGGCGGAGAGGATCGCCCGCAAGTGGGGCTTCGAGCGGCAGCAGCTGGACGAATACGCTGCCCGCTCCCACGAGTTGGCGGCAGCGGCACAGGACGCGGGAGCCTTCGCTGCCCAGCTCGCCCCGCACCGCGACACCGCGCTCACCGCCGACGAGGGAGTCCGCCGCGGCACGACGCCCGACACACTCTCCCGCCTGAAGCCGTCCTTCGACCCGAGCGGCGTGATCCACGCGGGCAACGCCTCCCAGATCTCCGACGGCGCCGCCGCCCTCCTCGTCACCACACCGGAGCGGGCCCACGAACTCGGGCTCACCCCGCTGGTGCGCTACCGGGCTGGCGCGGTGACGGGCGCCGATCCGATCCTGATGCTGACCGGGCCGATCCCGGCGACCGTGCAGGTGCTGACCCGTGCCGAGCTCACCCTCTCCGACATCGGCGCCTACGAGGTCAACGAGGCCTTCGCGCCCGTGCCACTGGCGTGGCTCGCGGAGACCGGCGCCGATCCGGCCCGCCTCAACCCGCTGGGCGGCGCGATCGCGCTCGGCCACCCGCTCGGCGCGTCCGGCGCGGTCCTGATGACGCGACTGGTCCACCACATGCGGGACCGTGGCATCCGTTACGGCCTGCTGACGATGTGCGAGGGCGGCGGCACCGCCAACGCGACCGTCGTCGAACTCGCCGAATAGCACGAGGGGTTCTCAAGATGCGCCGCGACATCTACACCGCCGACCACGAGGCGTTCCGGGAACTGGTGCGGGACTTCGTCACCCGCGAGGTCGCTCCTTTCTATGAGGAGTGGGAGCGGGCCGGCCGGATGCCGCGCCGGATCTTCGAGCAGCTCGGGGACATCGGCGTGATGGGTCTGGCGATCCCCGAGGAGCATGGCGGCGCAGGCACCGACGACTACCGCTACAACGCCATCCTCCAGGAGGAGACCTCGCGCGCCCTCGTCACCCTGGGCACAGTGCGCACCCAACTCGACGTGATACTTCCCTACTTCCTCGCCTATGCGAACAAGGAGCAGCGCGAACGCTGGTTCCCCGCGCTCGCCGCGGGCCGCCTCCTCACGGCGATCGCCATGACGGAGCCCGGCACCGGCTCCGACCTCGCCGGCATCCGCACCACGGCGGTGCGCGACGGCGACGACTACGTCCTCAACGGGGCGAAGACGTTCATCACGGGTGGCCTGCTGGCCGATCTGGTGATCGTCGTGGCCCGTACGGCGACAGACCCGGACAACCGCCGGGCGGGTCTCACGCTCCTCGTGGTGGAGGACGGCATGCCCGGCTTCACGAAGGGCCGCGAGCTGGACAAGATCGGCATCCGCGTGCAGGACACGGTGGAGCTGGCCTTCGACGACGTACGCGTCCCGGTCGCGAACCGGCTCGGCGAGGAGGGCGAGGCGTTCTCCTACCTGGGCCGGAATCTTCCGCAGGAACGGATGACGGTCGCGGTCGGCTCGGTCGCCCAGTCCCGTGCGGCCCTCGGTACCACGCTGGCGTACGCGAGGGACCGCAAGGTCTTCGGGAGCGTACTGGCCTCGTTCCAGAACACGAAGTTCGAGCTCGCGGCGGTGTCCACGGAGGTGGAGGCGGCGCAGGCGATGCTCGACCGGGCGATCGTGGAGCTGGTGGAGGGCCGCCTCTCGGGCGCGGACGCGGCGCGGGTGAAGCTGTTCTGCACGGAGGTGCAGGCCCGCTGCGTGGACCGATGCCTTCAACTCTTCGGCGGTTACGGCTATATACGCGAGTACCCGATAGCCCGGTTGTACGCGGACGCGCGCATCACGCGGATCTACGCGGGTACCAGCGAGGTCATGAAGGTGATCATCGCTAAGTCGCTGAACCTGTAAGGGAGTTGACGAGTTGACGGACGACGACAACCAGGACTTCGGTGGCCGCAAGGGCGCCGCACTCGTCGCGGGCGGCACCGGCGGCATCGGCGCGGCGATCGTCCGCACGCTGGCCCGGCGCGGCAGCGCGGTGCTGTTCACGTACCGCGCGAGCGAGAAGTCCGCCGAGGCCCTCACCGCCGAACTCCGCGCGGAGGGCGCCCAGGTGGAGTCCGTGCGGGCGGATCTGACGGACGAGGACGAGGCGGCCGCGGCGATCCGCTCGGCGGTGGACCGGTTCGGCGCGCTGCACACGCTCGTCTACGCGGCGGGCCCGCACGTCCCGATGGTGCACCTGAGCCGGGTACCGCCGTCCCAGTACCGGCAACAGCTGCACGCCGACACCCTGGCCTTCTACAACCTGATCCACCCGGCACTCGACGCCCTGCGCGCGAGCGCCGGCAGCGTCGTCGCGGTCACCACCGCGGCCACCCAGCGCTACCCCGTCCGCGACGGCCTTTCCTCGGGCACGAAGGGCGCGGTGGAGGCGGTGGTCCGGGCGCTCGCGGCCGAGGAGGGCCGCTACGGGGTCCGCTTCAACTGCGTGGGCCCCGGCATGCTCACGGACGGCATCGCCGCCCGCCTCATCGAGGACGGCGAACTCGACGACGCCGCACTCCAGGTGACCCGCCGCAACATCCCCCTGCGCCGCTTCGGCAACGCCCAGGACATCGCGGAAGCGGTGACCTTCCTGGCGTCGGACCGGGCCGGGTTCATCACGGGGCAGCACCTGGCAGTGGACGGTGGCTACACCGTCTGAAACCCGGATGCGCTGCCCCGCACGCCACCCGCATACTCTCCGCATGCGCTCGCACTCCGTTCCAGCACCTGAGGACTCCGTCCCCGGCGGGCGCATGGTGTTCAGGCCACGACGTTTGGTGTGCGGCGGTTGCGGACTGTCCCGGACATGGGACCGGCGTTGTGTGAAGAACCGTGACGAGGTGCTACGGGCTGTCGGCCGGATCCATGCTCATGCGGGCGTCTGAAGCCTCCCGCGCGGTGGGCGCGGCCCGGTTCGTCTCGTCGCCGCTGGGGCTGATCGTCCACGACGTGATGGTTCTGCACAACTCGAACAAGCTCACCCTGCGGCTGCTGCCATGTGACGTGCTGGCCCGTGTCGCGCCGGTCGACGATCAGATCGCGGAGTTCGAGGTCGGGCTGGCGCAGCGGCTTGCCGAGGCCGGGTGTCCGGTGGCCGCGCTTGACCCTCGGGGGGAGGCGCGCGTCCACGAGCGGGATGGGTTCGTGGTCACGTTGTGGACCTACTACGAGTCCGTGGCAACCCACGACATGGCGCCGGACGACTACGCCCTCGCTCTCGCGCGGCTGCACTCCGGCATGCGCAAGGTCGATGCCGAGACTCCGCACTTCACAGAACGTGTCGCGCACGCGCAACGGCTGTTGGCGGATCGCGAACGCACCCCGGACCTCTCCGACGTGGACCGGGAGCTGCTCCGCGATGCGTTGCGACGGTCGGTGCGGACGATCGGCGAGCGCGGTGGCGGCGAGCAGTTGCTGCACGGTGAGCCGCATCCCGGCAACGTACTCGCCACCCGGTGCGGGCCGGTCTTCATCGACCTGGAGACCTGTTGTCGAGGACCCGTCGAGCTCGACCTCGCCCATGCGCCCGAGGACGTCGCCGTGCACTACCCGGGTGTCGATCAGGAGTTGCTGCGGGCGTGCCGGATCCTCGTGCTGGCCGTCGTCACGACCTGGCGCTGGGATCGGTACGACCAGTACCCGCGCGGTCGCGCCATGGGCCTGGACTGGCTCGGCCGGATCCGCGCGGCGCTCGGCTGATCACGGGCGCGGCGCTGCGACCTCCGTGCCGTCCACGGCAAGGCGTTCCCTCGACACGTCCGCTGTCGTCCGCTCCCCCAGCATCGACAGGTCGTAGGACTGCCGCGCCAGCCAGAACCGCAAGAAGCCGGTGAGCGAGTACCGCAGGTACACCGCGCCGCCCACCACCGCGCACACCACACCGGTGAGGCCGATGGCGAGCGCGTCGCGTTGGGCGAGCGGGTCGTCGGTGGCATGGGTGAGGGGGAAGGTGAGCACGCCCAGGACGAGGCCCACCAGGAGGAGCGCACCGCCCGCCCGCAGCCACAGGCCGTTGCGGGCGGTGGCCGGGTCGGGGATCTTGAGTGCGGCGAGGTCCCGGGCGAAGCGGTCGGAGCGGTCGGTGGTGTGGTCCGGCTGAGCTGTCATGCGGCGCTCCCGAGGTAGTAGGAGGACAGTTCGGCGTGCAGGGAGCTGTCGGGGTGTCCCTGCCATTGGACGCTGCCGCGTACGACGACGGCCGCGTGGTCGGCGATCTTGAGGACTGCGGTGGCGAACTGCTCGACCACGAGGACGGCCACACCCCTGCGGGCCAGCTCCGCGACGTGTTCGTACAGTTCGCCGACCACCATCGGCGCGAGGCCCATGGACAGTTCGTCCAGGAGGAGGACCGCGGGGTCGGTGGCGAGTCCCCGGGCCAGGGCGAGCATCTGCTGTTCCCCGCCCGAGAGGGTGCCGGCCGCCTGACGGTGTCGGTCGCCGAGGACCGGGAAGCGCTCGTACGCGATTTCCTCGATCTCCGGCAGGGCGCGGCCGGTGAAGGTCATCATGCGGAGGTTGTCGCGCACGGAGAGGTTGGGGAAGATGCCGCGGCCCTCGGGGATGAGGCAGACCCCGGCCCGGGCCAGATCGCGCGGGTGCGCCCCACTGACATCGCGGCCGCCGAGCAGCAGGCACCCCGCGCTGGGGCGGTGGGCGCCCGCCGCGATGTTGAGGGTGGTGGTCTTGCCGGCGCCGTTGGGACCGAGCAGCGCAACGACCTGGCCCGCCGTCACCTTGAGGTCGATGCCGTGCAGCACGGTGATGCGGTCGTAGGCGGCGCACACGCCGCGCAGTTCGAGCAAGGGGTCCATCGCCATCACCTTCATGCCTCTCCCAGGTAGGCGGCCAGGACCGTCTGGTCCTGCTGGATGTCGGCGGGCGGGCCGCAGGCGACGATCCTGCCGAGGTCGAGGACGTACACCTGGTCGCAGACGCTCATCACCAGGCCCATGTCGTGCTCGACGAGGACGACCGCGCAGCCCTCGGCGGCGACGTCGCGCAGCAGGGCGGCGAAGCGGCGGGTCTCGTCGGCGTCCTGTCCTGCGGCGGGTTCGTCGAGGAGGAGGACGCGGGGGCGGCCCGCGAGGGCCCGGCCGACCTCCAGGAGGCGGGCGGCGCCGGTGGGCAGCGCGTCGGCGGCGGTGTCGGCGTCGGCGGTGAGGCCGATGCGTTGCAGGATGCCGTCGGCGGTGCGGGCCGAATTCCGGCCGCGGGCGCCGAGTTCCGCGGCGACGAGCAGGTTGTCGCGGACGGTGAGGCGGCCGAAGAGTTCCAGGCGCTGGAAGGTGCGGGCCATGCCGCGCCGGGCGCGCTGGGCGGGGGTGGCGCGGGTGATGTCGTGCCCGTCGAGGGTGACCGTGCCTGACTGGGGCCTGCGCAGGCCGGAGACGACGTCGAAGAGCGTCGACTTTCCCGCGCCGTTGGGGCCGATGAGGCCCGTGATGCGGCCGGCCTCGGCCTCGAATCCTGCCTCGTCCAGGGCACGGTTGCCGCCGAAGACGACGGTGACTCCGTCAGTTCGTAGCGATGCCACGCGCGATCACCTCCCGGTCCTCGGGCCGCCAGGGGCGGCGTATCCCCCACCACTCGACGGGGTCGGGCGGCAGGTGTGGCCCGGACTGCCGTGCTGTGGCCCACATGCGCAGGGCCGTCGATGCCACGATCAGCGTGACGAGGAAGACCGCGCCGCCGACCTGGTCGGTTCCGTACAGGAGCCACAGCAGCCCGATGACCGCTCCGGTGACGGGGAACAGCACGCGGTCGCGCACCAGTGGCAGCCACTCGGCCCGCAGGCGAGGCACAATGCCGCCGGGGCTGTGCGCGAGGCCCATTCCGGCGAGGGCGATGAGGAGCGTCGACGCGTCGTGGGCCCAGTCGCCGAAGTGGCTGAGCAGTTGGGGCGGGGCGACGTAGGACAGGCCGGTGAACAGGCCGGTGCCGACCGCGCCGAGGCCCCCGATGACGGCGATCAGGAAGATGGGCAGATTCGCTACGAGGTTGAACTGCTCTGCGGTGACGGTGCGTTGGACCATCCCGTAGAGGGCTCCGCCCAGTCCGGCGAGCGCGGCGGACAGCGCGAACACGGCGACCTTCGCGCCGAGCGGCCTCCCGCCGAGCGTCGCGTAGGCGGCCTCGCTGTCGCGCAGCGCGATGAGCGCGCGCCCGAACCTGCCACGCCGCAGCCAGGCCACGGCGAGCGAGGCCAGCGCCAGCAACACGGCGGAGAACAGCAGGAGTTCACGCTCGGAGGTCAGCTGCCAGCCCAGCAGGTTCGGGCCGTGCACCTCGACCGACCCCTGGTCGAACAGGGCGATGCGGACGCCGAGGAGCTCGAAGGAGGGCAGCGTGAACACCCATCGGTCCAGCACCACCGCGAACGCCGCCGTGCCCAGGGCCAGATAGATGCCGGACAGGCGCAGCGCCGGTATCGCGATGAGCGCGCCGACCGCGGCCGCGACGAGCACCGCCACCGGGAGCGCCCACAACTGACCCTGCCCGCCCAGGTGTCCCCAGACGATCGCGCCGATCCCGGCGATACTCAGCTGGCACAGCGAGATCTGCCCCGCGTATCCGGCCAGCGGCACGTACGAGAGGGCGACGACACCGAGCGCGAACAGCGGCCCGTACGAGATGAGGCCCTCGCTGTCGAGGACGGTCGCCAGGAACACGGCGAACAGCAGCACGCACCCGGCGAAGACGAGCGTGCCGCGCACGGTCGGCAGCGGCACCTGCACGAGGCGGCGTTCACGGCCGCGCAGGCGCCGGTGTGGGAAGACGATCAGGGCGAGGAAGAGCAGCAGGGCGGGGGCGGCGAGGCGCAGGCCCGGCAGGTAGTCGTTCTGCGGCAGATACCCGGTGAGGAAGCTCTCCAGGCAGCCGACGACGAGCGCGCCGAGGAAAGTGAGCGGCAGACTGCGCAGGCGGCCGAAGACGGCGGCGGTGTACGCGGAGACGATGAGGAGAGAGAGCTGCTGGGCGTCGAGGGCGACGGTGGGTGCGATCAGGATGCCGCCGATGGCCGCGAGTTGGGTGCCGAGCACCCAGGCGAGCCGGGCGGCACGTTGTGGTGAGGCCCCGGTGAGTCCGGCGAGCGCGCGGTCGTCGACGCAGGCCCGCATCTCGGTGCCGGCGCGGGTGCGGCCGAGCAGGAACCACAGCCCCAGGGCGACGAGTACGGCGACCGCGAGGGTGAGTGCCTGGTGCCAGGTGATAGCGGCAGGCCCCAGGTCGATCGCCGGTGAGTCGGCGAAGAAGGGACGCAGCGGGCGGGCGGCGCTGGGGTCCCAGATCCAGCGGGCCATCGAGATGCAGCCGGTGAGCAGGGCCACGGCCATCACGAGCCGCTCCGCCTCGCCGAGCGACTGCACGGGACGCATCAGGACCCGCTCGACGAGCAGCCCGAAACCGGGTGCGAGGACGAGGAGTACGAAGGCCAGGGCGAGCGGCACCGGCCAGCCCCAGCCGAAGGCCAATTGCCAGTAGGCGAACGCGGAGAGCATGCCGGCCGCGCCGTGCGCGAAGTTGAAGACTCCCGCGGTCGTGTACGTCAGGACGAGGCCGCTGCCGACGATGGCGTAGATGGCGGCGGTGGTCAGTCCGACGACGCCGAAGGTGAGGAACTGTTCCACGAGTTTTCCTCCCCGGCCCTCTCCATTGGCTGGGCCTAGGGGTGGAAACTAGCTTCTCACTGTCGGAGAATCAACCATCCGGACATGAGATCGCACCTGTCCATTCGACATCCTCAACGAGGAAGGCAGGCACCCCGTTGACCACAAGCCACCCGACCCCCGACCCGCGTCGCAGGTATGACGACCTCGCCGACATCCAGCAGATGCTCGCCCGCTACGCCGTGGCGATGGCGCAGGGCGACACGGACCGTGTCCTGGCCGTCTTCACCCCGGACGGCAGCTACAGCGCGTTCGGCGACACCTATCCGCTCGACGACTTCCCCGAACTGATCGCGGCCGCCCCACAGGGCCTGTTCATGACGGGCACGCCGGTCGTGGAGTTCGCCGACGACGGCCAGAGCGCCACCGGCACCCAGCCCCTGTGCTTCGTGGAGCACTCACGGCACGACATGCGCATCGGCTACTACAACGACACCTACCGGCGCACCTCGGACGGCTGGCGGCTGCACACCCGCGCCATGACGTTCATCCGCCGCAGCGGCGCCCACGACTCGGGCCGCCCGCACGCCTTCGAGCGGACGCGGACGTGACCTCCATGGACACCGCCACGTTCCGTGCGGGGTTGCGTGCGTGGCTGGACGAGCACGACCTGGCCCCCGACCCGACGGCGGACTCCCTCGACGCGGATGTCGCACAACTGGGCCGAGTGCGACATGAATTGTGGGAGGCAGGCTGGATGCGGCACGGCTGGCCGAAGGCGGTGGGCGGGGTCGGCGGTCCGAGTGCGCTGCGGGCCGTGCTCGGCGAGGAGGTCGCCACCCGAGGCCTCGCCGAGCCAGGCCTGTACTCCATGGTCGAGGTCCTCGTGCCCACGCTGCTCTCGTACGCGCCGCCCGCGCTGGCCGCCGACATGGTGCCGCGATTGCTCGACGGCCGGGAACAGTGGTGCCAGGGCTTCTCCGAGCCGGGCTCCGGCAGCGATCTGGCGTCCCTGACAACGAAGGCCGTACGTGCCGAAGACGGCGACGGCTGGGTGATCAGGGGGCAGAAGGTGTGGACGAGCCTCGCCCAGTACGCGGCCCGCTGCGTGCTGCTCGCCCGGACCGGGCCCGACCCCGGGCACGCCGGCATCAGCGCGTTCTTCCTCGACATGGACTCGCCCGGCATCACCGTCAGGCCGCTGCGCACGATGCACGGCGTGGACGAGTTCGCGGAGGTGTTCCTCGACGACGTACGCGTGCCGGGTGACCGGATGCTCGGTGCGGTGGGCGACGGCTGGAAGCTGGCCATGGACCTGCTGCCGCACGAGCGCTCCACATGCTTCTGGCACCGGGTCGCCCACCTCTACACCCGCCTCGACCGGCTCGTCGACCAGATGTCGGCGCCGGAGGACGAGGCGGCGGCGCTCGGCGAGGCATATCTGACGCTGCACACGGTGCGCTGCCGCTCCCACGCCACGCAGGCACGGCTCGCGGCGGGCGGCCGGCTCGGCCCGGAGACCTCCGTCGACAAGATCCTCCTCGCCACCGCTGAGCAGCACCTCTACGACACGGCGCGGGACCTGCTGCCGGGAGCCGTGGAGCTGACGGATCCGGCCTGGCGCACCGAGTACCTCTACTCGCGGGCCGCCACCATCTACGGCGGCACCGGCGAGGTCCAGCGCAACATCGTGGCCCGACGGCTGCTCGACCTCGGCAAGGAGTGATCGTCAACGTGACCGGCACCATGGACGACAGCGAACGAGAACTGCTGGAAGAGGCCCTCCGCAAGACGATGACGGCGCCGGCGGACGAGCGAGGGCCGCTCGACGGCGCACTCACCGGCCTGGGCTGGCCCGAGATGCTCGCCGAGACCCCGGCCGACGCGATCCGCACCGTCTTCCGCCTCCTCGGCGAGACCGGCGCCCACGCACCGGTCCTCAACGACGTGCTGCTGCACGAAGCGGGAGCGCCACCGAGCGGCACGGTGCCGATGCCGTACGCGGGCGGACTGTGGGTGCGCTGGGAGCGGAACGCGGCCGAGACGGAGCCGGTCGGCATCGACCCGGACCTCCCAGTGCGGGTACTGCCCGAGCCCGGCGCCCCCGTGCCGCTCGCCCTCGGCCGTCAGGCCCTCGGCTGGTGGCTCGTCGGCACCGGACACGCGATGCTGACGCTGGCCCGCCAACACCTGCTGGACCGACACCAGTTCGGCCGCCCACTGGCAGCCTTCCAGGCCCTGCGGCACAAACTGGCCGAGACACTGGTGGCCCTGGAGGGCGCGGAGGCCACCCTGCTCGCCGCCGACGGCGACCTCAGCTCTCTCCTCGCCAAGGCGGCCTCCGGCCGGGCCGCTCTCACCTCCGCCCGCCACTGCCAGCAAACCCTCGGTGGCACCGGCTTCACGGCCGAACACGACCTCCACCGGCACGTGAAACGCGCCCTGGCCCTCGACGGGCTGCTCGGCAGCGCCCGCGAACTCACCCGCGAGGCAGGCCGATTGATTGCCACACGGGACAAGGCCCCCCGTCTCATACACCTGTAGGCACCTGGAGGAGCCCCGCATGACCGACCTATGGAACGACCTGCTCCACTGCCTCGTCCCCAAGCCCCTCGGGCAGGGCGTGTACGAGGCGCCCTCCCAACAGCTCGCGTACCACCGCCTGTTCGGCGGGCAGCTCCTCGCGCAGACCGCGCGCGTCGCCGAACTGACCTGCCCGGGCAAGGCCGTGAAGTCCCTGCACGTCCTGTTCCCGCGCGAGGGCAAGGGCGGGCAGCCCGTGCGCTACGAGACGGACTGCGTGCAGCAGGGCCGGACCTACGGGGCCGTGCAGATCCAGGCGCGGCAGGAGCACGGGGTCGTCGCCGTGGCAACGGTCAGCCTGCACACGTGGGAGGGCGGTCCTCAGCGGCAGACCATGGAGGCGGCGGGCGCACTGCCGGGCGAGGAGCGACGGATCGACCTGGAGCTGCTGCCGTGGGAGACCCGCGCCGCCACCGACCTGGACTCCTCCGACAGCGAGACACCCGCCTACGAGCTGTGGACGCGTACCCCGCCGGTGACCGCCGAGCTCGGCCCCGCACTACTCGCCTACGCCACCGACCTCACCCTCATCGGGACGGCGCTGCGCCCGGTCTCCGGTGTCACCCAGCACGACGCGGGCCGCGCCTTCGCCTCCGCCGTGACCTCGCACTCCCTCTGGTTCCACCAGCCGGTGCGCGCCGACACCTGGCTGCTGCTGCGCCAGCACAGCCCGCTCGCGGCGCACGGGCGCTGCCACGGTCGGGGCGATGTCCTCACGCAGCAGGGCGAGTTGGTGGCGTCGTACGCGCAGGACGCGCTGCTGCGGTTCGCGCCGCAGTAGCAAGGAGAGCGATCACCCGGCCTGCACGGAAGCGGGCCGGGTGTCCGGCGGTCTCTCCCCCGCCGGCTGAGCCCCCAGCAACAGCACCGTCATCGTCTCCCGCACGGTGTCCTGGTAGCGCTCGTCGTCGCTGTCGACCATCCACTGCTGCTGCATGCCCTCAAAGAGGGCCATCAGGGCGGTGGCCGCGGTGCGGGGTGTGAGGCCGCTGGGCAGGTGTTCGCCGAAGCGGCCGGTGAAGCCTTCGGTGAGCATGTCGATCAGTTCGCGGTAGCGCTCGCGGGCGAAGCCGCGGGCCGGCTCCTGGCCCGTGACCGCCTCCGCCATCACCACGCTGTGCACCTGCGCGAGGGACGGGATGCCCTGGTCGAAGGCGAGCGCCTCCGCGAGCCTGGACGGCATGTCCGGGTCGTTCCAGTCGGACCGCACATGCTGCCGGTTGAGGTCCTCGCGCAGACGCATCATGGCGAACAAGAGGCGCTTCTTGCTGGGGTAGTAGTGCAGCACGCCCTGCCGGGTCAGGCCCGCGCGCTCCGCGACGGCGTCGATGGACGCGCCCCGGTAGCCGCGCTCGGCGAACACCCCCAGCGCCGCCTCGAGTATCTCCTCATGCCGCGCCGAGGCCATGGGCCCACCCGCCCTCTCCGCTCTCCGTTGTCCGGTAGCGAACCGTTCGCGCTGCTCACCCTACGTACGGTCGGCGCGCTGCGGGAGAGGGCGGGAGCCCGCGATCAGCGGAGGTCGGCGCCGGTCACTTCACGTCGGACATCGACTTACCGACGTCGGCGAGCGTAGCGGGCTCGACGTACTTGCCCCGGTACTTCACGGCGGGCGCGTCACAGCGGTAGGAGCCCTTGTCCGGCTTGAAGTCGGCCGGCTTCCAGCCCTCGGGGGTCGCCTCGACGATGGAGTAGCACGTGTCGGGGGTCTGCAGCTTGGACAGGTCGAAGGGGGCCTGGATGCCGCCGGCCGTCCAGCCGGTGTTCTTCGTGGCGTTCTCGTGGACGCAGGTGCGGGTCAGTTCGGCGCAGTCGCGGGCCGAGGTGGCGAACAGCAGCCAGGAGGCGAAGGCGCGCAGCGACAGATAACTGACCTTCGCGTCGGGAGCGTACTTGGCGTACAGCTGTTTGATCTTGTCCGTGGTGGGCGACGACGTCTCCAGGGGCGCCGTGGCGAACAGTTCGGCGTAGTTGTGCTGGGTCTTCAGGGCGGACCCGGCGAGCTTCACGAAGGGGTCGCCGTAGGAGTTGCTGTTGGAGTCGATCCAGTCGGGCGCGTAGCCGAGGCTGGTCAGTGACTGTTCCAGCTTGGCGAGGGAGCTGAAGTCGCCCAGGAAGACGAGGCCCTTGACCTTCTTGTTCTTGATGGACTGGGCGTACGGGGTCCAGTCCGATACACCGGTCGCCGGGTACAGCTCGGTGTAGGAGACCTTGCCGCCGAGCTGGGCGATGGACTCCTTGAACTGCGCCGTCATCATCTTGGTGACCGGGCTGTCGCCGGAAATGATGCCGACACTCTTGGCGGACGACGGGTACTTCTCGTCGATCAGCCACTTGTAGAGGCCGGCGTACTGGAAGTAGTCCGCGTACGGTCCCGAGCCCACCACCTGAAGGTCGGAGCCGATGGCGGGCGGCAGGCTCGACTGGGCGGCGAAGTTGGGGAGCAGGCACTTGAGCCGGTCCTTGACGCCGAGCCCGTCGAGCGCGGCGGCCCCGCCGACCAGCGCGAAGTCCTCTTTGCAAGCCTGCTGCATGCGCTGGCGGACTTCGAGGAGCTTCGCGTCGTGGGTGACGGGAGTGAGCTTGCGGCCGTTGATCCCGCCATTGTCGTTGCACCAGGACGTGAACACCTTGGCGGCGTCGACGAAGTCGGGGGTCTTGTTGAAACCTACGTCCGTGAAGACCCCGGTCTTGATGTCCTTCGCCGTGACGCCCTGCGTGCTGCCGTCCTTGGTCTCGCCCTTGCCGCACACATCCTTGAGCGTCCCGAAGTCGGCACCGCCTGCGGCCGCGGCCGAGGCACTGGCCTTGGCGGGCTCCTTGTCCTCGGTGCCGGCGTTCTTCGAGTCCGAGCGGGTGGAGCATCCGGCCAGCAGCACCGCGAGCACGGTGACCACGCCGATGAGTAGCCTTCGCAACGGTCCTCCCCAGGGGGCGTACCTCGATTGCGGCGGAAACTACATTCTCTATTGAGGCGAAGCAACGTTCCGGACAGGAGAATCTTGTCCAGCATTCGTGCGGTGGGCGATTCGGTAGGGCGATGCCCCACGCTTTTCACGGACGCGGAGTATCGTTCTGCCATGAACGCCGTCCCCGCCGAACCCGCTCCGCCCGCCTGGCGTCAACGCGCCGTCGAGCGATCCACCCGTGCCGCCAAGCTCCGCGCCGAGGAGCGCATCCAGCGCTTCCTGGACGCCGCCCAGGAGTTGATGGGCGAGAAGGGCACCACCGACTTCACCGTGCAGGAGGTCGTCGAGCGCTCGAAGCAGTCGCTGCGCAGCTTCTACCAGCACTTCGACGGCAAGCACGAGCTGCTGCTCGCACTCTTCGAGGACGCCCTGTCGCGGTCCGCCGACGAGATCCGCACGGCGACCGCCGCCAAGAAGAAGCCGCTGGAGCGGCTGCGGGTCGCGGTGGACCTGCTTTACAAGAGCTCGCAGCCGCGCCCGAACCAGCAGAGCCCGCTGTTCACCGACTTCGCGATGCAGCTGCTCGCCACCCACCCCGCCCAAGTGGCCACCGCGCACGTGCCGTTGCTCGACGTGTTCACCGACCTCGTCGAGCAAGCCGTCGAGTCGGGCGACGCGCACGCCGCCAAGCCGCGCCGGGTCGCCGCGCTCGTGATGCAGACCGCGATGTTCACGGCGCAGACCCCCGGCGTCCCGACGGGCAGCAAGTCGACCCCCGTCTCCTCGAAGGAGGTCTGGGAGTTCTGCCTGGGCGGGCTGGCGGGAGCCGGCGGCAAGTAGTCCGGTCACAAGCGCCGCCCCTGCGGGCACGCTGGGGCGATGACCGAATTCCCTGTGCCCGGCGGCTTCATCAGTGCCGTCGTAAGGGTCGGGGACACGGTGCGCCGGGCCGCCTCCTCGGAGTTCACGCATGGCCTGTTGAGATGGCTCGAGGTACGGGGCTGGGATGGAGCGCCTCGCTATCACGCTACGACGACGAGGGCCGTGAGGTCCTCGACCTCCTGGACGGCCATGTCGCGTGGGAAGCACGACAGCCCGCGGCCGTGACCTCCGACGACTACGGGCTGCCCGACCGGCGCGAGCTCCCGGCGACGGTGCCGTGGCGGCAGGACCGCTGCCGGCGCGGCATCCGGGCCGGGGCTGACAGCGGCGATGGCGCGCCTGCGCATCTCTGTGCCAACGCACCGTCACTTATTGACAGTTGACGCACGCGGTCACACACTCATGGCGAAAGCGAAGACAGTTTCGCTATTGCGAAAGTCAGAGGTGGCCTCCACGGCCCGCGATCGACCGAATCCCACTCAACTCCGTGCCGCCACGAAGGAGAGATCCGATGAAGCTCGATCTTCTCTACGAGTTCCAGCCGAAGATCGGCCCCTCGGCCGAGCCGTTCCCGCTCGGGCAGAAGCGGGCCGAGCAGCAGACGTACGCCGAGGCGCTCGAAGAGATCAAGTTCGCCGACCGGCTCGGCTTCCAGACCGCGTGGGTGGTCGAGCACCACTTCCGCAAGGGCCGGTCCGCGTCCCCGTCCAACGAGACCATCCTCGGCGCGCTGTCCCAGGCCACCGAGAACATCCGGCTCGGCTTCGGCGTGGTCCTGCTCCCCTCCGGGTTCCAGCATCCGGTGCGCGTCGCCGAGAAGGTCGCCACCGTGGACGTACTCAGCGGCGGCCGCGTGGAGTGGGGCTCGGGCCGCTCGACACCCAACGAGCAGCTGGCGTTCAACGTCCCGGCGGACGACCGCTCCCGTGACATGTGGCGGGAGGCCTTCGAGTTCGTCATCGCCGCATGGACGAACGAGAAGCTCAAGTGGAAGTCCGAGACCATCGACTTCCCCGAGCGCTTCATCACCCCGCGCCCCTTCCAGGACCCGCACCCGCCGGCGTGGCTGGCCGCCGCCAGTTCCCAGTCCGCCTACAACGCAGGGAAGTTGGGCCTCGGGCTGCTGTCGTTCGCGCTGATGCAGCCGGTGGAGAAGATGGCCGAGCAGATCGCCGTGTACCGCGCGGGGCAGGCGGAGTGCGTCGAGCCACTGCCCCGGGCCACCAACGACCGGGTCGGCGCCTACACCCTGGTGCACTGCACGGACGACCCCGAGGAGGCCGCGCGCTACGGGCTGTGGGACTCGGTGAAGTGGTGGTACCAGAACCTCGCCGAGTTCACCCTCGAATGGGAGTTGGCGCATCTGCCGGAGGAGGAGAAGGAGCAGGCGTTCCCGCTGCTGCGGCCCACCATGCGGGGCGAGATCGACCTGGCGAAGTACACGGAGCAGGACATGATCATCGTAGGGACGCCGGAGGAGTGCCTGGAGAAGATCCTGCGGTACGAACAGGCCGGTGTCGACCAGCTGTTGTGCTATACGCAGTTCGGTTCGCTGCCGCACGAGAAGGTCATGCGCAGCCTCGAACTCCTCGGCACCCGCGTCATTCCGGAGCTGGAGCGGCGGGGCCACCGGGTCGACTACGAGGCCCTCTTCGGCGGATCCTGACCACAACCGAGGGCACTACGCGGGAAACCGGCCGCGCGTCTGCTTGGTGACCACGATGGCGCACGCCCGCACGCACTCGGCGACGCGCACGGTCTCCCCGCCGCTGAGACCGGGCGAGAATCCGGACGCCGTGATGGCGACGAGCACCCGCCCGTCGGCGTCGAAGACCGGCGCCGACGCCATGCCGAGGTCGTACTCCCCGTCGGGGTCGACGGACGGCAGGTCGTAGTCGTCGTCGAAGGACGCCGTCCAGGTCCACGCGTCCCGGTCCGCCGGCCGGTCCACAGCCCGGACGTCCTTCAGGGCCCGGTGGGCCGACGGCGCCAGGCCGAGCGCATAGCCGCGCTCGCGCACCGCCGTCAGCGCCAGCTCGACCCGGTCGCGAACCACCGCCTCCGGGGCGCGCGCCAGCCACGCCTCCACCTCTGGCGTAGGCGCCCACGCCATGAACACGAGGCCGAGCGGCGGCACGAGCGGCACCCTTTCACCCTCGCGGAAGCCGGGCCCGTACCGTGAACCCGTCCCACCCACGGCGACGGACACGATCTCGGTGGGCGTGCCCGCGCTCACCACCACGTCGGCGTCGAGTTCGGCGGCAAGCGGTCCGATGCGCTCGGCGGCGACCCGGATCGCCGGATGCTGCTCGCGGGCCGCCATGCCCGCGCTCACCAGGGCGGGGCCAAGACCGTAGGTCCGCCGCGCCGGGTGCCGCGTCAGATAGCCGCTCTCTTCAAGGACCGCGAGCACCGCGTGGGCGGAACCGAGGCTGCTCCCGGTGCGTCGCGCGATGTCGGAGATCGTGAACTGTTCGCCGCGGTGCGACACCAGCAGGTCGATGATCTTCAGCGCCTTCGCGGCGGCGGGCGCCGGTCGCGCCATCACGTCCTCCTCCGCAGATCGTGGCGGGCAGCCGCCAACGTACCGCACCTGTACGGAGTTTCGTCCTGCCGAAGAATTTTTCATGAAGGCGAACGACGCACACCACGAAGGGACCCTCGCCCATGACAGCCACCGATCCCAGCCCCGTGCCCCGCTATCCCGACCTCCTCCGGCTCGACAGGCGCAACCTCGTCGTCGTCGGCGCGGGCCAGGGCATGGGGCGGCAGACCAGCCACGCGCTCGCGCAGTGCGGCGCCCACGTGGTGTGCGTCGACATCGACAAGACGCGCGCCGAAGAGATCGCCGACGAGGTGGGCGGCGTGCCCTGGTGCGGCGACGTGACCCGCGAGCGCGAGGTGGAGCGTCTGGTCGCGGAGAGCACCGCCGCGCTCGGCGGCCCGCTGAGCGGCTTCGTCGACATCGTCGGCCTGGCGGAGTGGGTGGGCGCGCTCGATATGACGGAGGACACCTGGGACGCCCAGTTCGACATCTGTCTGCGGCACGCCTACCTGTTGGGACGGCACATCGGCCGGCACCTGGTCGACTCCGGCACGCAGGGCACCATGGTGTTCATCGCCTCGGTGCACGGTCTGACGGCGTCGGTGCGGCACGGAGCCTACGGGGCTGCCAAGGCCGGGCTCATCTCGTGGGTGCGCACCCTCGGCGACGAACTGGGCGGCCACGGGATCCGGGTGAACGCGATCGCGCCCGGGGCGATCCTCACCCCGCGCCTCATGGCCGCGAACCCGGGCGAGACACGGCGGAACACGACGTCGGACCTGATCCCGCTGGGGCGGATGGGCCTGCCCATGGACATCGCGTCAGCCGCACTGTTCCTGAGCTGCGGGCTCTCGGGCTACGTGACCGGGCAGACGGTCGTCGTCGACGGCGGCGTCACCATCAAAGACCCCTTCCCGCGCTCATGAGGCGCGACGGCACGCGGCCGGACGCCCCCACCGCATACACCTGGGAGCTGCCGCCGGTACGGAGGTCCACCCTGGCGACACCGCCCGAACTCGCCGAGCGCCGCGCGTCGATGGGCTCCCTGCCCCTGCCGACGCACCCCGGTGCGGACATCGCCGAGGTGCGGTACGGGGACGTGCCGTGTGTGGTGTGTACGCCGCCCCGGCCGCGCGGCACCGTCCTGTACCTCCACGGCGGTGGCTACCGGCTGGGGTCCATGGCACTGGTCACGGCGTTCGCGGCGCGGCTCGCCGTCGCGACGGGCGCCCGGGTGGTGGCCGCGGACTACCGGCTCGCGCCCGAGCACCCCTTCCCCGCGGCGCCGCACGACGCGGCGCGGGTGTATGAGCGGCTGCTGTCCGAGGCCGACATACCGCCCGTCGTGCTGGGCGACTCGGCGGGCGGTGGTCTGGCGGCGGCGCTCGTGGTGGCGTGCGCTGGGTCCGGCGTGGCCGTCCCGAGCAGGCTCGTGCTGCTGTCGGCATGGCTCGATCTGCGCTGTGCGGCGGGGAGTTACCGCTCGCGGGCCGCCACGGACCAGCTGTTCTCCCACGAGGCGGCCAGGCAGGCCGCGGACCAGTACCTTCAGGGGCATCCGGCGGACGATCCGCTGGCCTCTCCGCTCCTCGGCGACCTCTCCGCTTTCCCTCCCACGCTGCTGTGCGCGAGCACGGACGAGGTGCTGCTCGACGACTCCGTGGCGTTCGCCTCGGCGCTCGCCCGGGCCGGGGTGGCGACGTCCGCCTCGTACGTCCCCGGGGTGCCGCACGCGTGGCCGAGTGTCTTCCTGGATCTGCCGGCGTCGGTGGAGGCCCTCGACGTCGTCGCACGGTTCGTCAGCCCTCTGCTGGTGAAGGAGCCGTCATGACCAGCACCGGTCGGCTCACCGGAAAGGTCGCTCTCGTCACGGGCGCGGCGCGCGGTATCGGCGAGGCAACGGCCGCACGATTCGTGGCCGAGGGCGCGTCGGCGGTGCTCGCTCGCCGGGACGATGTCGGCCGACGGCGGCGGCGCTGGAGTTCGGCGCGCTGGGCATCCTCGTGAACTCGGTGCACCCCGGCGTCATCGCGACGCCATCGACGGTGGGCAACTCGCGGGTCCCTGGAGGGAGGAGTACGGGACCGCCGCGATCTGAATAGAGCGGGATTCTATTTCTACGAGAACGCCACTTCCCAAACTCAACAGCGTGCCTCTACCGTGGCAACGCCGGGTCGACTCGGACCGCGGCGAGCGGGAGGTGCTCGATGGGGAGCGAAGCGTTCGACGGCGTACGGGTGGTCGAGCTCGCCCAGTGGGTGTTCGTGCCGGTGGCCGGCGCCCTGCTGGCCGACTGGGGCGCGGACGTCATCCGCGTCGAGCGGCCGGAGGGCGATCCGTACCGGGGACTCGCGACCCAGCGGATCGGGACCGACGGCGGTGGTGTGAACCTCTCGGTGGCGCTCGCCAACCGCGGCAAGCGCTCCGTGACCCTCGACCTGCGCCGCGAGGAGGGGCGCTTGCTCCTCGACCAACTCCTCGCCACAGCCGACGTGTTCCTCACCAATCTGCGGCCCGGCGCCCTCGACCGCCTCGGGCTCGGAGCCGAGGAACTCGCGCGCCGCTTCCCCCGGCTCGTGTACGCGCGGGGTCACGGCTACGGAGTGCGCGGCCCGCATGCCGACCGGGCCGGGTACGACTCGTCCGCGTTCTGGGCACAGGGCGGGATGGCCCACGTGCTGACACCTCCGGAGCGGGAGTACCCGATCAGTCAGCGCGGGGCGATGGGTGACCGCAACGGCGCCATGGCGCTCGCGTTCGGGGTGGCCGGCGCGCTGCTGAAGCGCGAACGCACCGGCGAGGGCTCCGTGGTGGATGTGTCGCTGCTGGCCACCGCGATGTGGACGCTGTCCTCCGACGTGCTGTCCGCGCTCGCGGGCGGGGAGCCGCGCGGAGTGTCGGGGCGCGGTGGTTCGGTGAACCCGCTCGTGGGCTCGTACCGGACCAAGGACGGTCGCCACATCCAGCTGGTGTTTCTCCAAGGGGACCGATACTGGCGGGAGTTCTGCGCGCTCATCGGGCGTGCCGAGCTCGCCGACGATCCGCGCTTCGTCGATCTGCGGGCGCGCGGCGAGAACCGGGAGGCGTGTGTCGCCGAGCTGGAGGCCGAGTTCGCGCGGCGCACGTTCGAGGAGTGGAAGGGTCTCCTGGAGGGGATCGACGCACCTTGGGCGCCGGTCCAGGCCGTCGAGGAGTTGCTGACCGATCCGCAGGTGCTGGCCAATGACTACCTCGGCGAGGTGGAGCTGGAGGACGGCGGGTCGTATGCGATGCCGACCGTTCCGGTGCAGTTCGACGAACGGCCGCCGGCCCTGCGGCGGGCGCCCGAGCACGGCGAGCACACCGAGTCCGTACTCCTCGAACTCGGCTACGGCTGGCCGGAGATCGCCGAGTTGAAGGACACGGGGGCGATCGCGTGAGCGCGCCGCGCCCCGTGCCCGTACCGGACTCGCAGTCCGCCCCCTACTGGGAGGCGTCCGCGCGGCACACCCTCGCCCTCGCGCGCTGCGGCCGGTGTGCGGCCTTCGCCCTGCCGCCCGATGTGACGTGCCCGCACTGTCATGCGACCGACCCCGGCTTCGCGTACGAGCCGGTGAGCGGCCGGGGCACCGTGCGGTCCTGGACCGTGGTGCGGCAGTCGGCGCTGCCCGGTCTGGTGGGCGAGGTGCCGTTCGTCCTGGTGGATGTCGAACTCGATGAGCAGGCCGGGCTGCGGATGATCGGGCGGCTGCTGGACGGGCCCGACTCCCCGTTACGCGTGGGTGACCGGGTAAGGGCCGCCTTCGAGGACGTCACACCGAACGTCTCCGTACCCGCGTTCACGTTCGGTGGGGTGGCGTCGTGAGCGGGAGGTTCGCCGCCGGTGGGCAGGTCGCGATCGTCGGGTACGGGCACAGTGCCGTGCAGCGGCATGCCGAGCGGCCGCTGGGCACGCTCGCAGTCGAGACGGCCCGTGACGCGATCGCCGACGCGGGACTCACCGTGCAGGACATCGACGGGTTCGTCGGATCGGCGCTGTTCCCGAGCTCGGGAGGGCATGCCGCCGAGGACGGTGTCAGCACGGTCACCCCTGCGTGGCTCGCCGAGCACCTCGGCGCCCGGCCGTCCTACGTCGCCGGGTTCCAGGGCGTCGGGCAGCTTCCCGGTTCGGTGGCGATGGCGGTCAACGCGGTGGCGAGCGGCGCCGCCGACCACGTCCTCGTCCACCGCGCCCTGCACAACCCGCGCGCCCGCTACCACGACACAGCGGTGCGGGAGTTCGGCGGGGCACAGCAGTGGACGGCGCCGCAGGGCTTCTTCGGGCCGCTGCCGATGATCGGGCTCGCGTACAACGAGTACCTGCAGCGATACGGGGCGGGCCGGGAAGCGATGGCGGCGGTCCTCGTGGAGGCGCGCAAGAACGGGGCGCGGATCCCCTGGTCGTACTGGCACGGGCGGCCGCTGAGCGCCGAGGAGTACCTCGCGGCGCCGATGGTCAACGACCCGATCTCCCGCTACGACTGCGACATCCCGGTCGACGGCGTCGCGGCATTCGTCCTCACCTCCGCCGAGCGGGCCCGCGACCTGCCGCACGGGCCGGTGTACGTCGCCGGGTACGCGGGCAGCCCCCCGGGACCGCGCCGGCTTCCGCTGCACTGGCCGCTCGACGACATCATGGCCGGGGGCGCGGGGACGGCGCGGCGGCTGTGGGAGCACGCGGGCGTGAAGCCCGCCGACATCGATGTGCCGCAGCTGTACGACGGGTTCTCGCCGTTCGTGTACTTCTGGCTGGAGGCCCTGGGCTACTGCCCGGTCGGCGAGGCGCACCGCTTCGTCCTGGACGGCGGCATCGACAACGACACACCGGGCGGCCTGCCCGTACTCAGTGGCGGCGGCGCCCTCGGGGGCGGTCGTATGCACGGGGTGCCCCAAATGCTCGAGTGCTACTTGCAGTTGGCGGGGCGGGCCGGTGAACGGCAGCGCAGGCAGACCACGTTCGGGCTCGCCTGCCACTCCTCGCCCCACTACGGGGGCGCCGTGGTCTACAGCGCACTGCCCTGGTAACTCCCGCGCCCCCCATTGTTCGCCGCGCCGGTTCACGGTGCGAGAGAGGCGGAACCGTGCACGACATCATCGAGCAGCGGCGCTCGTACGTCGCCGGGAAGTGGGTCGACGGCGAGGAACACCTTGCCGTCGAGAACCCGGCCGACGCCTCGCACGTGACCGATGTGTCGGTGACACCGCTGCCCGAGATCGAGCGCGCGGCCGTCGAGGCGCGCGAGAGCTTCGAGCGCGGTGTGTGGGCCGATGTCCCCGCCACCGAGCGCGCTCGCATCCTGCACACCTTCCTCGATCACGTCGAGGCCTCGCGGGACGCGCTGGTCGCCACGATGGTCGCCGAGGCCGGGCAGCCGGCCGCGTTCGCCGAACGCGCCCAGCTGCAGGGCGGGTTGGCGGTGGCACGCGGAGCGATCGACCTGTATCTGGCGATGCCGCACGAGGCGGCGACGCCCGTGCCCGTCGACGAGCTGGTACGCGGCCGGGTCGCGCTCAGTGTGGAGCGGCACGAGCCGGTGGGCGTCGTCGTGGCGATCACGCCGTACAACGGGGCCATCGTGATGGCGCTGCAGAAGCTCGTCCCGGCGCTGATGGCGGGCAACTCCGTGGTCCTGCGGCCCAGCCCTCTGACCCCACTGTCGTCGTTGGTGTTCGGTGCGGCGGCGGACGCGGCCGGGCTGCCGCCGGGGGTGTTGAGCGTGGTGGTGGAGGGCGGCGCGGCCGGCGCCGAGCTGCTGACCGGCCACCCGGCCGTCGACATGGTGTCGTTCACCGGGTCCACGGCCGTGGGCCGCCGCATCCTCGCGCAGGCAGCGCCGACGGTGAAGCGTGTCGCACTCGAACTCGGCGGCAAGTCCGCGCAGATCTACCTCGACGACGCGGTGGGCCGGGCGTCGGCCGGGGCGGTCGCCGTTGTGGCGGCCACCGCGGGCCAGGCCTGTGTCGCCGCGACCCGCATGCTGGTGCCGCAGGAGAGGAAGGACGAGGTCCTGGAGGCGGTGAGCTCGGCGTACGCGCGGCTCGTCGTCGGCGACCCGACCGACCCGAGGACCACGCTCGGGCCCGTCATCAGCGCGCCCCAACTGGAGCGCTGCGAAAGGTTTGTGGCTCTCGCCACCGAGCACGGCGGCGCCGTGGTCAGCGGCGGCCGACGCCCCGAAGGGCTGCCGCCGGGGCACTACTTCGAGCCGACCGTCCTCGACCTGCCCGGCAACGACAACCCCGCCGCCCAGGAGGAGATCTTCGGCCCCGTCCTCGCCGTCCTCGGCTACCGCGACCTCGACGACGCCGTACGGATCGCCAACGACAGCCCCTACGGCCTGTCGGGCCAGGTCTACGGCGCCGACACCGCGGCCGCGACCGCGGTGGCCCGCCGGCTTCGCACCGGCGCGGTCAACGTCAACACCGCCGTCTTCAGCGCCTACGCCCCCGGCGGCGGCTACAAGCAGAGCGGCCTCGGCCGCGAGCGCGGAGCCGAGGGCATCCGTGCGTTCCAGGAGGTCAAGCACCTGGCGATCGGCGAACTCCACTGAGTACAAACCGAGTTGAAGGAGCACTCGTGTCATCCGTATCCACAGACCTCACCGCCCCCGACGTCACGGCAGACCGCTCGCTCGACTGGCTGATCTCCGTCGACGACCACATCCTCGAACCGCCCCACCTGTGGGTGGACCGCGTCCCGAAGGCCGACCGCGACCGGGCACCCCACATGGTGACGGACGACAACGGCCTGGACTGCTGGGTCTACGACGGCAAGCGGTTCCCCAGCTCAGGACTGAGCGCGGTGGTCGGCAAGTCGAAGGAGGAGTTCAGCCCCGAGCCACTCCCGTACAGCGAGATGCGGCCCGGCTGCTACGACCCGAAGGCCCGGATCGAGGACATGAACCAGGCCGGGATCCTCGCCTCACTGTGCTTCCCCACGGTCACCCGCTTCTGCGGGCAGCTGTTCATGGAGGCCAGTGACCGCGAGTTCGGGCTCGTATGCCTCAAGGCCTATAACGACTGGATGATCGAGGAGTGGTGTGCCGCCGCACCCGGCCGCTACATCCCGCTCGTCCTCATCCCGCTGTGGGACCCGGCGCTCGCCGCCAAGGAGCTGGAGCGCTGCGCCGCCAAGGGCGCCACCACGTTCGCGTTCTCCGAGAACCCGGCCCCGCTCGGCCTGCCCACCATCCATGACAAGGACCGCTACTGGGACCCGGTGATGGCCGCTGCCAACGACCTGGGGATGGTCGTGTCGATGCACGTCGGCTCGTCGTCCACGGTGCCGCAGATCGCGCCCGACGCCCCGTTCCTCGCCAACCTCGCCTGGGGCGCGACCCGTACCTCGGGGGCCATGCTGTCCTGGCTGTTCAGCGGCATGTTCCAACGCCATCCCAACCTGAAGATCGCGCTGTCGGAGGGCGAGATCGGCTGGATGCCGTACTTCCTGGAGCGCGCCGAGCAGGTCCTCGACACCCAGCGGCACTGGGTCAAGCGGGGCGTCAAGTTCAACGACCACGCCGGCAGCGACGCCGTCGACCTGGACACCCTCGACATCCGCGCCACGTTCCGCGAGCACGTCCACGGCTGCTTCATCGACGACGTGCACGGCATCGCCAGCATTGACGTCATCGGCGAGGACAACATCATGTGCGAGACGGACTATCCGCACTCGGACTCGACGTGGCCGAACTGCATCGACCTCGTCAAGCGCCGCGTCGCCCACCTGTCGCCCGACCAGCAGTACAAGATCCAGCGCGGCAACGCCGAGCGCCTCTACCGCTTCACCCCGGCGGAGCCCCCCGTTCTCACCGCGGCGAAGGCCTGAGGTGTCAGGACCGCAGGTGGTCGTCGACCGGGACCGGTGTCTCGGCACCGGCATCTGTGTCGTCTACGCCCCCGACACCTTCACCCACGACGAGGAGGCGAAGGCGGTGGTCGTCGGGCCGCCCGAACCACTGGACTCGGTACGGACGGCGATCGAGGGGTGTCCCACGCAGGCGTTGCGCCTGACGCCCGACCCGCTTGTCGAGGACGAGGAAGGACAGTGACCCGCATGTTGCTCGACAACAGGACCGCCCTCGTCACGGGCGCCGGATCCGGCGTCGGCGCGGCCTCCGCGCTGCGGTTCGCGCAGGAGGGCGCCCGCGTCGTCTGCGCCGACATCCGCGCCGACGCCGCGAAGGAGACCGTGCGTCGGATCGAGAGGGCCGGCGGTTCCGGCGCGGCCATCGCCTGCGACGTGTCCCGGGAGGAGGACGTGGTGGCCGCTGTCGCGGCGGCCGTCGAGCGCTTCGGCCGGCTCGACATCGTCTTCAACAACGCGGGCATCCCAACGCCCCGCCTTGGCGCCCAACTTGAGGACCACACGACCGAGGACTTCCAACGCCTGGTCGGCGTCAACTTCGCCGGTGTGTTCCACGGCTGCAAGCACGCCGTCCTCCAGTTCAAACGGCAGGGCGACGGCGGCGTCGTCCTCAACACCGGGTCGGTGGCCGGCCTGGTGGCCTGGGGCGGCTCCGTCTACGGGGCCACCAAGGGCGCCGTGCACCAGCTCACACGCGCGGTCGCGATCGAGGGCGCCCCGTTCGGGATCCGCGCCAACGCCATCGGCCCTGCCGGGATGCCGCTGACCAACTTCATGCCGGCCGGCGGGCTCGACACCTCGGACGCGGACGCACTGGAGCAGACGGTGCAGCGGGTCGCGGCGAGCCATCCGCTGGGGCGGGCCATCACCGCCGAGGACTGCGCCGAGGCCGCCGTCTTCCTGGTGTCCGACCGGGCCGCCAACCTCACAGGCGTCGTCCTGCCGGTCGACGGCGGATACGTGGCGAGGTGATGCCATGACCACGCCCGTGACTCTCGACCGCGACCGGGTCCGTGAGCTCTTCGACCTGCGCGGCGCCTATCTGGCGCAGGTAGGCGGCGGCTACCACGGCGACCCGTACCCGGCCTGGCACCGGCTCCGCGCCGAGGCCCCCCTGCACCCGGGAACCGTGCACGAACTCACCGGCTACGACGGCCCCGCGCACTTCCAGGGCCTGCCGTACCCGGACCGCCCGCACTTCTCCGCGTTCAGCTACGCGGCTTGCGACGAGGCGTACCGCAACGCGGAGGTGTTCGCCGCCTCGCCGACCCCGATCGACCCTCGTACCGGTGAACTCGCCGCGCAGAACAGCATGTTGTCGATGGGCGGCCCGCAGCACCGCCGTTACCGGGCCCTGGTGCAGCCGTCGTTCGTGCCCGGCAAGGCGCAGTGGTGGATCCGCAACTGGATCGAGCAGACGGTCCATCTTCTGATCGACTCCTTTGCCGCCGAGGGCCGCGCCGAACTCAACGTGGACTTCTGCGCCGCGATCCCGGTGCTCACCATCACCGGCAGTTTCGGGGTCTCGGTGGAGCGGGCCCTGGACATCCGGGCCGCGCTGCGCGATCCGCAGGCCATTGTCGAGATCCTCGCACCGGTCGTCGCGGCCCGCCGCGCGCACCCGCAGGACGACCTGATCAGTGTTCTCGTCGAGGCGGAGATGACCGACGAGGACGGTGTCGCGCACCACCTGTCCGACGCCGAGATCTACTCCTTCGCGGTACTGCTGCTCACGGCCGGCTCGGGCACCACCTGGAAGCAGATGGGCATCACGCTCACCGCGCTGCTCCAGCGCCCCGAGGTGCTTACCGCTGTGCGTGAGGACCGTGACCTGCTGCGGCCCGCCATCGAGGAGGCGCTGCGCTGGACACCGACCGACCCGATGTTCTCCCGGTACGTCACGCGCGACACCGACCTCCACGACGTGCACCTGCCGGAGGGCTCCGTCCTGCATCTGTGCATCGGCGCCGCCAACCGCGATCCGGCGCGCTGGGACCGCCCGGACGAGTTCGACATCACGCGCAAACTGCGCCCGTCGTTCGCGTTCGGTGGCGGCGCGCACGTCTGCCTCGGCATGCATGTGGCGCGCGCCGAGATGCGGGTCGGGATCGGGGCGCTGCTCGACCGGCTTCCGGGACTGCGGCTCGACCCGGACGCGGCGCCGCCGCGCTTCATCGGTCTCTACGAGCGGGGCGCAACCGAGATCCCGGTGGTGTTCCACGCCGCGACGGAAGGGAACGGACGTGAGTGAACCCGCCTACCAGAAACCCGACTTGGCGCTCGTCGGCGCCGAGCACGTGGCCCGCTACCGGGAGACCGACGGCGAGGTCGGCTACGAGTGGAACGGCGTCCCCGTCCTGCTGCTCACCACCACCGGACGCAGGACGGGCGAGCCCCGCACCAAGGCGCTGATCTTCGGCAGGGACGGCGAGGACTACCTGGTCGTCGCCTCGACCGGCGGGGCGCCGAAGCATCCCTCCTGGTACCTGAACCTGCTGGCACGCCCGGAGGCGGAGATCCAGGTCAAGGGTGACCACCTCCCGGTCGTCGCGCGCGCTGTCGACTCCGGCGCCGAACACGAGCGGCTGTGGCGAGCCGTCAACGGCTACTGGCCCAACTACGACACCTACCAGGCGCGCACCGACCGCCTCATCCCTGTCGTCGTGCTGACACCCACCACGGAATCGTAGGACGAGGACCACGTCACATGTCGAATCCGAACAGCACCACCTGGGCGGACCACGCGGCCGACCGGTCGCCCTCGGTGCGGCGGTCGCGGGCGCGCAGCGTCCAGCAGGCGCAGGCGATCACGCGGGCCGCGCACCGGCTCGTCCGGGAGAAGGGAAGCGCCTTTACGACCCAGGAGTTGACGCGCGAGTCCGGCGTCGCACTGCAGACCATCTACCGGCACTTCTCGAGCAAGGACCACATCCTGCTGGCCCTCGTCGAGGAGATCATCGCCGCGGAGGCGCTGCGCATGCAGGCGTCGGCGCGCGCCCTGCCCGACCCGGTGGCCCGGCTTCGCTTCTACATCGGCAGGACCCTCGACGCACTGCGCGGGGACGGCGACCGGACGGGGCCGCGGTTCATCACCGCGGAGCACTGGCGGCTGCATCAGCTGTTCCCCGACGAGATGGCCCGGATCGCGCAGCCCTTCGGTGACCTCGTCGAGCAGGAGCTGCGGGAGGCGGCCGAGCTGGGGCTGCTGCGGCCCAGGGACCCGGCGCACGACGCGTGGTTCGCCATGAAGCTGGTCACCTCCGTCTACCACCACTACGCGTTCGCGACCGCGCACGAGCCGGTCGAGGACATCGCCCGGCGGCTGTGGGGCTTTTGCCTCGCGGCGTTCGGCACTCCGACCGAGTCCGAGGAGGTGACACCGGGATGAGCGAAACCCCTGTCTTCGCCAAGGGCCGCGATCTCGACGCCGCGGCGCGCGCACTGTGTCCGTGGCTGGCGCGACGACTCGACGCCGAGGGGGTATGCATGGACAACCTCCGATACCCCCTGGGCGCCGGCGTCTCCAACGAGACGATCCTCTTCGACGCGCACACCGCCGGACGCTCGTACGCACTCGTCCTGAGGGTGGCGCCCGCGCCCGAGCACCAGATGTTCTTCGAACCCCGCTTCAGGCTCCAGTACGACATGCTGCTCGCTCTGCGCCGCCTCGGCACGGTGCGGGTCCCCGAGGCGCTCTGGTACGAGGACGATCCCGCGCTGCTCGGGCAGCCGTTCTACGTCATGCGCCGGATGCGCGGCCGAGTTCCGGTCAGCATGCCGGTGTACAACGAGACGGGCTGGCTGACCGAGGCGACACCCGCAGAGCGCCGGACTCTGTGGGAGGGCGCGGTGCGGCAGCTGGCCGCCGTCCACGGCGCACCTACCGAGGACTTCGCCTTCCTCCACGGCCCCGACCAGGGTGCGCCAGGCGACGAGCAACAGCTCACGTACTGGCGGCAGTTCGCTGACTGGGCTCTGGAGGACACCATCCCTGACACCGTGCACGAACTCTTCGACTGGGTGAGTGCCACGCGGCCGAAGACATCAACTCCCGGCCTGTCATGGGGAGATGCCCGCATCGGCAACATGATGTTCGGCGACGACTTCGGGATCGTCGGGGTCATGGACTGGGAGCAGGCCTCGCTCGCCGGGCCGATGGCCGACCTCGGCTGGTGGCTGCTCTTCGACGACATCCACAGCGCCGAACAAGGCATCCCCCGCCTCGACGGACTCGGAACCCGACAGGAAACCCTCGACCTCTGGATGGAGTTGACGGGCCGCCCGGTGGAGCACCTGTACTGGCACGAGGTGTTCGCCGGCCTCAAGGCGGGCCTGCTCGCGCTGCACACACGCCGGTCGATGAAGCTGCCGGCGGCGGGGCGGCCCAATCCGTTCATCGCCCGCTCCCGCCGCCTGCTGGGTTGGCCCGCGGGCCGCCCGGAAGACTCCGTGGGGCCCTCATGAACCTTCCCGGCGGCCCCGCGCCCCATGACGAAGCGGTGGCACTCTCACCCGCCTGGCTCACGGCCGTGCTGCGGCAGCGGTACCCCGGTGCCGTGGTCACCGCGACAGAGGTGACCGAGCGGATCGAGACGGTGGCCACCAAGGTGCGCTTCGACGTCACGTACAAGAACGGGGCCGTGCCCAAAGGAGCCCCGCCGGCGCTGTGCGTGAAGGCCTACTTCAACCCGGCCACCAGGCAGCGCGGCGCCTCGCGCGCCGAGGTCGACTTCTACCGACTGCTCGCCGGATCGCTGCCCGTGCGCACGCCGCCGTGCGTGCACGCCGAGGTGGACGAGGAGACCGGGCATCCGCTGCTCCTGATGCACGACTTGGTGGCGACCGGCACCCGGTTCGGTGACCCCCTGATGGGCTTCGGCCGTGACCAGGCCGCGGGCACGCTCGACCAGTTGGCGGCGCTGCACGCCGCGACCTGGGACGGGACGAAGCCCCAGGACGGCCGGGCATCGAACGGCGGCCTCGCCGCCGCCTTCCCGCCCCGGCTCGCCCGCCTCACCGGCTACATGGCCCCCGGGCGGCTGCAGGCCCAGCTCGTCGACGGCCGGACCCCGAGCATCCCGGCCGGCGTGCGTCGCGCCGACCGGCTGCTCGCCGCAGTGAACGCGCTCGCCGAGCTGTCCGCCGCGCACCCGCGCTGCCTCGTCCACGGCGACGTACACACCGGGAACGTCTACGCCACGGCCGACGGTTCGCCCGGCCTTATCGACTGGCAGGTGGTGCAGTACGGAGTGTGGGCGCTCGACGTCGGATACCACCTCGCCGCCGTCCTCGACCCCGACGAACGCGTCCGCAGTGAACGGCAATTGCTCGACCACTACCTCGACCGGCTCGCCGCGCACGGCGGCACACCACCCGGACGGGACGAGGCCTGGTGGGCGTACCGGGCGCATCTGCCCTACGGCTTCTTCCTGTGGGGCATCACGCGGGCCGTCGATCGACCGATCACCGAACGGCACGCGGGGCGGCTCGCCCAGGCGGTCGCGTGGCACGACAGCTTCGGGCTGCTCGGCGTCTGACGCCGCGCCCCGTCCCCGAACGTCCCCTCGGCTTCTGTGGAGGAGTACGGCAATGGAAAACGGAACGGGCATCGCCCAACTGATCAGAAAACAGGCGGCGTCCTGCACGGGCGCCGAGGTACTGCGCCATGTCGCCGCGGACGGCAGCGAATCCTCGTACACCTGGCGGGAGTTGGACCGCCGCTCCGACCAGCTGGCCGGGGCGCTCGCCGCACGCGGCCTCGGCGAGGGCGACCGCCTGTCTCTGGCCCTGCGCAACTCACCGGAGTTGATCCTCGGTGTGTTCGCCGCGTGGAAGCTGGGGGCCGTGCCGGTCCCCGTGCGCTGGGATCTGCCCGGGTGGGAGCTGGCCCGGTTGCGCGAGGTCGTGCGGGCGCCCGTGCACCTGGGCGCCGAGGACCTGCCGTGGATCGACGCGACGGTGACCGCTCACGTGCCCATCCTGCCGTACGACATCATGTCCCCGTACGCACACGGGATTTGCAGCAGCGGCTCCACCGGAACGCCGAAGGTCATCCTCACCGCGCGGCCCGCCGTCCACGCCGCGGCGTTCAGCACACCGCTCATGCAGTCCTGGACGCCTGTGCCGCGCCCGCAGACGATCCTCGTGCTCGCGCCGATGTATCACGCCAACGGATTCACCACGCTGTTCGGCCTGTTCGACGGGGACCGGCTCGTGGTCATGGAGAAGTTCGACGCGGCACGTGTCATCGAGGCGATCGAGCACCACCGGGTGACGACCTTCACGGCCACACCCACCATGCTGCAACGCATCGCGGACCTGCCGGGCCTCGACGACCGTGACCTCACCAGCCTTGATTGGATCCTCCAAGGCGCCGCCCCCATGCCTCCGGCGCTGGTGCGCCGCTGGGCCGGCCTGATCGGCGCCGAGCGCATCGTCATGGCGTACGGCATGACCGAGGGCCTCGGCATCACCGCGCTGCGCGCCGACGAGTGGATGGCACACCCGGGCAGCGTCGGCCGCCCGCTGCGCGCCACCGAGCTGCGCATCCTCGACGCCGACGGCAAGGAGCTGCCCGTCGGCGAGACCGGCGACATCTATCTGCGCTCCCCCAGGTACCACGGCTACGAGTACCTGGGCGACGCCCCGGCTCTGAAGACGACACCGGACGGCTTCCAGACGGCCGGGGACGTCGGATACCTGGACGCGGACGGCTACCTCTACCTCCTGGACCGCCGCGTCGACATCATCATCAGCGGCGGCGCGAACGTCTTCCCCGCCGAGGTCGAGGCGGCTCTGATCGACCACCCGGCCATCGCCGATGTCGTCGTCATCGGCCTGCGCGACCCCGAGTGGGGTCGCCGGGTGCACGCGCTGATCGAGCCCGCCGACCCGGCCGCTCCGCCCTCCCACGACGAGGTCGTCGCGTACGCGCGCGGGCGCCTGGCCGCGTACAAGCTGCCCAAGACGACCGAGTTCGTGGAGGTCATGCCGCGCAGCGCGGCGACCAAGGTGAACCGCGGCGCGCTGGTGGCGGCACGCGGCGGCTGATCAGCAGGCACGCATCCTCGTCAACTCCCCTCCTCCGAAAGGCAGGACAGCCCGTGAGGCCCCAGAGGACCATCACCGCCCTGACGGTGGTCGCCGCGCTGTTCGCGGCCGGTTGTTCCACCCGTGGCGACAGTTCCGGCCGCGGCGGCTCCGAACCCGACGAGAAGGCCGCGGCCCAAGCATCCGCCGCTCCCGCGTCGGGTGACTTCGGTGACCTGAAAGGCGTGTGCGGCTCCGGAAACCCCAGTGGCTCCCCGGCTCAGGGTGTCACCGCGAAGGAGATCCACGTGGGAGTCATGTCGGACGTCGGCTTCACCAAGAACACCGAATTCGCCGACGCCGCCGAGGCGTTCACGTCCTGGTGCAACGCGGCCGGAGGCATCAACGGCCGCAAGCTCGTCCCGACGGTCCGTGACACCAAGATGCTGGAGGTGCGCCAGCGGGTCGACGAGGCGTGCCGCACCGACTTCGCGCTGGTCGGCGGGAGCGCGGCACTCGACGGGCTCGGAGTAAAAGACCGTCTGAAGTGCCTGCTGCCGGACTTCCCCGCGCAGACGGTGCAGCGCCAGAACGAGGGCGCGGAGCTCCAGCTGTCGATGCAGGCGGGCGGCCCCTCGTACTTCCGCTACGCGGGCTTCTACGACTGGCTGATCAAGAAGGCGTACCCGGACTCGGCGGACGCCGTCGGCATCATTTCCGGCGACTCCCCCGTCACCCGCGTCTCCCTGGAACAGCGCGTGGAGTTCTTCACAGCACGCGGCGCGAAGCCGTCGTACACGGACCTGTATCCGGCCTCCGGAGTCACGAACTGGACGCCCTACGCACAAGCGATCAAGGAGAAGAAGGTCAAGGGCCTCGTCTTCATGGGCGACTTCACGTCGCTCGCGAAACTGGAGCAGGAACTGACCGCAATGAACTACAAGCTCGACTGGATCGACGCCAACAGCAACGCCTACGGCACGGCGTTCACGAAGCTCGCGGGCCCGCAGGTGCTCGCGGCGCAGAACAACCTCGCCGACGTCAGCGGCATCCACCCCATGGAGAAGGCCTCGTCGAACCCGGCGACCAAGCAGGCGCTGGACCTGTTCGAGAAGTACGCGCCCGGGAAACAGGTGACCCTGCCCGCGATCAAGGCGATCTCCGCCTGGCTCCTGTTCGCGAAATCGGCGACGAGCTGCGACAACGACCTCACCCGCACGTGCCTCCACGACGCGGCCCGCAAAGAGACCTCGTGGACCGGCGGCGGCCTCCAGGCGCCGGTGAACCTCGCCGTCCAGGACGCCCCGGTGAAGTGCATGAACATCGAGAAGGCGACCGCCGGCGGCTGGGAGCCTGCCGACTTCTCCCCGAACAAAGGCGCCTACCGCTGCGACATCTCCTCGTACAAGACCAAGGGGGACTACGGGAGGCCGATGACACTGAAGGACGTCGGGAAGAGCATGAAGGACCTCAAGTAGAGGACCTCGAACAGGCGGGGGTCAGTCGCGCACCCCCGCCACCACATCCCGCAGCGCCTCGCCCAATGGCAGCTCCACCCGCACACCCCAGCGGTCGCCGCGGGTGGGCTGGTTGTTGACGATCAGGACCGGGGTTCCGGCGTCCGCGGCCTGGCGCACGAAGCGCAGGCCGGACATGACCGTCAGCGAGGAGCCCAGGACCAGCAGCGAGGTGGCCCCGGCGACGAGCTCCCGGCAGGCGGCGACCCGCTCCGGAGGAACGTTCTCGCCGAAGAAGACGACGTCCGGCTTGAGCACCCCGACACCGCAGGCCGCGCACGGCACCACCCGAAAGCCGCGCACGGCCTCTTCGGGGAGCTCCACGTCGCCGTCCGGATTGACCCGAGCGGACCGGTGCCGTTCAGCATCGGCCTCGAAGTGCGGGTTGGCCTCGCGCAGGCGCCGGTCGACTTCCGCGCGGGTGGTGAAGGCGCGGCAGTTGAGGCACACCACGCGGCTCAGGCTGCCGTGCAGTTCGATGACGTCCGGGGCGCCGGCGGTCTGCTGCAGGCCGTCGACGTTCTGCGTGATCACGCCGGTGACCAGGCCCGCCTCGGCCAGCTCAGCCACGGCGAGGTGACCGCCGTTGGGCCGCGCCCGGATCATGGCCCGCCAGCCCAGCTGACTGCGCGCCCAGTACCGCTGCCGGGCCTGCTCGCTGCCGGTGAACTCCTGGTACGTCATGGGGGTGTGCTGCCGCAACGATCCGTGCTCCCCGCGGTAGTCCGGGATGCCCGACTCGGTGGAGAGCCCGGCCCCGCTCAGCACGACGACCCCACCCGCCCGCACGGCCTCGACGACGGGCGCCAGGTCGGTCGTGGCGGGCGGTAGGTCGCCGGACGGTTCCCAGGTCAGAGTCGGTCGGGTACGCATGCGAGCCAGCTTACGTACGCGTCCGCCCGGATGCGGCCCGATCCCGGAGCGTCTCGCGGGGGACACGGCGCGGGGCGCGCCGCCCGGCCCCGCTATCGCCGTGCAATTGCCTTGAGCCAGTCCTCGACGGCGACGACGTACGCCCACTGCGGGAACAGCTTTTCGGTGAGGACGCGATGCACCTCGGCATCCGTGTCGAGGCAGGCGTCAGGCAGCACGGTGAGGCCGAGGTCTAGGTCGACGGCACGGCAGAGCGTGGACAGCACGACGCCGCTGGTGGCGATCCCGGTGAGGACCAGGCTGTCGATGCCGCGGGCCCGGAGCACCAGGTCGAAGTCGCTGCCCGAGAACGCGCTTCCGCGCCGCTTGGTGACCACGACGTCGCCGTGCCGGGGCGCCACGTCGGGGTGGATCTCG
Organism: Streptomyces endophyticus; assembly: GCF_035798155.1. NCBI lineage: Bacteria > Bacillati > Actinomycetota > Actinomycetes > Kitasatosporales > Streptomycetaceae > Streptomyces > Streptomyces endophyticus. The sequence goes on along the minus strand of NZ_JAOZYC010000001.1, from coordinate 279,127 downwards.
GTGCCGGGGGCGCCCTCGGTAAACAGGCCGGCCTCTACGGCGTTCGTGATCGGCTTGTTGCGGGCGCTGACCTCCGGGTCGCCCGGCCGGAGCCCGATGACCACGTAGATCACGGGGATGCCCGCGGCACGGGCGCCGTCGATCGCTCTGCGCAGCCGTCGAAGGTAGCCGGAACCGTCGTCGGCGATCGACACGATGTCGCGTTGGACGTCCATCACCAGAAGTGCGCTCTTCGCCATGCTTGCCGCCCCCTCGCTCCTGCCCGGCCGGGAAATTCGCCCGGAAGCTCGGACAAGTCTCCCTACGTATCGCGGGGAAAGGGAGCCTTCGTGAGTTCTTCGGAGACCCGCCAGACCCGCTGCGCCTCCTCCGTTCCGCGCAGGCGCGAGTAGAGCTTCTGTTCCGCGGGCGGGCCGCCCATGTGTCCGAGTCCGCGCGGCCCGTAGAACCGGCCGCGCTCGGCGCCCGGGGAGGTGGCGGCGTAGAGGGCGGGGAGCTGCGCCGTGTGCACCGTCCCGACGATGATGCCGCGGGCGGACAGCGTCCGGATCAGGCGTACGCCCCTGGTGTCCTTGGCGCGGCCGACCTCGGGGCGCGCGGCGAGCAGGTTCGTCGGGGCGATGCCGGGGTGGGAGAGGTTGCTGGTGATGCCCCAGCCGTGGGCCTGGCTGCGTCGGTCGAGTTCGAGGCCGAAGAGGCCGAACGCGATCTTCGACTGACTGTAGGCCTTCATGCCGTCGTAGGAGCGTTCCCAGTTCAGGTCGTCCCAGTTGATGGCGCCCTGGTTCGCCGCGACACTGACCTGCGACGTCACCCGTGCCCGGCCAGCGCTGAGCAGCGGTAGCAGGTGGGCCACCAGGGCGAAGTGGCCGAGGTGGTTGGTGCCGAACTGCAGCTCGAAACCATCGGCGGTGGTCTGCCGGTCGGGCGGGGTCATGACGCCGGCGTTGTTGATGAGCAGGTGGATCGGCCGGTCCTCCGCTCGCAAGGTGTCACCGAGGGCCGCGACGGAGTCGAGCGAGGACAGGTCGAGTGCGCGCAGCGACACGTCCGCGTGCGGGGCCTTCTCGCGGATCGTGGCGAGCGCGGCCTCGCCCTTGCGCGGATTGCGCACGGGCAGGAGCACTTCGGCCCCGGCCGCGGCGAGCCTCGTGGCGAGGCCGAGCCCGATGCCGTCGCTCGCTCCGGTGACGACAGCGCGCTTGCCGGACAGGTCGGGGACGTTGATGTCGATGGTTTTGCGTGACATGCCCAGAGCTTCGACCGCCGCCGTGGCCACGGCAACCGGCGAAGGGGGGATCGACAATCCGTGGTTACCGCGGCGCGCGGACGGTAGGCGGACGGTAGAAAGGGACGTCAGCAGAGGCGCGTACGGCGACGGAGGCACGGGTGATCGATCGGACCGGCCTCGCGGAGTTCCTCCGGCGCCGCCGCGAGTCGCTGCAGCCCGAGGACGTCGGCCTCCCGCGTGGGCGACGGCGCAGGACGACCGGCCTGCGGCGGGAGGAAGTGGCCGCACTGTGCCACATGTCGACCGACTACTACGCGCGGCTGGAGCGCGAACGCGGGCCCCACCCGTCCGAGCAGATGATCGCCTCCATCGCGCAAGGGCTCCACCTCTCCCTCGACGAGCGCGACCATCTGTTCCGGCTCGCCGGACACACCCCGCCCCCGCGCGGAGCGGACAACACACACGTCGGCCCCGGCCTGCTGCGCATCCTCGACCGCCTCCACGACACCCCCGCGGAGATCGTCACCGAGCTCGGCGAGACACTGCGCCAGACCCCGCTCGGCATCGCGCTCACCGGCGACCAGACCGTCCACACCGGCCCGGCCCGCAGCATCGGCTACCGCTGGTTCACCGACCCCGCCACGCGCCGCCTCTACGCCCCCGAGGACCACGCCTTCCTCACCCGCATGTTCGTCTCGGGCCTGCGGGGCGTGGCGACGCTCCGGGGGCCCGGTTCCCGCGCTGCCCACTACGTCGACCTGCTGCTCGCGCGGAGCGAGGAGTTCCGTCGGGTGTGGGACGACCACGAGGTCGGCATCCGCCCCCACGAGGTCAAGCACTTCGTCCACCCGGAGGTCGGCGCGCTGGAACTGACGTGCCAGACGCTCGTCGACCCTGGCCAGTCCCATCTGCTCCTCGTCTACACGGCCGTCCCCGGCAGCGAGAGCCACGAGAAGCTGCAACTGCTGTCCGTCATAGGGGCGCAGGCGCTGCACTGAGACGGCGGCCGCGCCTCAGCTGCCGGTCGACGCGCCGGCCGTGACGCGGGCGACGAAGTCCGCGAGTTGGGTCCGCATCCACTCGCGCTCCACGTGCTCCTGTCCGGCCAGGTGCTCGACGAGGTCGGCCCGCGTGGCGGCCAGCAGGGCGTGGGCGGTGAAGTCACCGGCCCCGGTCAGCCCCGGAATCTCCTCCAGCACGGCTTGGAGCAGGCCGTGCCACCGCTCGTAGTGCACTGCCCGGTACGGGCTGCCGCTTCCGCTTCCCTCCAGGGCCAGCGCGAGGCGCCGGTTGTCCAGCTTGAAGCACAGCACGGCGTCGAGCAGGGCAAGGGCCCGCTCCTGCGGCGGGGTGTCGGGGCCGAGGGGCGACGGGCCGGATTCGACGGCCTCGGTGACCGGTTCGAGCCGCGCCTCGTACAGCGCGCGGAGCAGCCCGGACCGGTCGCCGTAGGCCCGGAAGAGCGTGCCCTTGCCGACGCCGGCCTCCGCCGCGATGTCGGCCATGGTGACGTCCTCGGGACTCGTACCACGGGCGAACAGCGCGTCGGCGGCCGCGAGAACGGCCTCCCGGTTACGGGCGGCATCCTTGCGTGGCTTGCGCTCGGGCATGCGCGTCTCCCTCTCATTGCAAAACGGACCCACGGTCCGCTACGTTAAAAACGGACCCCCGGTCCGTATTCTACGAGCTTACGAGATGGAGACACCCATGTCCGCACCGACCGCTCCGGCGGAGCTCTTCCGCCACAGTCTGAAACTGCTCCTGGACAAGAACATCGCCGACTGGGTCGGCCTGTGGGCCGAGGGCGGCGTGATGGAGTTCCCCTTCGCTCCCCCGGGCTGGCCGCGGCGACTGGACGGTAGGGAGGCCGTCGCGTCGTACATGCGCCACTATCCCGACCACATCGACCTGCACGAGTTCCCCGAACTGCGCATCCTCCAGACCACCGACCCGCGGACGATCGTGGTCGAGATGCGCGGCGTCGGACGCCTGGTGGAGACGGACGTCCCCTTCGACATGACCTACATCGCCGTCGTCACGGTCGAGGACGGACACATCACGTCCTACCGCGACTACTGGAACCCTCTCGCCGTCCAACAAGACGGCGCCGACTTCGCCGGGAGCGCCCGATGACCACCACCACCGCCACCACACTGGTCATCGGCGCCACCGGCACGACCGGCAGCCGCGTCGCCGCACACCTCACAACTGCCGGCCACCGCACCAAAACCGCCAGCCGTCGCGCGACCCCGGTCCCCGGCACGGAACCGGTCGCCTTCGACTGGTACCGGCCCACCACCCACGACGCCGCCCTCGACGGAGTCGACCGTGTCTACCTCGTACCGCCCGTGGGCGAGACCGACCCGGCGGCGGTCATGCTGCCGTTCCTCCATCGGGCCCGCGCCGCCGGAGTCCACCGCGCGGTGCTGCTGAGCTCCTCGGCCATCCCCGAGGGCGGACCGGCGGTGGGCGCGGTCCACCAGGAACTGCCCAAGCTCTTCGAGCACTGGGCGGTGCTGCGACCCTCCTGGTTCATGCAGAACTTCACCGGCACGCACGCCCACGCCGTGAGCATCCGCGAGGAGGGCGTCATCCGGACCGCGACCGGGAGCGGCCGGGTCGGCTTCGTCGACGCCGAGGACATCGCGGCCGTCGCCGTCCGCGCCCTGACCGACGACGCCGCGCCCGACACCGATCTCGTACTCACCGGCCCCGAGTCCCTTGCCTACGGCGACATCGCCGCCCTCTTCACCGAGGTCACCGGCCACCCTGTGACCCACCGTCAACTCTCCTACGAGCAGCAGCGCGACCGCCTCGCGACGGAGATCCCGGAAGAGTTCGCCGCGATGCTGGCCGCCATGGACCGAGCCATCGCCGAAGGAGCGGAGGACCGCACCACCGACACCGTCCAGCGCATCACCGGACGTCCCCCGCGCAGCTTCCGCGCGCTTCTGGAACACGAGACCCGAGACATCAACTGACCCGCCACAACCCCGTGCCCGACACACCACCTCTGGCGGATGATCAGCACATGCGTCCGCTGAAACACGGCTACACCAACCGCACGCTGGCCGACGGCACGGTCGTGAAGAAGTCCTACGCCGGCCCCGACGCCGAACTCAGACTGCGTCGAGAACGCACACTTCTCCCCCACCTCAAGGGCCAGTTGCCCGTGCCTCCCGTACTCGGCACGACCGCGACGACCCTGAAACTCGGATTCCTGGCCGGTGTCCCGGGCCAGGAACTGCTGGACGCCGGGCACGCCGCAGAGGTCATGGCGAGCTGCGGGAGGCTCCTGCGCCGTATCCAGGACCTCACGCCGCCCGTAACGGACTTGGGCACCCGCAGAACGGGCGAGGTCCTCGTACACGGCGACTTCGGCCCCAACAACCTGCTCCTCGACCCCGCCACCTACGAGGTCACAGCCGTCGTCGACTGGGAGTTCGCCCACTTCGGGACTCCGGTGGAGGACCTGGCCTGGTGCGAGTGGATCGTACGGACCCACCACCCCGCGCACCGTGCCGCACTCGACCACTTCTTCCGCTCCTACGGCGGTGAGGTGCCGCCCTGGCCGGTGCGCAGGGCGGCCATGCTGGCCAGGTGCGAGGAGCTCCGCCGGTTCTGCGAGCGGTGGAAGGCGGACGGACCGGGTGCGCGGCAGTGGCGGGAGCGGGCTGCCGTGACGGCCGGGTGGCAGGAGTGATCCGGGGCCCGGCCCCTCAGTGCAAGTAGCCGAGCGCCGACGACACCTGGTCCGCGTACTCGATGGCCCTGCCCGCGAGTTCACGTTCCCGGGTGCCAAGGTCGAGGGCCGACAGGGAGCCGGAGACCGACAGCGCGGCCACGATGTCGCCGGAGCGGTCGCGGACCGGGACAGCGAGGCAGGCGCGCCCGAGTGCCAGCTCCTCGACCTCGGTCGCATAGCCACGGCCGCGCACCTCGTCGAGGTCCTTGAGGAGGTCCTTGAGGCTCGTGAAGGTGTGCGGGGTGTACGAGGGGTATTCGGGCCCGATCAGCGCCTCGACCTCGTCGCCCTTCAACCCGGACAGGAGCACCTTGCCCATGGCGGTGGCGTGCAGAGGTGCGAGTCGGCCGGTGAGCGTGAAGGAGCGCTGGGTGCGGGGGCCTTCGAAGTGGCAGAGGTAGAACATCTGGTCGCCTTGGCGCTCCGCGACGTTCGCGCCGAGGCCCGTCTCGTGCGCGAAGTTCTGCGCGACCTGGCGCGAGGCGCGGAACACCGGGGACTGGTTGAGGGCGATGCCGGCGAGGCCGACGAGGCGGGGGCCGAGCCGGTGCAGACCGGTGCGTTCGTCGCGGGCCAGGTAGCCGAGCGATTCGAGCGCGCCGACCAGGCGGGAGACCGTCGACTGGCCGAGTCCCGAGAGTTCGACGAGTTCCGCGATCCGGCGCTCGGGCTGCTCCTCGGTGAAGTAGGTGAGCAGCGAGAGGGCGCGTTCCACGCTCTGGGTCCCGACCCCAGCGGCACGAGATGTAGCATCCATATCGTGGATGCTACATCCTCACGCGTTGATCGACCCCCGGAATCCCAGGGGTGATCCGGTCTAGCGGGCGGCGGACGCTGCCGGCACGAAGGCGCCCCGGCGCGGCCACGCGATGTCCTCGAGGACTTCATCGAGCGCCCGGCGCGTGACCGCGTCCAGGGGCGCCGCGGGCAACCGGACCCGCGCGGACGCGATCACCCCGCGGCGCACCAGGACCTCCTTGTGGACCGCCCAGGCCTGGCCCGCGCGCACACCGAGGTGGACGAGCGGCCGAATGTTCGCGAACAGGGCCCGCGCCCGGCTCCGGTCACCCTGGCCCAGGGCGTCGAGGACGTCGCGCAACACGTCGGGGAACTCGCAGGCCGGCATGGTGCCGACCGCGCCGTTCGCGTGCTCGTCGAGGAGGAACTGGGCGTTCTGGCCGCCCAGTACGGCGAAGTCGGACCCGGTCGCGGCCGTGACGGCGGCCACCTTGGCCGGAGGGGAGGGCACTTCCACCTTCACCGACGTGATGTGCGGCTCGGCCGCCAGGGAGACGAGCTGCTCGACGCTCATCGACACCCCGGTCACCCCCGGCGCGTCCTGGATCATGACGGAGGCGTCGGTCGCGGCGGCAACCTCGGCGAAGAATTCGAGAACCTGCGGCGGCGAGGGCTTGGTCAGGAACGGGGGCAGGACCATGAGGTGGTCGGCGCCGCCGTCGACCGCCCGCAGCGCGAGCTCGCGCGAGGTGACGGTGCTCGTTCCGTTGACGCCGGCGACCAGCGGCAGTTCCGGTCCGGCCACGGCGCGGACCTCACGCAGGATCGTGGCGCGTTCGGCCTCCGTGAGGGCGAAGCCCTCGCTGGCCATGCCGAAGACGGCGAGAGCGTCGACGCCGCAGGCGAGTTCGAACTCGACGAGCGAGCGCAGCGAGGGCACGTCCAGCTCGCCGCCATCAGTAAAGGGGGTGGCGAGGATCGGCATCAGGCCTCGGGGCAGTGCGGGCATGGTTCAGCTCTCCTTGGCGAGTTCGGCGATCTTCTCGGCATCCACTTCGACGCCGAGTCCCGGCCCGGTGGGCAGCACGTAGCCGTCGGGGCGGGCGTCGATGGGGGTGCGCAGAATGCTCTGCGCGACGGACAGGGAGTCGGCCTGGAACTCGAAGAACGGCGAGTTCTCGACGGCCGCACTCAGCTGGATCCCGGCCGCCAGGGCCACGCCCAGGCCGACCGAGTGGTGGCAGGCCACCGGAAGGTGCGCCGCCGCGGCGACCTCGGCGATGGACTGGGCCTCGGTGATGCCGGTGCGGGCGACGTCGGGCTGGGCCAGGCGCAAGGCGCGGCGGCCGATCCAGTCGGCGAACTCGTAGCGGTTGCGCATCGCCTCGCCGACGGCGACCGGCGTGGTGATGCGGCCGGCCAGTTCCCGGTGCCCCTCGACGTCCTCGGGGGCCAGCGGCGCCTCGAGGAACAGCGCGCCGCGCCGGTCCAGCTCGTGGCCGAGGGTGAGTGCCTCGCCGATGGAGTACGCCCAGTGGGCGTCCACCGCGAGCCGCACGCCGGGGGCCGCCGCGGCCACGGCGTCATAGGTGGCCAGGTCCGTCTCGATGCCCTTGCCGAGCGCCAGCTTGATCATGGTGGTGCCCTGCTTCGCATACGAGGCGGCGAGCGCGGCGCGCTCCTCGTCGGTCGGCTCGGGCAGGCCGGAGACGTAGGCGGGAACGCGGTCGCGGTGGGCGCCGCCGAGCAGTTCGGCCACCGAAAGGCCGGTCAGCCTGCCGTGCAGGTCCCACAGGGCGATGTCGACGGCGGCCATGGCGTCGGCCTGGTGGCCGCTCAGGTGCCCGCGCTCCCGCATCAGCTCGCGCATCCGGTGCCACAGCGGGCGGACCCGCGTGGGGTCCTGCCCGATGAGCTGATCGGCCAGCAGCCGGTCCACGACGGCGGCCGGAATCTCCGGGCCGACCGGCGCGAGCGCCTCGCCCCAGCCCGTGCAGCCCTCGTCGGTACGGACCTCCACCAAGAGGGTCTCGTAGCGTCCCGAGTACAGGCTCCGCCAGGGTGCGCGTACGACGTAACCGCGCTCCGGCGTGAGGTCCTGCCCGTCCTCCAGGCGTCCCAGGTAGGCCCGTGGTCCCTCCAGCTTCAGTACGTGGGTGAGCACCTCGGTGATACGGGCCATGCCGCTTCCCTCCATCGTCCTGCTTAGGCAATCCACATTCTGCATAGCCCTTGTAAATAGAGCAAGCATGGTTAACATCGTGGCCACGAACGCTCAACGCTGAGGCAATGTGCCCGGCTCCCGCGTTATCCACCCCGCGTTGTCCGACTCATCCGTATGCGAGGTCCCCATGCCCGAGCAGACCGCCGCGCCCTCCGCCCCCGACACCGACCCCGCCGACGCGACGCCGTCGAAGCGGGTCCTCGTCGCGGGCAGCATCGGCAACTTCGTCGAGTGGTTCGACATCGGCATCTACGGCACGCTCTCGTCCGTCATCGCCGGGAACTTCTTCGCGCACGGCGACCAGACGGCGGCACTCCTGTCGACGTTCGCCATCTTCGCCGTCGGCTTCGCCATCAGACCGATCGGCGCGCTCTACTTCGGCCCGCTGGCCGACCGCGTCGGGCGCAACCGCGTTCTCGCCGTCACCGTGCTCATCACCTCGGTGTCGACGTTCGCCATCGGCGTGCTGCCCACGTACGCAAGCATCGGCGCCGCAGCTCCCCTTTTGCTCGTACTCGCCCGCCTGGTGCAGGGGTTCGCCGCGGGCGGCGAGACGTCCAGCGCGGTGAGCCTGCTGTTCGAGTACGCGCCGCGCAATCGCCGGGGCTACTACACCAGTTACGGCGCCGCCCTCGGCTTCGTCGCCTTTGTGTGCGGAGCCGGTGTGGCGCTCGTCCTCTCTCTCACGTTCGGCGCCGACCAGATGTCGTCGTATGCCTGGCGCATCCCGTTCCTCCTCGCGCTGCCCCTGGGCATCGCGGGCCTGTATCTGCGGCTCAAGCTGGACGACACCCCGGAGTTCCGGCGCCTGGAGGAGTCGGGTGAGGTCGCCGACTCACCCATCAAGGAGACGTTCCGCACCAGCCGCCGGCCGATGCTGATCCTCGCCGGTGTCATCGTCCTGAAGGGGGTAGCCCACTGGACGCTGCAGACCTTCATGGTCAGCTATCTGACGGACACCATGCACTTCAGCCAGGCCCAGTCCTTCGCCGCCTCGACAATCTGCATGGGCGCGGTGGCCGTCCTCATCCCGTGCGCCGGGCTGCTCTCCGACCGGGTCGGCCGCAAGCCTCTGCTCATCGCCGGCGCCCTCGGCCTGATCGTGCTCGCCTGGCCCTGCCTGCTCCTGATGTCCTACGAGAACGCAGTCCTCGCGATCGTCGCCATGGTGATCCTCGGCCTGCCCATCGCGGCCTACGACGGCGCGGTCAACGCCAGCATGGCCGAACTGTTCCCGGCCCGGATCCGCACCGGCGCCATCGCCATCCCGTACAACATCTCCGTCAGCCTCTTCGGCGGCACCGCGCCGTACATCGCCACCTGGCTGGTCACCTCCACCGGCTACAACCTGGCCCCCTCCTACTACCTGATGGCCGCGGGCCTCGTCACACTCGTCACGGTCGTGCTGGGCGTGCGCGAGACCGCGGGCCCGCGGGTTCAGATGTCGGTCGCCCGCTGAGCGACTCGCGTACCGGTGCCCACCGCAACCGCATTCGCCGCCACGATCGCGGCGATCGCCAACCAGGCGAGGTGGTCGAGGTGTTGGTGGAGGATCAGGAGGCCGACGAGTGCCGCGAAGACCGGGTTGACGCTCATGAAGACGCCGAAGAAGCGGGCGGGGACGCGGCGCAGTGCCAGGAGGTCGGAGAGGAACGGCACCGCCGATGACAGGACGCCCGCCGCCAGGGCGCACAGGAGTGCCGTGACGGTCGGTGGGTGCAGGTACAGGACCGTGATGCCGATCGGCAGGTAGAGCAGGCCGGAGACACCAGCCGCCGCGGCCGAGCCCTGGAGGCCCGGGAGGCGGTGGCCGACGGCCCGGTTGAGCAGGATGTAGCAGCCCCAGCACACCGCGGCGACCAGAGCGAGCGCGATGCCGACGTAGTCCGTGCTCGGCCGCGGGCGGGTGAGCACGACGACCGCAGCCGCCGCTGCCAGCGCGCAGAACAGGTCGAGGCGGCGCCGCGTTCCGGCGAGGGCGACGGTGAGCGGGCCGAGGAATTCCAGGGTGACCGCGAGGCCCAGGCCGATCCGGTCGATGGCCAGGTACAGCGTCAGGTTCATCGTGGCGAAGACGGCGGCCAGGGCGAGGACCAGGCGCCATTGGGTGGCGGTGAAGGAGCGTATGTGCGGGCGGCCTGCCGTCAACAGCACTACGGCGGCCACCCATTGACGTACGGCCACGACGCCTGCCGGGCCGAGCACGGGGAAGGCAAGCGCCCCCAGGGACGCGCCGACCTGGTTCGACAGGCCGCTGCCGAGCATCAGCGCGACACCACCGGCGCGGGAGGAGGGGCCGGTAGCCGCGGTGCGGGGCGGCTGCGTGGAGGGGTGGGATGTGGTCGCCATGGTGTGAGGTTCGACCCGGTCGGGGCATACGCAAAATGCATGCGCCGCGTCTTGTATACGCTGAACGTATGGATGAAGGAAGCGGTCTCGCCGGGCTCGAGCTGCGGCACCTGCGCTGTCTGCTCGCCATCGTCGACACAGGGAGCTTCACCGACGCCGCGATTCAGCTCGGCGTCTCCCAGGCCTCGGTGTCCCGCACCCTGCACGCCCTGGAGACCGTCCTCGGCGTACGCCTCCTGCACCGCACGAGCCGCACCGTCACGCCGACGACCACCGGAGTCCGGGTCGTCCACCACTCCCGGCAGCTCCTCACCGAGGCGGAGAACCTCGTGCGCGAGGCCACCACGGGCCACACGCGGCTGCGGATCGGGCACGCCTGGGGAGCGTTCGGGCGGCACACCACCGAGTTCCAACGCCGTTGGCACCAGCGGTATCCCGACGTCGAGTTGCTCCTGGTGCGGCACAACAGTCCCACCGGCGGACTCGCCGAGGGCGCCTGCGATCTGGCCGTCGTACGCCACCGGGCAGATCTGCGCAGGCGCTACGCCTCCGCCGTCGTCGGCCACGAGCCCCGCTACGTGGTCATGGCCGCCGACGACCCCTGGGCCAGGCGCCGCCGCGTCCCCCTCGCGGACATCCGCGAACGCACCGTCGTGGTGGACCGCCGCACCGGCACGACCACCGCCGACCTGTGGCCCGGCGACCCGCACGGCGACGTCGAGTACACGGCCGACGTCGACGACTGGCTCGCCGCCATCGCCACCGGCCGCTGCGTCGGTGTCACCCCGCAGGCCACGGTCGCCCAGTACCGGCGCGAGGGCGTCGTCTTCCGCCCGGTGTCGGGCGCGGATCCGGTGCCGGTGCGGGTGATATGGAACGAGCGGGATCCCCATCCCCGTACGCACGCGGCCATCGCGTTGCTGAGCGAGTTGTACGGAGACTGAAGCCGGTGCACCCGAGCGTCACTCCAGTCTCACTCCAGCCCCACTCCAGTCCCAGCCGACCCTCACTCCGGTCTCACTCCAGTCCCAACCGCCCCAGCACCCGCTCCATCGCCTCCCGCACCGCCTCCCGCGCGGCGTCGCTGTGGTCGAGGCCCTCGAAGGCGTGCGGCGCCTCCGGTACGTCGATCACCTCGACGGGGGCGCCGCCCGCCTCGGCCGCCGCGACGAACTCGGCCACCGTCGTCGCGACCGCCGGGGCCTCACGGCCGACCCGGATCAGGACGAACGGCGGCGTCCCCCCGTGCGCCACCACCTCCGCGGGCCGGAACCGTGGATCGTTCACGCCCCAGTTGGGCAGCGGCGCCATGATCGGATAACTCGCCGCCAGACAGCGCAGCCACGGCGGGGCCTCGCTCAGCCACGGCGCCGTCAGAGGCCCGCCGCCGGAGAAGAACCACAGCGCGATCCGGTCCGCGTCGACCCGCGGATCGGCGCGCACCTCGGCCACCGCGGCGGCCACGTCCTCGGCCGCCGTCGGATACGCCGTGACCGCGTGCAGCCGGTGATCGAGGGTCACGCCGATCGCGCCCCGCGACGCCGCGAGGCGGGCGTAGCCGACCAGGGTCGGCCACTCGCGCGGCGTCGGTCGTGCGTCTTCCGGCACGGGTCCGCCGTGCACGATCACGACCGCCGGGCGAGGCTCCGCCGACGCGCCCTCGGGAACGTACAGATCCACTGAGCCGCGCCGTTCGCGCGGGATCTCCGGTACGTCCAGGAGAAACGGCCGGAGGTATCCGGACTGCGCCGCTTCCTCGTCGCCGACGGGTTCGAGCCGGGTGCCCTCGTCGGCCGCCGCTCGCAGGAGTACGTCGGCGAGCTCGTCCGGGCAGGACAGCATCGGCCAGTGCCCGGTGGGCAGTTCGAAGAAGGTCACGTCCTGGCGGACGAGCGCCTTGATCGTCGGGTCGCCGAAGCGGAGCAGCATGCGGACGGTGTCGATGGTCGCGCCGCTCTCCGCGCAGAGCACTCCGGTTGTCGGCAGGCTGCCCCCCGCGCCGGTCAGACGCAGCGGTTGCAGCAGGGTGCCGAGCGGCTGGGGCGAGGCGTGCGCAGTCAGCCGGTCCAGTGCCTCGTCGGAGACGCCGACGGTGCTCCCCCAGCGCCGCCACTCCTCCCGGGTGGGGGCCGGCACCTCTCCCCCGGTGTCCCCGTCCTTGGCGAGGCGCTCGCGCAGTTCCTGGTCAAGGACCGCGGCGAGGGCAACGGCGCCGTCCTGCACAGGCCCCGTGTCGAGGTACACGACCCGTGCGACGCGGTGGGCCCGCCGGTCCGCCGCGCCCACCGCCGGGTACGCACCGTAGCCGTGCCCGACGAGGACGATGTCCTGTCCCTCGCCGATGGTGTCGATGGTGTCGATGGCCGCTACGACCCTTGCGATGTGCGCTTCCAGGTCTATGGCGGGACCGAGGTCCACCACGTGGGCCTTCGCGCCCTCGGCCGCCAGCTTTCCGGCCGTCTCCCGCCATGCGTCCGGGCCCGTGAACAGGCCAGGTACCAGCACGAACTCCGTCATCTCCACGTCCTCCATCTGTGGTTGTCAGCGGTGGGAGGTACGTTAGGAACTCCCCCTGAGGGAGGTTCAAGTGCCCGAGACAGCGCCATCCGACGGTCTGTGGAGCATCGGTGAGCTCGCCGAGCACGCGGGCACGACCGTCAAGACCGTCCGCTTCTACTCCGACAGCGGCCTGCTCCCGGAGCGCACCCGCAGCTCGGGTGGGCATCGCCGGTACGGATCCGACGCCCTGGACCGGCTCCGGATGATCCGCTCGCTGCGCGGTCTGGGCCTGCCCGTCCCCGAGGTGCGGCGCATCGTCGACGAGCGGGCGGGGGCGGACGGGGCGCTGGAGGACGCCGTCGCGGGGCAGCTGCGTACGCTCGGGTCCCGGCTCAGCGCGTTGCGTTGGCAGGAGGCGGCGCTGCGTCTGGTGCAGGAGTGTCCGCCGGACGAGCGCGCGGACCGGCTGCGGCTCGTCGGGGCGCTGGCTACGCCGCCGAGCACGGCGCCGCTGGCCAGGTTCTGGCGGGCCTGGTTGCCGCCGCGGATGCCGGCCGCGTCGCGAACTGCCTTCCTGGAGGCCGCCGTTCCGCAGCCGCCCGACGCACCGGCTCCGTCCCAGGTGCTCGCCTTCGCCCGGTTGTGCGCGCTGGTGTCACGCCCCTGCACGCCCGGCACGGGGCCCACCCAGCCCGCCGCGCACAGCACGGCTGGCGCGCGCGAATCCGCTGTCCTGTACGCCGGGTTGGCCGAGTCGTACGACCTGGCGGGCGAGCCGATGCGGGCGGGAGAGGCCCCCACGCCGGGCGAGGCACTCGACTGCTTCGTCACCACGTACGCGAGTGTGACCAGGTCCCGCGACACACCGGCCTTCCGCCGTGGCCTCTCCCGGCAGCTCGCCTCCGACCCGCGCCTCGACCGCTACTGGGACCTGGTGGCGGAGCTGACCACCCCGGACGGCGCCCGTCCGGAGCCGACTCCGGGCACGGCCCACGACTGGCTCCTCGCGGCGCTGGACTCGCAGTTGGCGAGCGCCTGACCTCACACCTCAGGTCCGGTCGGGTCAGGTCCGGTCGGGCTTTTCGGCTCCGGCGGAGGGGAACAGCGGCGAGGGCGTGTACCCGGAGTTCGGCGCACGGAGCGTGGGCAGGTCCGGAAGCTTCGGCTTGGTCGGCCACTTGTTGTCGTCACCCGACGGGTCGTCCGAGGGCGAAGGAGACGGTGAAGGTGTGGACGACGGTGGTTTCGACTCCTTGCCACCCTTGCCCTTTCCTTTGTCCTTGTCCTTGTCCTTCTCACTCTTCCCCTCCCCCTTTTCCCCCTTTTCGTCGTCGTGCTTCCCGGACTCCCCGGGCTTGTCCTGCGCTGCGCCGCTTCCCGGCGCACCCGCCGTCGGCACGGCCCCGTTCCCGTACACCCGCATCCAAGCCAGCACCAACTCCAGGTAGGAATCCGAGTGGTTGTACGCGAGCACCGCCCGGCGGATTCCGGCGCCCCCGGTCAGGTCGCCGCCCGCCGCGCACAGGTAGCGGCCCGCCGCGAGCCACGCGTCGTCGATCTGGTGCGGGTCGCGGGAGCCGTCGCGGTTGCCGTCGCTGCCCCAGCGCTGCCACGTGGAGGGGATGAACTGGGCGGGGCCCACGGCGCGGTCCCAGGTCCGGTCGCCGTCCCAGGCTCCGTTGTCCGAGTCGTGGATGGCGGCCACGCCCGGGCTGCCGTCGAGTCGCGGGCCGAGTATGGGACTTCGCGTCCGGCCGTTCCCGTCCAGGGCGCCGCCGCGCGCGTGCCCGGACTCCACCCGGCCGATCGCCGCCAGCAGCGGCATCCGTATCCCGCACTCCGGTGACTCGGCCGCGAGGTCCTTGACGGCACTGCGGTAGGCGGCGAGGACCCGGCCGGGAATCCCGTGCGTCGTCGGAAGCGCCGGGAGCGCCTTCGGGGCCTCGCCGCCCTCGCGCTTCTCGCTCTTCTCGCTCTTGAACGGCACCGGCCGCGTCCCCGGAATCTCCGTCGGCGTCTGCGGGTACAGCGGCGGGCTGCCGCCGCCCGCCTGCACGTCGGGTGACGGCGCGCTCGTGGCCGCCACCGGTGACATGTCCGCCAGCTGCCAGACCGTCGCCGTCGCCATGCCGCCCGTCGCCGCCACGGCGACCGCGCCCGTGAGGATCTGATGCCACAGCAGGGAGCGTCGCCCGCTGCGACTGCGGTCCGGTCGGCGGCTCACCAGCAGAACGCCTTTCCACCGGACATCGCCGTCCACTGGCCGCCCGAACCCCGCATCCCGAAGGCGCACTTGGTGTCGTTCGAGCCCTTGCTGGTGTACGTCAGCGGCACGGTCAGGCCGTCGAAGCGCTGTCCGCGGAAGGTGCGCAGCTCCTTGATCAGTCCGGCCCGCGTGATGTCACCCGCGCCGCGCGCCGCCTTCTCGAACACCTTCGCCGAGGCCCAGCCCTGGGCGGCCGAGGGGCCGGGCGCCTTGCCGCCGCCGTACTTGTTCCAGGCGGAGTTGAACTGTCCGAAGCCGGCCGCCGACGAGCCCTTGAAGGGGAACACCGGGGTCGCCGCCAGTACGTTCTTCAGGCCCGGCTTGGAGGCCGTGGTGCCGTCGACGGTGGCGCCCGGTTGCAGGAACTGCGGGTTGAAGTTCTGCCGGCTGCACGACGAGGCGACCCGGTTCACGGTGTTGGGGTCGCCGGTGACCAGCATCAGGTCGACGTCCGCGTTGCGGGCCTGGATGCACTCGGCCGTGAAGTCGGGCTGGGTGACGGAGATCTTCGCGTTGTAGACGGGGTCGAGGCCGTAGCGCTTGGCGGCGTTGCCGCTGCCGAAGAACCGCTCGTGCACATGGGTGCAGGCGTCGGAGTCGGTGCAGAACAGCGCGCCGAGCTTCTTGCCCTTGCCGTACTTCGCGCCGACCTGGGCGAGGCCGTCGAGCGCGGAGTTGGTGCCGGGGCACTCGCTGAACAGCATGGGGCTCGCGGTCCACGCGGTCGTCGAGCAGTCGCCGCCGATGACGGGGACCTGCTTCTTCTCCACGTAGCTCTTCCAGGCGTTCATGGTCTGCGTGGTGGTGAACGAGGCGACGATCGCGACGACCTTGCGCTGTTCGACGAGCTCCTGCATCTGGCTGCGCCCCTTGGAGGCGTCGGCGCCGTCGTCCATGACGATGACCTGGACCTTGCGGCCGTCGATGCCACCGCCCGCGTTGACGCTCGCCGCCCAGGCCTGGAGGGCACGCGGGCCCTGGGCGAAGGCGACGCCGCCGGGGCCCGATGTCGTCCCGACGCTGCCGATGACGATGGGGCCGCCGCCGGACTTGCCGCCGCCCTTTCCGCCACCGCCGCCGGAGGCGGAGCCGCCCCCACCACCGCCCCCGCTGGTCCCGCTCCCGGACTTCCCGTCCGTCTTCGAACCGTCGTCCGTCGTGGCGGTGTCGGAGGAGCCGTCGGCGCCGACTCCGGTGTCCGAGCCGGTGGCCCCGGTGGCGACCTTCCCGCCGCTGCCCACGGAACGTACGACGGTGTCATGGTCGACCCGGCTGCCGCAGGCGGCGAGCACCAGGCTCAGCGCCGCCACGGCCGCCAGGGTGGCGCGTGTACGGGTTGGGGTCATGGTTCTCCTCCGGAGCGGGTACGAAGCGGTGTGCAGGGGGTCAGGTGGAGCGGGGTCAGGTGTGCGCGGGGGTCAGGTGTGCGCGCCCAGGTACTGGGCGACGAGCCGGTCGCTGTCCAACTCACCTGGTTCACCGGCGAATTCGATGCGGCCGCGGTTCATCAGGTAGACGTAGTCGGCGAGTTCGAGGGCGCGGGAGACGTACTGCTCGACCAGGAGCAGGGCGCGGCCGTCCTCGGCCAGCCTGCCGAGGAACTCGAAGATCTCGTCGACGACGACGGGGGCGAGCCCCATCGACACCTCGTCGAGCAGTACGTAGTCGGCGTCGGTGACGTAGGCGCGGGCGAGGGCGAGCATCTGCTGCTGGCCGCCGCTGAGCGAGCCCGCGAGCTGGCCGAGCTTCTCCTTGAGGATCGGGAAGGCGGTGGCGGCGCGTTCGACGGCCTCGTCGAGGCTGCCGCCCGCCGCCTGGATGAGGATGTTCTCCTTGACCGTCAGGGTCGGGAACACCCCGCGTCCTTCGGGGACATGGCAGACACCTGCGCGGGCCAGGGTGTGCGGGCGTTTGCCCGTGAGGTCCTTGCCGTTGATGGTGAGGTGCCCGGAGGTGGGCGTGAGGAGCCCTGACGCGACTCTCAACAGGGTGGTCTTTCCGGCGCCGTTGGTGCCGAGGAGCGCCACGACGGACTGCGGCGGCAGCCACACACTCACTTCGCGCAGGACGCGGGCGCCGCCGTATCCGGCGTCGATGTCGTCGAGTTCCAGCACTACGCGGCCTCCGATCCCAGGTAGGCGGCGCGCACGGCGGGGCTCGCGCGCACCTCGGCCGGACTGCCCTCGAAGATCATCCGGCCGAAGTCGAGTACGTAGAGGTGGTCGCAGACCGACATGACGAGACCCATGTCGTGCTCGACGAGGAGCACACCGCAGCCGCGTTCGGCGACGACCCTGGTGACGATCGCGCCGAACTTCTCGGTCTCGGCGGTGTCGAGGCCCGACGACGGCTCGTCGAGCAGCAGGAGCTTGAAGTCTCCGGCGAGGACCCGGCCGAGGTCGACGAGGCGGCGCTGCCCGGTGGAGAGCGAGCCCGCGATCTCGTGGCGCAGGGCGCGCAGTCCGCACAGTTCGAGCACCTCCTCGGTGGCGGCCCGCACGGCCCTCGTCTCGGCGGGGGTGGACAGGAGCTGCTTGAGGGGGTTGCCGCGGGCGAGCCCGGCCTCGCGTCCGAGCGCGATGTTCTGCTCGACCGTGAGCGAGTCGAACAGGTCCATGCGCTGGAAGGTCCGGCCGAGGCCGAGTTGGGCGCGGGCGGCGGGCGGCCGCCCGGTGATGTCCTTGCCGAAGAGCCGGATCTCGCCCTGGGACGGCCGCAGCAGTCCTGAGCAGGCGTTGAAGGTGGTGGTCTTCCCCGCGCCGTTGGGCCCGATGAGCCCGGTGACGCGGCCGAGCGGGGCGGCGAAGGCGGCGGAGTCGACGGCGGTGTTGCCGCCGAAACGGATGGTGAGGTCGTCGATCTCCAGGCCGTCACCGCTCGGGCTCATCGCGCTCGGGCCCTGCGTGCTCGGGCTCAACGTGCTCGCGCTCTGCGTACTCGGGCTATGCGTGCTCGGGCTCTGCGTCTCCTTCTCGTTCATCGCGCCGTCTCCTTCCCCAGCCCCGCGCCGACCCGGACCCGCGCCGGTGCCGCCTGGGCGATGCGCGCCTTCTTCGCCGCCGTCAGGCGCTGTGCCGCCGGGCCCGGCATCCCGAGGCGTTCGTCGGCGCGTGAGGCGCCCGGCTCATCCGGCGCGGGCGCCCCCGTGCCCGTGCCGCGGCGCTTCGACGCCCCCGCCTCGTACAGGGCGACGAGGAGCGCGCCGAAGCCGAAGATCACGGGGAGGGCCTGGGAGAAGGTGTCGTTGGTGAGGTAGGCGGGGACGACGGCGACCAGGACCGCCGCCAGCGGTGGGCCGGCCGCGCGCAGCCCCGCGCACAGGACCAGGACGGTCAGCCAGGTCAGCGAGGTGTACGAGAGGAAGGGCGCGCCCGTGGCCGAGCGGCCCTGGGACGCGTAGAGGGCGCCCGCGACGCCGGCGACGAACGCCGAGATGGCGAAGACGGTGACGCGGGTGACGTTCACCCCGAGGCCGAGCGTGGAGAGCGTCGTGGGTGAGTCGGCCATCGCGCGCAACAGACGTCCGAGGCGGCTGCGGCCGACGAGCGCGATGAGCAGGGAGCCCGCGACGGCGAAGGCCAACAGGACGTAGTAGAAGGATTCGTCGTTCTCGAAGAGGCCGGGGCGGGGCGCGGGCAGGGTGTTGGTCTTGCCGAACATCCAGGACGTGCCGTAGATCGCCCGTTCCAGGAGCAGCCCCAACCCGAAGGTGGCCAGGGCGAGATAGAGGCCGGAGAGCCGGATCGCGGGGATCGCCACCAGCATGCCGACGGGCACGGCGACCACCCCGGCGAGGAGCACGGCGAGCAGCCACGGAAGCCCGGCGCCGACCGCGAGGTGCGAGAACGTGGACGAGCCCACCGCGACCAGCGCGGCGTGCGCCAGCGAGACCTGGCCCGAGGTGCGGACGAGGAGTTGCAGCGAGGCGAAGATCAGGACGTACACCAACGCCGAGGAGTAGACGGGGAGTTTGGAGGCCGCGACGAGCGGGACGCAGCCCGCGAGCACCACCGCGACCACGGCCACGATGCGTCCGGTCGCGCGGCTCACGAGCGGTTTCGAGGCAGGCGCCGGCCGGTGTCCGCCGATCTCGGCGAGTCTGCGGCGGCCGACCAGGAGCAGTACGGCGAACAGGACCACGAACGGCATCGCGGGCGGCAGGCCGGAAAGTGTCTCGGATGTGGAGACCCACTTGGTGGCGAGGGCGGAGAGTACGCCGATGAGCAGCCCGCCCGCGTAGGTGAGGGGGAGGCTGGAGAAGAGGCCGACGGCCGCGGCTCCGTAGGCCTGCACGACGAGGAGCGTCAACAGAAGGACGTCCAGGCCGAGTTGGGGTGCGAGCAGGACGCCGGACGCGGCGGCGACCCAGCAGCCGATGAGCCAGGCGCGGGTGCGTACCGCGAACGCGCTGGTCCCGGAGAGTTCCAGCAGGTCCGAATCGTCGACGACGGCCCGCATCCGTACGCCCATCGAGGACAGCCGGAAGAAGGCGAAGAACCCGAGCGCTCCGGCCGCCGCCACGATCGCCGAGGTCAGCTGGTCGATGCCGACGTGCACGCCGATCACCGTGACCGTGTCGGTGGGCAGGAAGCCGGGGAAGTCGAGGGCCGAGCTGCCGTATCCGGCGATCAGCGCGCTGGTGATGACGAGTTGGAGTCCGACGGTGGCGACGACCTTCGTGGCCACCGTGGCCGCGGCGAGCGTGCGCGTGACGCGTTCCATGAGCAGCGCGATGACCGGCGGCACGACGACGACGGCGACGGCGAGCGCCACGGGCCAGGGCAGTCCCCGCAGCGTCCGCAGGTCGTAGTACACGAACGCGGAGATCGCGGCGATGGCTCCGTGCGCGAAGTTGAAGATGCCCGAGGTCTTGTAGGTGAGGACGAGGCCCATGGCGGCGAGTCCGTACACGGATCCGGTGGTGACGCCGACGACCAGGAACGGCAGCAGTTCGTTCATGGCGCACACACCCCGCACGGTTCGCCCGCGCCGACCGGGGCCGGCGTCACCTCCTTGCCCGCGACCAGCGGGCAGTCCGGCTGGTGCGGACGGTCCATGCCCTCGGCGCGCACGAGCGGCAGGGCCAGCGTGTCGTCCGTGCTCCTGGTGCGACGGGTGGGCCTGGGCCGCGTGTCCTCGTCGTCGTCCGCGGGCGCGAGGGCGATCAGTGCGACGCGCCGCTCCCCCAGCGCCCGGCGCGCCCGCAGCAGCCAGAGGCAGAGCCCGCCCGCGCCGACCGCGAATCCGGCGGCGCCCAGGTTCAGCCAGGCCGCCTGCCGCGCGGTCGACACCGTGGCGCTCGCGCCGAACCACGCGGTCACGATCAGCGCGAGCCCGGCGAGGCTGGTGCCGCAGACGGTGACCACGTCGCGGTCGCGCCAGGGCACGGCGCGCGCGTCGACGCCGCTCATCGAAGGCTCCCTTCGGATGCGGAAGCCATGGGAGTCGGTGTCTCGTCGCCGCCGGGGGTCTCGACGGACGGCCGGGTGTCGGGGGCCGGCCCGGACGAAGAGGGTGTCGCCGAGGACGGAGGGGGTGTCGCCGCGGACGGAGGGGGTGTCGCCCCGCCGCCCGTCCGCAGCGCCTGTTCGATCCGGTCGAGCTTGCGCCACTCGTCGCGCAGGTCGGCCGAGAGCCACAGCGCGCTGGAGAGACCGAGCAGGAACAGGCTGCCGAGCCCGGCGCTGACCACGTACGGCAACTGCTCGGCGGGGTACGGCGTGCCGCTCACCCCGCGCCAGCCGAGGACGAGGGTCACGGCGCCCGCGAGCGCGGTGAGCGCGGCGGTCAGCCGGTCCCACTGACTGCGTATCCGGGTCACGAGGTCCATCGAGTCTTCACTCCCAACAGGCGCAGCAGGGTGCCGGCGGCGAACGTGGCCACGGCGCCGAACGCGAGCACGATGTAGAGGCCGGTGACGCCCATGTCGGTCGGATTGGTGGCGAGTTGGACGGGTCGGGTGTCCGTGGGCCCGGGCGACGATCCGCCGCCGTCGGACGGTGTCTTCGGGGTGTCGGCGCCGCCTCCGCCGGCGGGTGCGGGCGCGGCCGCACCGCCGCCTCCCGTCCCGGAGGGGGCCTGCGGGGCCGGGGCGGGTGGCATGGCGCCGCTGCCGGGAGGTGCCTCGACGCGGCCGGCGTCGGCGGAGGCGCGGCCGAACACGTAGGTGACGGTGTAGACGGACCCGGACGCGGTGTCCTGCTGGCGGGCCCGCACCTCAAGACCGGCGGACACGATGCCGTGCTTGGTGCGTTTCTCGTCCAGGTAGCGGATCTTGACGCCCGCCTTCGCGAGGGCCTGCGTCAGCGCCTCGGCTGGGTCGGCCCCGCCTCCGCCGGGCAGCTTCAGGGCCTGGCCCGCGACCTTGAGGCCGTCCGGTGTGATCTCCACGCCCTGGCCCGCGATCTCGGTGCGGCCGATGGTGAGTTCGGAGTCGCGCGCGACCTTGCCGGACCGGTCGACACCGGCGCTGGCGGAGCTGAGGATGCGGCCGATGTCGAGGACGCCGTTGACGGACCAGGGCCTGGTGTCGGCGCTCGCCTCCGCCTTGCCGGTGAGGGCATCGGGGTCGACGGAGGAGCCGGCGGTCGTCTTGGTGGAGGCCCCCGTCCCGTCCTGCCCCAGGACCGTCCTGGCCTCCGCCTCGGTGGATGTCTTGGTGCTGTGCGCGCGCATCGTGTGCGGGTCCTGGCCGGCCTTGGCGCTGTCCTCGGACGGGTACTTGGAGGTCGCGTACAGCGGGTAGTCGGGGAACTTCTGCCCGGTCTGGCTGCCGATGAGCGCGGGCGCGGAGATGACCGTCTCGCCGGGGTACGGGCTGCTCGCCCACCCCGAGGACTCGCCGACGGAGTAGTTCACGCAGGACTTGGCCACCGGGATGCCCGCCCCGGCGGGCGCCGACAGCAGTGTGTCGTTGCTGGCGCTCACGGTCACCTGTACGCCCTGCGCCATCGCGGTCACCGGGCAGTCCTCGCCCTCCGCTGCTTCCGGTTCGGCGGCGCCCGCCGGACCGGCCGCCGTGGGCAGCAGCACCAGAAGCGCGGCCGTGCCCGCCCCGCAGAGCGCGCGGGTCCGCCGGGGGACGGCGTGGGATCCTCGCACGGACATGGATGCCCTTCACGTAGACGTGGCCTTGGGACCCAGCCGGATTTGACAGACCGTCAGATCCGGCTGGCCTGCCGCACTCTGTGGGCGCACGGCGCCACCCGGAAGGGGCCCGGCGGCCGCATCCCGCTCACCGGGCCCGCCACTCCCGCTCAGTGGGACTCACCGACGGACGGCCGCGCCCTAGCGGGGCCTGTGAAGAAGTGAGGATTCTGTACATGCGTGGCAGGAGCCCGGCAAGGGACTCCCCCGCACACCCGCCTACGGTCGACACTTGGCGATCCCGGTCAGCACGCCCACCAGGGAGGCGACCATGACGACACCGGCGACGGCAGACACCAACACAGCAGAGCACCGCGGCACGTCCCACGCCCCGATCTCCATGATCGAGCGCATGACGGTCATCCTCGACGCGTTCGACCCGCACACCCCGAGCCTGTCCCTGCTCGACCTCGCCGACCGCACGGGGCTGCCGCGCTCGACGCTGCACCGCATCCTCGACCAGATGATCCGGCTGCGCTGGCTCACCCACTCCACCGGCGGCTACCGCCTCGGCATGCGCCCGCTGGAGCTCGGCGGGCGAGCCGCGGGGCACAGCGAGATCAGGGACATCGTCACGCCGCTGCTGCACGAGATGTGCCGGCGCACCGGACTCGCCGGACACCTCGCCGTCCTCGACGGCCGCGAGGTGGTCTTCCTCGACAAGGCGGGCGGCCGCCCGGCGGCCCGCCTTCCCACCCGGCTCGGCGCCCGGCTGCCCGCGCACACGACGGCCGTCGGCAAGGCCATCCTCGCCACCCTCGAACCCGGCCTCGTCGACTCGGCGTACCGCGGGGCGCTGCCCCTGAGCACCGCGCGCAGCCTGCGCACGGCGGCGGATCTGCGCCAGGAACTGGCCCGGATCCGGGGGCGTGAGGGCCTGGCCGTCGACAACGAGGAGACGCTGTCGGGCATCCGCTGCATCGCCGCGCCCCTGCGCGGCTGCGGCCCGGCCACGGCGGCGCTGTCCCTGTGCGGGGACCAGCAGGCGGTCGACTTCAAGGAGCTGGCGCCGCTCGTGCACGACCTCGCGGGCGAGGCGCGGCGGGCGCTGTTCCCCCGGCTTGGCGGGCAGCGGACGGGGTAGAGCCGATTCGGGACCCCGCTCTCCCCAGGAGGCCGCTGCCATGCCGGAAACCGTCACCGGGCTCGACGCCCTGTCGTACGAGCCGCTGACCCCCACCGCCCACCTGGACCGTGCCGCCTCGGCGCACGGCGACAGGATCGGTGTCATCGACGGTGAACGGCGGTGGACCTACGCGGAGTTGCACGAACGCTGCACCCGCCTGGCGGGAGCTCTCGCGCCGCTGGCCGACGGGCGCCCGGTGGCGGTACTGGCGCCGAACACCCACGTACTCCTCGAGGCGCACTACGGCGTGCCGTGGGCGGGCGTGCCGCTGGTGGCGGTGAACACGCGGCTCGCGGCGGCCGAGGTGGCGTACATCCTGAGCCATTCGAAGGCGGCCGTGCTGATCCACGACCCGTCGTTCGACGTCCTGGTGGACGACGCGCTGGCCCGCCTGGACACCCCGCCCCGCCGCATCAGGGCGGGCGAGGAGTACGAGTCACTGCTGGCCGGGGCCGAGCCGCTCCACCACACCCCCTCGGACGAACGCTCCCTTCTCGCCATCAACTACACATCGGGCACGACGGGCCGCCCCAAGGGCGTGATGTACCACCACCGGGGCGCGTACCTGCAATCGGTGGCGATGGTCGCCCACACCGGCCTCACCCCCTCCGCCGTGCACCTGTGGACGCTGCCGATGTTCCACTGCAACGGCTGGTGCTTCCCCTGGGCGGTGACCGCGGCGGCAGCCACGCACGTGTGCCTGCCGAAGCTCGACCCCGCCGAGGTGTGGCGGCTGATCCGCGAGGAGGGCGTGACCCACCTCAACGGCGCGCCCACGGTCCTCTCGATGATCGCCTACGCCCCGGAGGCGGCCCCGCTGCCGACGGGGCGCACCATCCGCATGGCGACGGGCGGCGCCCCGCCCTCCCCCGCGATCCTGCGCCGGATGGGCGAGTTGGGCTTCGACGTCACGCACCTGTACGGGCTCACGGAGACGTACGGGCCCGCGATGCTGTGCGACTGGCGCCCCGAGTGGGACTCCCTGGACGGCGCGGCGCAGGCCCGCCTCAAGGCGCGCCAGGGAGTGGGCAACATGATCTCGTGCACGGCCCGCGTGATCGCCGACGACGGCACGGACGTCCCGGCGGACGGCACGACCACCGGCCAGATCGCGCTGCGCGGCAACAACGTCATGCTCGGCTACTTGGACGACCCGGAGGCGACGGCGGCCGCCGCACCGGACAGCTGGTTCCGCACCGGCGACATCGGCGTCGTGCACCCCGACGGCTACGTGGAACTGCGGGACCGCTCCAAGGACGTCATCGTCTCGGGCGGCGAGAACATCGCCTCGGTCGAGGTCGAGCAGGCCATCATGGACCACCCGGCGGTCCTGGAGGCGGCGGTGATCGCGGTCCCCGACGAGCGCTGGGGCGAGGTCCCGGCCGCGTACGTCACCCTCCGGGACGGCACCTCGGCGACCGCGACGGAGATCATCGACCACGTCCGCACCCTCCTCGCCCGCTTCAAGGCCCCGAAGTCGGTGACCTTCTGCGAGCTGCCCAAGACGTCGACCGGGAAGATCCAGAAGTACGTGCTGCGGGAGAAGGCGTGGGCGGGAGCGGAACGGCGCATCAATTGACGGGCCCCTTCGGCACACGGCCGATCTGGTCTAGCCTCGCCCCGTGATCGGCAATCGGATACGTGAGCTGCGCAAGGCCCACAAGATGACCGTGCGGGAGTTGGCGTCGGCGGCCGGGGTGTCGACCGGGCTCGTGAGTCAGGTCGAGCGCGGGCTCACCGACCCCAGCCTGGAGACGCTGCGCCGGCTCTCCGCCGCGCTCGGGCTCCCGCTGTTCGACCTGTTCCGGCAGGACGAGGCGGAGGAGATCGCACTGGTGCGGCGCGAGCGCCGGATTCAGGTGCGCTCGCCGCAGGGCGGGATCGAGTACACGCGGGTGTCGGCCGGGTCGGCGCGGCTCGAGGTCCTGGAGGGCACGCTGGAGCCGGGCGGCGCGTCCTCCGACGAGCGGTACAGCCATCCGTCCGAGGAGTGCGTGCTACTCGTGAACGGCAGCCTCGTCGTCGAAGCGGGCGACGGGCGCTACGAGTTGGGGCCGGGCGACAGCTGCACGTTCGACTCCCGTGTCCCGCACCGCTACGTCAACGAGGGCGGGGAGACCGCACGGTTCCTGGTGAGCGTGACGCCGCCGAGCCGGTGACCCCACGGGCCAGGTGGCCACAAGTACCCGCGCCCGCACACCCATTGACGCGGCACGCACCGGACTGGTTCGATCACCCGCACTGAACAAGTTCACCGGGATTGAATGCGAGTCGCCCCGTGCCGATCGACACCTTGGACACCCCCGAACGCTTCCGCGCCCGGTTCCCCTCCCTCAAGGACACCGTGCACCTGGCCAGTTGCAGCCAGGGAGCGGCGTCCGAGCACATGCTGGCGGCGCTCCAGGAGTTCCAGTGGTCCATGCGCAGCCACGGCGCGCCGTGGGGCGAGTGGATGGTGCAGGTCGACGCCGCGCGGGCCGCGTTCGCCGCGCACATCGGTGCCACCACGGACGAGATCGCGGTGGTGAGCTGCGCCTCCGAAGGGGCGTACCAGGTGGCCTCCACGCTGGACTGGTCGCGTCGTCCGGGCCTGGTCACGACGGACATGGAGTTTCCGTCCATCGCGCATGTGTGGCTGGCGCAGGGCGGGCGGGGCGCGCAGGTCCGGCACGTGCCGGACCAGGACGGGATCGTCCCCGCCGCCGGGTACACGTCCGCGATCGACGACACCACGAACCTCGTCTCCATCCCCCTGGTGTCGTACCGCAACGGCGTCCGGCTGCCGGTGACCGAGACCGTCCGGGCGGCGCGGGCCGCGGGCGCGCGGGTGTTCATCGACGCGTATCAGGGCCTCGGTGTACTCCCCGTCGACGTACGGGAGTTGGACTGCGACTACCTGGTGTGCGGCGCGCTGAAGTATCTGCTGGGCGTTCCCGGCATCGCCTTCCTGTACGTGCGGGACGGCGTGCGCGACGAGGTGGCGCCGCAGCTCACCGGGTGGTTCGGGCGGGTGGATCCCTTCGGTTTCGATCCTCGTTCGCTCGACTTCCCCGACACCGCGCGGCGCTTCGAGACCGGCACGCCGTCGATCCCGTCCGCGTACGCCGCCGCGGCCGGACTGCGCACGCTGGCGGAGGTCGACGCCAAGGACGTCGAGGCACACATCCGCGAGCTCACCGCGTACGCACACCGGCGCCTCACCGAGGCCGGCGAGACCCTGGCCTCACCGGCCGATCCCGAACTGCGCGGTCCGCAGGTGGCGATCACCGACGCGGCCCCGGACGCGCTGGCCGCCGCGCTCGGCGAGCGCCGCATCGTCACCAGTCCGCGCGGCACCCTGCTCCGCGTCTCGTTCCACTACTACAACACCCTCTCCGACGTCGACGCGCTGATCGCCGCGCTCGGCGAGATCCGCGACAAGTAGCAGCACGTCCAGGAACACCGCACCCACCACGGAGCGAGTGACATGCCCGACGACGCCGGCACCAGCAGCGCAGCGGTATCGCCGCCACCTCAAGACCACGGCCTGAAACGGTCCCTGACCGGGCGTCAGCTCAGCATGATGGGGCTTGGCGGCGCCATCGGCACCGGCCTGTTCCTCGGTTCGAGTCTCGCCATCTCGGCCGCGGGACCGGCCACGGTGATCGCCTACGTGGTGTGTGCGCTGATCGCCCTGGTGATCGGCTGGGCGCTCGCCGAGATGACATCCGTGCACCCGGCGGCCGGCTCCTTCGGCAGCATCGCGCGGCACTATCTGGGGCCGCTCGCGGGCTTCGTGATCCGCTGGACGTACTGGACGATCCAGGTGATCGCGATCGGCGGCGAGGTGATCGCGGCCGGTATCTACGTGCGCTTCTGGTGGCCCGAACTCCCGCTCTGGCTCCCGGTGGTGGCGTTCTCGCTGCTGCTCCTGGCGGCGAACGCGCTGAGCGTCGGGGTGTTCGGCCGCCTGGAGTACTGGTTCTCCACCATCAAGATCACCGCGATCGGTGTGTTCGTCCTGCTGGGCTGCGCCTACGTGTTCCTCGGCCTCCCGGGACACCCCGCGGTCGGCACCTCGAACCTCTCCGGCCACGGCGGACTGCTGCCGCACGGCATGAGCGGCCTCGCCACGGCCTTCGTCTTCGTCATCTTCAGCTACATCGGCACCGAGATCATCGCGGTGACCGCGGCCGAGTCCGAGAACCCGGTGCGGGACATCCCCCGCGCGGCCCGGCGGATGGTCGTCCGCCTCGCGCTCTTCTACGTCCTGGCCATGGCCGTCGTCGTCACCGTCGTGCCGTGGACGCGCACCGCGAAGGGCGGCGACGTCACGGCGAGCCCCTTCGTCCAGCTCTTCGACGTCGCCGGCATCCCGGCGGCGGCCGGCGTCATGAACTTCGTCGTCCTCACCGCGGCCCTCTCCAGCGCCAACGCCAACACCTACCTGGCCACCCGCATGATCCACTCCCTTGCGGTGGACCGGCACGCACCGCGCCTGTTCGCACGGGTCAGCGCGCGCGGCGTTCCGCACCGGGCGCTCGCCGTGTCCGGCATCGGCCTGGGCGCGGCCGCGCTCCTCTCGGTCCACTCCGAGGACACGGCGTACATCCTGCTCTTCGGCATCTCGGTGTTCGGCGCGCTGGTGGTGTGGATCCTCATCCTGGCCACACACCTGGCCTTCCGCCGCCACCGCACCCGGCACGCCCTCCCCGCCTCACCGGCCCGGCTGCGCGGCGCGCCCTTCACCACCGTCACGGCGGCCCTCATCCTCGCGGCGATCCTGGTCTCCACCCTGTTCATCGAGGGCCTGGACGACTCCTGGAAGGCGGGCCTGCCGTTCTTCGCGGTGCTGGTGGTGGTGTACCGCTTCGGGGCCCGGCGGTACGAGACGGCGGGGGCATTGCCGGACAGTACGCTGCCGGAGGGGTCGGTCCCGGCCGCTCGCGCGCCGGGTGAACTCGCCGACGAGCCGGATCACTCCAGGTAGTGGGCGCGCCCGTCGTCGTCCATTTCCACGGACCCGTCGGGCAGGATGCAGAACTCGTTGCCCTCCGGGTCCGCCATCACCAGGAACCCGCCCTCGTCGTACTCCTCCAGTCGCCGCCCACCGAGCGCCTCGACCCGCTGCTGTTCGGCGGCCAGGTCGGGTGAGGTGAGGTCGATGTGCATGCGGTCCTTGCCGGGCGTGGGCCGCGGATTCCGCTGGAACCCGAACACCAGGCCGCCCTCCCGGCGCAGCCAGATGTACGGTCCCGTACGGCTCTCGACCGGCCGCCCGAGCAGCTCCGCCCAGAAGGCGGCGAGCCGCTCGGGGTCCTCGGCGTCGACGACAAGGGCCGCGATCTGCAGGGGTTTCGCTGTCATGCGGTGACCTCCAATGGGGTGCCCGTGCGCACATCTGGGGTGCCCGTGCGCGCATCACTCCCCGTTCATCGTCGTGCCCAAGCCTCGCCGCGCAACCCGCCGCGGGCTTCGCGCCGCGGTCAGGCGGCCCGGTGCGGTCAGGCGGCCCGGTGCGCGGTGGCGTCCGTCGGCCGCGGCGCGCTCAGCCAGGTGCGGTAGCGGCGCAGGGCCGGTCGCTGGCGGCCTTGTTCGCAGAGCAGGGCGCGCGCCGGGTGGGTGCCGGGCCTGGGGTCCCGGCCGTGGGCGATGCGGCGCATCTGGTGGCGGACCTGGGCCATGGTGGCGGCCGATGCGAGGGCCTTGTCGGACCAGGTCACCGGACGCAGCTGCCGGTCGGCCTCGCGCTCGTCGCGCCAGCGGTCGGGCAGGTCGGGAGTGACGGAGAGGGCGGTGCCCATCCCGACGACGGCCACCCCGCTGTCGAGGACCCGCTCCGCGGTCTCACGGCGGGTGATGCCGCCGGTGAGCATCAGCGGCATCGGGCTCTCCTTGACGAGGTCCTTGGCCAGGTCGAGGAAGTAGGCCTCGCGGGCCTGCGTGCGGTCGTCGGCGGGGCGGCCGGTCATGGCCGGGCTCTCGTAGCTGCCGCCGGACAGTTCGACGAGGTCGACGCCGAGCGGTTCGAGCATCTCGATGACCTGGCGCGCGTCGTCGGCGTCGAACCCACCGCGCTGGAAGTCGGCGGAGTTGAGCTTCACGCCGACCCCGAAGGAGGACGGGACGGCGGCGCGCACCGCGCGGACGATGTCGAGGAGCAGCCGGGCCCGGTTCTCCAGCGAGCCGCCCCATGCGTCGGTCCGCTTGTTGACCAGCGGAGACAGGAACTGGGACAGCAGATAGCCGTGCGCGGCATGGATCTCCACGCCGTCGAAGCCCGCCTCCTCGGCGCGCCGGGCCGTCACCGCGAAGCGGTCCACGGTGGCGGCGATCTGCTCGGGAGTCATGGCGGTGGGGCTGCCGAACCGGCCGCTGTGCCGCCCCAGGTCGACGCCCACGGCGGAGGGGCCCCACACCACGCCGGGCATTCCGGACTGCACTTGGCGGCCGGGGTGGTTGATCTGCATCCACAGGGCGCCGCCGCCCGATTTCCCGGCTTCGGCCCACGCGGCGAACGGCTTCAGCGGCGCGGCCTCGTCGAGCACGACGCCCGCGGGGCCGGTCAGCGCCTCGGCGTGCACCATGACGTTGCCGGTGATCAGCAGTCCGGTACCGCCCGCGGCCCAGCGCCGGTACAGCGCCAGAAGGTGCGGCCCTGGCAGCTGTCCCTCGTCGGCCAGGTTCTCCTCCATGGCCGCCTTCGCGATCCGGTTGCCCAGTACCTGTCCGGATCGCAGGGCCAACGGCGAGAACAACTCGCTGGTCATCCGAATCCCTCTTCTCTGTCCGTGCCTGTCGGCGCGACCGCGCGGGGCGATCACCTAGAATGTATGCAGCGCCCACATTAGCCAGAGAATGTAAGCGGTGCATACATGAGAGGGTGTGTCCTGTGCCACAAGCGACCGCGTACCACCACGGCGACCTGCGCGCCGCCTGCCTGCGCGCGGCGCGCGAGCTGCTGGAGGAGGACGGCAGCGCCGCGCTGTCGATGCGGGCCGTCGCACGGCGCGCGGGGGTGTCACCGACCGCGCCCTACCGGCACTTCCCGGACCGCGAAGCGCTCGTTTCCGCGGTCGCGGCCGAGGGCTACCGCGAGCTCGCCGAGCACCTGGTCGCCGCCCACCCCACCCCCGTGACCCCGGACGAGCTCGCGGAGGTCGCCGTCGCCTACGTCCGCTTCGCGCTCGACCACCCCGCGCTGTTCCGGGCGATGTTCGCCGAGCCCTGCGACCCGGACAACGAGGAGCGCGTCGCGGCCACCGCCGCCATCGAGGACTACGTACGGGACACCGTGCGCCGGGCCGTCCCCGGCGCCGACCCGGACACCCTGTGGACCCCGGTGTGGGCACTCGTCCACGGCCTGGCGTTCCTGCACCTCGACGGCAAGTTCGACGCCTCCACCCCGGACGCGGTCGCCGACCAGGTCAGCACCGCGTTCCTCGCCCTGTTCACCGCCGCCCCCGCCCTCGCACAGGCGGCCGCCGCACAGCACTGACGCGCAAGGCGGCGACTGTCAGTGCTGCCTGTGATGATGAATCCATGCCGAACGCACCGTCCGCGCGCCCCGCGAAGGGCCGCACCCGATGATCGTCGAACGCGCCCATGTGCCGGTCGTCCCGACCGGCCGGGCGGCCGGTCAGTGGCCGTGGTCCGTGCCGTGCATACAGACCCTGACCGCCGAGGGGCTGCGCTTCACGGCGCCGGTGACGTTCCTCGTCGGTGAGAACGGTTCGGGGAAGTCGACGCTGGTCGAGGCGCTCGCGGAAGGGTTCGGCCTGGACTCGTGGGGCGGCTCGCACGACTGGCGCTACGCGTCGCACCGGCAGAAGTCGGTGCTCGGCGAGCACATACGGTTCGACGCCGCGCCCCGCGGCCGGCGCATGCTGGGCAGCTGGTCGGCCCGCAAGGGTTTCTTCCTGCGCGCCGAGACGGCGATCGACGCGCTGGACCGGGAGGGCTTCGAGCCGGACTCGGTCAGCCACGGCGAGGGCTTCCTCGCCGCGTTCCGCGGCAAGTTCCTGCAGCCGGGCCTGTACGTGCTCGACGAGCCGGAGGCCGCGCTCTCCTTCACGTCCTGCCTGGAGTTGCTGGGCCACATCTCCGAGCTCACGAAGGTGGGTGGCCAGGTCGTCTGCGCCACCCACTCCCCGCTTCTGACGGCACTGCCCGGCGCCGACATCCTCGAACTCGGCGAGCACGGGATGCGGCGCAGCACCTGGCAGGAGCTGACGCTGGTCGACCACTGGCGCCGCTATCTGGCCGACCCGCACAGCTATCTACGTCACGTACTCGACTGACCGTCCCCCTCGATGGCGGCGGGCCGCACCTGCGCCGCGCGCACCCGCGCCACGTCCAGCTTCTCGGAGCGGTCGAAGCGGTAGATGCCGTTCTGCTCCTGGAAGACGTCGGTGAGCTGCGTGTAGCAGTAGCCGAACATGTCCGGGTCGGTCAGGAGTACACCGGTGAGTCCGGCGAAGCGGTGGTGGAACTCCTCCTCGTCGCGCGGGCGTTGTCCGTATCCCCACGAGACCTCGCGGTCCTCGCCCGCGGCCTGCGCCTCGTCGGGGTTCCACCAGATGCCGCCGAACTCGCTGCAGAAGTACGGCTGTCCGCGGTACGGGACGGACCAGGTGGCGTCCGGCGTCTCGTCCTGCGGGTTGATGAACGGCTCGCCCTTGGCGAGGCCGCTCATCAGCTTGCCGAAGACCTCCGGGTTCTGCTCGTAGCAGTGGGAGTCGTAGATGTCCGTCTCCGGTACGCGGTGTGCGTAGCCGGAGGCGTCGAGTACGGGGCGGGTGGTGTCGGCGGCCTTGGTGGCGAGGAACATCGCGCGGGTGACGTCGTCGAGGACACTTCGCCGGTCCGAGAGCCGCTGGCGTGTCTCGTTGAGCGGGCACCAGCCGATGATCGACGGGTGGTTGTAGTCGCGCTCGACGGCCTCCAGCCACTGCGCCACGAAGCCGCTGGTGGGCTGCTGGTTGTCGGTGCTCACGGGGCCCGTGTTCGCCCCCCAGTCCCCGAACTCGCCCCACACCAGGTAGCCGAGCCGGTCGGCGTGGTGCAGGAAGCGCTCCTCGAACACCTTCTGGTGCAGGCGGGCCCCGTTGAAGCCGGCGGCGAGGGAGAGCTCGATGTCGCGGACGAGCGCCGCGTCGTCGGGGGCCGTCATCAGGCCGTCGGGGTAGTAGCCCTGGTCGAGGACGAGGCGCTGGAAGACCGGTTCGCCGTTGAGCAGTACCCGCTTGCCGTCGACGGTGACGGAGCGCAGGCCCGCCGTGCACACCGCCGAGTCCACGACCGCGCCGGACGCGTCGACGACGTCGAGGTGGATCTCGTACAGGTGCGGGTCCTCGGGCGACCAACTCCTGCGCCGCTCCTCGGGGATGGCGAGGACGAGGCGCGGCGCGAGGTCGAGGTGTGCGGCGACCGAGGCCTCGGACACCGTGCCCTGCGCGTCGGTGAGGCGGGCGCGGACGTGGTGGCCCGCGCGGCTCCCGGCCAGCGGGAGGTCGAGGTGGAAGCAGCCCGCGGCCAGGTCGGGGGTGATGCGGGGGCGGCCGAGGTGGGTGTCGGCGACCGGTTCCATCCACACCGTCTGCCAGATCCCGGTCGTACGGGTGTAGAGGCAGCTGTAGTTGGCGTAGCGGTCGGACTGCTTGCCGCGCGCCTGGGGGCCCTTGGCGTCGTCCCTGGCCCGCACGACGATCGTGGCGTCCTCGCCGGGCCGCACCGCATCGCCCAGGTCGGCGCTGAACGAGGTGAACCCGCCGCTGTGCCGGGCCACTTCCCGCCCGTTCACCCAGACCGTCGCGTCGTGGTCGACGGCTCCGAAGTGCAGCACCGCCCTGCGCCCGGCCCACTCGGCGGGCACCCGCACGGTACGCCGGTACCAGACGACGGCGTGGAAGTCGGTGTCACCGATGCCGGACAGCTCCGACTCCGGGCAGAACGGGACGGTGATCCGCTCGGGCAACTCGGCGTCGACCAGGCCGCGTTCGAGGCCGCTGTCGCCGGGGTCCCGGGCGAACTGCCACGGGCCGTTGAGGTTGAGCCAGTCCGTCCGGACGAAGCCGGGGCGCGGGTACTCCGGGCGGGGCAGGTCCTGGGCCATGCACTCTCCTGGGTCGTCGTGACGGGCGCGTTCGAGGTGCACCGTGCGGCGCGCTGCACGCACCGCCGAACCGGCTGCCCTCGACACTCATCTCAGCATCGTTTTACATCGCTGTAAATGAGAACCGGAGATCTCCCGGGCCACCGAGCTCCCGCACCGTTCAGACAGCCGGCCGCGGCGCGCTCTCCCGGACCACCAGCGAGTGCGCGACGAACTCGTGCCGGCCGAGCCCGTCGAAGCCCTCGATGCGCTCGATCAGCAAGTCGAGCGCGCGCCGGGCCAGTTCGGCCTCGTCGGCCCGTACGCAGGTCAGGCTCGGCCGCACCGCCGACGCGAGCGTGCTGTCGTCCCAGCCGGTGACGGCGACGTCCTCCGGCACCCGAAGACCCCGCTCCCCGAGCGCCCGCAGCGCGCCCAGCGCGACCAGGTCGTCGCGGCAGAAGACGGCGTCCGGCGCCATGCCGTCGTCGAGCGCGGCCCCGAGGGCCCGCGCGGCGGAGTGCGCGTCGGCCACCCGCCCGGTGACGATCAGGGACGCGTCGACCGGAAGTCCGCAGTGTTCCAGGCCCTGTTGGTAGCCGATGAGGCGCTGGCGCGACGTCTCGCTCGGCGCCGACTCCTCGGCGCACAGGAACGCGATACGGCGGCGCCCGAGTGCGGCGAGGTGCTCGACGACCTGCGCCGCCGCGGCGATGTTGTCGATCCGCACGTGGTCGAGGGTGAGCGGCGCGGCGCTCTCGCCCAGGAGCACGACGGGAACTCCCCTGCGGTGCTGGGCGATCTCCGTGGAATTCAGCCAGGACGGCTGGAGGAGCACGCCGTCGACGACGCCCGCCTCCTGCGCGGACAGCATCGCGCGCTCGACGTCTGGGGCGTCGCCCGACTCCTCGAGGAGCAGCCGGTATCCGCGCTCGCCGGCCGCCCGCGACAGGACGTGGGCGAGTTCGGCGAAGTACGGGATGCGCAGGTCGGGGAAGGCGAGCGCGATCATTCCGGTGCGGCCGGTGGCGAGGTTGCGGCCGCGCAGGTTGGGCCGGTAGCCCAGTTCGTCGATGGCGCGCTGGACCTTGGCGCGGGTGCTCTCGCGGACGTGCACATAGCCGTGGACGACGTTCGAGACCGTCTTCGTCGAGACGCCGGCGTGCTGGGCGACATCGCTCAGGCGGACGTTGGGCACTTCGCCTCCTGGTGGGCCGACGCGGGGACCGCGTGGACTGACGCGGGGACCACGCCTGGTGGGACGCTCCGCCGACTGCGCGCCGAACCCTACCTGTTGACACCCAAATTTACAGCGCTGTAAGTTCGCCGCGCTCTGCTCGTAACGGAACTCACACACCTCCGGGCCCGCACGCCCCGAGGTCGCGTGACACCACTCCCAGGAGGCGACGAGGTGACGATCGGACCAGAGCGAGCCGCGATCCGGGGTGCCCGCGGCCCGAGCCGGCGCGGCTTCGTCGCCGCGACCGGGGCCGGAGCCGCGCTCGGCGCCCTCGGCCTCACCGGCTGCGGCGGCGACGCGTCCGGGCAGTCGCGGACCACCATGCGCTTCTATCTGCAGAAGCGGGAGGTCATCGCCTACTTCGACAAGGTGCTGGGGAAGTTCGAGCGAAGCCGGCCCGGGGTGCGGGTGGTGCACGACACGACGGATGCCATCGCGCCGCAGTTCGTCCGCGCCCAGCCCGCCGACGTGGGCTGCTTCAACAACAACCTGGAGCTGGCCCGCTACATCGAGCGCGGCGTGCTCTCCGACGTGTCGGACCGGCCCGCGGCCCGCCGCATCACCGGGAGCGTCGCCCAGCTCGCCAAGCAGTACGCGACGTATCCGGGCCGCACCAGCGTCCTGCCGTACTCGCTGGCCGCCGCCGGAGTCATCTACAACAAGAAGATCTTCGCGAAGTACCGCCTTCCGGTGCCGACGACGTGGTCCGAATTCGTCGACGTCTGCAAGGAGTTGCAGGCCGCGAAGGTCACACCGATCTACGCCACCAGCAAGGAGGAGTGGACGGTCTGGCAGGGCCTGTTCGACTACTGCGCCGGTGGGCTCGTCGACACCGCGTCCTTCTTCCGCAAGCTGCGCGAGCAGGGCACGGACGTCGGCCCGTCCTCGCCCGTCTCGTTCCAGAAGGACTTCGCCGAGGCCATGGAACGGGCCCGTACGCTCACGAAGTTCTACAACCGGGACGCCGCCACCCGCTCCTACCCGGACGGGAATCTCGCCTTCGGCAAGGGCCGCGCGGCCATGTATCTGCAAGGGCCCTGGGCGCTGACGCAGATCGCCGCGGTCGATCCGCACCTGGACATCGGCACCTTCCCGCTGCCCGTCACGGAACGGGCCGCCGACCGCAAGGCGCGCGTGAACATCGACCTCGCGCTGTGGATCCCGACCGGGGCCGACCACCCCGACGAGGCCGAGGAGCTGGTCGACTTCCTGATGCGGCCCGAGATCATCGACGCCTACAACCGGGACAACCTCGCGTACGGAGTCACCAAGGACGCGCCGGCGGCGAAGGACCCGCGGCTGTCCGGGCTTCAGCCCTACGTCGACTCGGCTGCCTTCTACCTCGGTGCGGGCACCTTCATCCCGCCGTCGATCCCCGTGGGCAACTACCTCCAGACCGCGATCGCGACCGGCGACTTCGACGCGACGCTCCGCCAACTGGACGCCGACTGGCGGCGGATGGCGATCCGCTCCTCCACGAAGTAGGAGACCTCATGGCTGTGCCTCCACCCCTCCCAAGAGGTGCGTCCGTCGCGCCGTCCGCCCGACGGCGGCGCCGGGTCGAACCCGTCTACTACTGGTTCCTGCTGCCGACGCTCCTGCTCTTCACCGGCCTGGTCCTCGGCCCGGCCCTGGTCGGCATCTTCTACAGCTTCACCGACTACGTGGGCTTCGGTGACTGGCAGTTCACGGGCCTCACGAACTACGTGGCACTCTTCTCCGACCCGGCGATCTGGGACTCGTACAAATTCACCCTCGGCCTCGCCCTCGTGACCGTGGTGCTCGCACAGAGCGTCGCGCTGGCGCTCGCGCTCGGCCTGACGAGCCGCGTGCGGTTCCTGACGGCGCTGCGGAGCGTCTTCGTCATCCCGATGGTGATATCCGGGATCGTCGCCGCGTACGTCTTCAACTACCTCTTCGCCAACTCCCTTCCCTCGCTGGCCACTTCGGTCGGTTTCGGTCCGCTGGAGGAGAGCATCCTCGGCAATCCCGACCTGGCCTGGATCTCCATCATGGTCGTCTCCGCGTGGCAGACGATCCCGGGCGCGCTGCTCATCTACATCGCCGGCCTGCTGTCGATCCCCGGCGAGCTGTACGAGGCGGCCTCCATCGACGGCGCCTCGGCCTGGCGCAGATTCCGGTCCATCACGCTGCCCCTGGTCTCCGGCTACCTCGTCATCAACACGATCCTCGGCGTCAAGGGCTATCTGAACGCCTACGACATCATCAAGGGCCTCACCGACGGCGGGCCCGGCACCGCGACCCACAGCGTCGCCATGAAGATCTTCACCGGCTACTCGGACGGCGACTACGCCTACCAGATGTCCAACGCCACCATCTTCTTCGTGCTCACGGTCGCGGTGTCCCTGCTGCAACTCCTGGCCACCCGCGGAAGGGGGCTCCGGCTGTCATGACCACCACTCTCCCGCCGTCCGAGCACACCACACGGCACGAGCCACCGCTGCGGCAGGCCGTCGCCCGCGCCCGCCGCCGCGGCAAGGACGCCACCAACCGGCCGGTCACCCTGCTGCTCGTGGTGGCCTCGCTGACGGTCCTGGTCCCGCTGTACGTCACCGTCGCCATGGCCCTCAAGTCCTCCTCGCAGGCCGCCGAGGGCGATGCCTTCGCGCTGCCGTGGCCGATCGACCTGAGCGGCTTCGCCGACGCCTGGCGCATCACGA
Organism: Streptomyces endophyticus; assembly: GCF_035798155.1. NCBI lineage: Bacteria > Bacillati > Actinomycetota > Actinomycetes > Kitasatosporales > Streptomycetaceae > Streptomyces > Streptomyces endophyticus. Next base: position 241,810 of record NZ_JAOZYC010000001.1, on the reverse strand, counting down.
ACTTCCCCGTGTCGTTCACGATCTCCGTGGCGGTGGCCGCGGCCTCGGTCCTCGGCACGCTGGCGCTCAGCTCGCTCGCCGCGTACGCGATCGCCCGCAACTGGGACCGGCGGGTCTTCCGCTGGTCGTTCTTCTATCTGCTGGGCGCGATGTTCCTGCCGTTCCCGGTGGTGGCGCTGCCGCAGATCAAGCTGACCGCGCTGCTGGGCATCGACAGCCCGGTGGGTGTGACCCTGTTGCACATCGTCTTCCAGCTGTCGTTCAGCGTGCTGCTGTACACCGCGTATCTGCGCTCGATCCCGATGGAGTTGGAGGAGAGCGCGCGCATGGACGGGGCCACGACGTGGCAGATCTTCCGGCGCATCATCCTGCCGCTGCTCGGGCCGATGAACGCGACCGTCGGCATCTTCGCGTTCCTCGCCTCGTGGAACGACTTCATGCTGCCCTCGCTGATCACGTCCGATCCGGGGCTGCAGACGCTGCCGGTCCTCCAGAACATCTTCCAGAGCAAGTTCGACACCAACTACAACGTCGCCTTCGCCTCCTACCTCATGGCGATGGCACCGACCGTACTCGTCTACCTGTTCTCCCAGCGCTGGGTGATCAGCGGCGTGACCCAAGGGGCAGTGAAGGCATGACAACGGCAGCACTCAGCAGGATCCCGGCCCACCCCCGCGCCCAGGACGCGTCGGTCCTGCGCGGCGACCACTGGCGTGTCACCGTGCTCACCGAGGGGCTGCTACGCCTGGAGTGGTCCGAGGACGGCGGGTTCGAGGACCGCGCGTCGAGCTTCGCGCTCCACCGCGACCGCCCCACACCCGAGTTCACGGTCCGCGAGAGCGACGACGCGCTGGAGGTGTCCACGGGCCGCCTCCATCTCCTCTACGACCGGCGGGAGTTCAGCGCGAACGGCCTGGTCGTCACGGCCCCGGCCGGTGGCCGGTGGCGGTTCGGCGAGCGGCGCCCGGACAACCTGGGCGGCACGGCTCGCACCCTCGACGACGCGGACGGCCGCATCCCGCTGGAGGACGGTGTCGCCGCCCGCGACGGGATCGCCGTCATCGACGACTCGGCGTCCTTCCTCTTCGACGAGGAGGGGTGGGTGGCATCGCGCGAGCCCGGCCGCCTCGACCTGTACGTCTTCGCGTACGGCCACGACTACGGCGAGGCGGTGCAGGCCCTGTACGCGCTGTCGGGGCGCCCGCCGGTGCTGCCGCGCTGGGCGCTGGGCAACTGGTGGAGCCGCTACCACGCGTACACCACCGACACGTACCTCGATCTGTTCGACCGCTTCGACGCGGAGAAGCTGCCGTTCTCCGTCGCCGTGATCGACATGGACTGGCACCGCGTCGACTCGGTGCCACCCCGGTACGGGACCGGCTGGACCGGCTACTCGTGGGAGCGCGAGCTCATCCCCGACCCGGCGGCCTTCCTGGGCGAGCTGCACCGCCGTGGCCTGCGGACCACCCTGAACCTGCACCCCGCCGACGGGGTCCGGCCCTTCGAGGACGCGTACCCGGAAGTGGCGCGGGCGGTGGGCGTGGATCCCGCATCCGACGCGACGATCCCGTTCGACCTCACCGACCGGGCGTTCCTCGACGCCTACTTCCGTCTCCTGCACCACCCGCTTGAGGACCAGGGCGTCGACTTCTGGTGGGTCGACTGGCAGCAGGGCAGCACGTCACGGATCCCCGACGTGGACCCCCTCTGGCTGCTGAACCACTTCCATTTCCTCGACTCCGGACGTGAGGGCCGCCGCCCCATGGCGTTCTCCCGCTACGCCGGTCCCGGCAGCCAGCGCTACGGTGTCGGCTTCTCCGGCGACACGGTGGTGTCCTGGGAATCCCTCGCCTTCCAGCCCGAGTTCACGGCGTCGTCGGCCAACATCGGCTACGGCTGGTGGAGTCACGACATCGGCGGCCACACCCGCGGCGTCCGCGACGACGAACTGGCCACCCGGTGGATCCAGTTGGGTGTCTTCTCCCCCATCCTCCGGCTGCACTCGGCGAACAACCCGTTCATCCGCAAGGAGCCGTGGCAGTTCCCTTCCGAGCCCCGGCAGGCGATGGGCGATGCCCTGCGCTTCCGGCACCGGCTCGTGCCGTACCTGCACACCATGAACCACGTCGCGGCGACCGGCACACCTCTGGTGCGCCCGATGTACCACGTGGCGCCGGAGCGTCACGAGGCGTACGACGTGCCCAACCAGTTCACCTTCGGCAGTGAGCTGATCGTGGCCCCCGTCACCACGCGCCGGGACGAGGTGACACTGCTCTCCTCGACACCGGCCTGGCTGCCGCCCGGCACCTGGACCGACATCTTCACCGGCACGGTGTACGACGGCGACCGCCACATCGAGCTGCACCGGGGCCTCGACGGGGTGCCGGCCCTGCTGCGCGGCGGCGGCATCCTCCCGCTCACCGGCCCTGACGACCTGGACGCCACCCGCAACCCCGACCACCTGGAACTGCTCGTCGCGCCCTCGGACAGCGGCACGTTCACCCTGGTCGAGGACGACGGCCAGGGCGACGGCACGAACCTGCGCACGGTCACCACGCGCCTGGAGTGGAACGCCGAGTCCGGCGCCCTGCGCATCGGCCCGGCGGACGGCCCCGACGGCATCGTCCCCGCCGCCCGCACCTGGACGGTCACCTTCCTGGCGGACCTGCCCACGGGCACGGCCCTCGTCGACGGCGAACCCTCTGAAATCACCGGCAGGCCGGGCCGGTTCAGCGTCACGGTCGAGGCCGCGGACACCTCGGGCGTCACGAGGGTCGAGGTGAAGCTGGGCTCGCCGCTCCACCCGGACCGCACGCGGGACACCATCCAAGGCATCCTCGCGGCGGCCCAGTTCGACAACCCCACGAAGCTGGAGATGTGGCGCATCGTGACCTCCCCCGGCCCATTGACGTCGAAGATCTCGGCGCTGCACGCGCTGCGGGTTCCGGCGGGGCTGCTGGGCGCGGTGGTGGAGCAGTTGACGGCTCGGGAGGGGTGAACCGGCCGCCCGGACCGCGCATGCCGACGATGCGTTGGCGTCGCGCGGTCCGGCTACTACGCTGGATGCGCCTATCGGCGACGGTGCGAGGGGGCAGCAGATGAGTTCCGGGATCACGCCATACCGTGTCGACATCGCGCAGTCCGAACTGGACGACCTCAGCGCCCGGCTGCACAAGACCCGCTGGCCCCGTCAGGTGCCGGACGCGGGATGGAGCCGTGGCATGCCGACCGCCCAGGCCAAGGAACTGGTCGACCGCTGGCTCAGCGCGTACGACTGGCGGGTCTGGGAGGAGCGGCTGAACCGGCACCCGCAGTTCACGACCGAGATCGACGGGCACGGCATTCACTTCCTGCACCTGCGGTCACCTCATGCCGATGCCTTCCCGCTGCTTCTCCTGCACGGCTGGCCGGGATCCGTGTTCGAGTTCCTGGACGTCATCGAGCCGCTGACCGAGTACGGCCATCACCTGGTGATTCCCTCGCACCCGAACTTCGGCTTCAGCGGCCCGGCGGGCGCGGGCTGGGACTCCCACCGGGTCGCCCGCGCGTACAAGGAGCTCATGGCCCGCCTCGGCTATACGCGATACGGCGCCCAGGGCGGCGACTTCGGCGCGTTCTTCGCCCCGGACCTGGGGCGCGTGGACCCGTCGCACGTGGCGAGCGTGCATGTGAACGCGGCGACGGTCGGGTTCATCCCCTTCGGAGGGGCGGAGGAGGGCGCGGAACTCACCGAAGGGGAGAGCGTCCGTCTCGCACGCATGAAGAACTTCCTCGACGACGGCTCCGGCTACTTCCAGATCCAGGCCACCCGGCCGCACACTCTGGGCTTCGGTCTCGCGGACTCACCGGCCGGTCAACTCGCCTGGATCGGCGAGAAGTTCCACGACTGGGCACACCCGGCCGGCTCGATCGACCCCGACGTGGTCCTCACCCACGCGGCGCTCTACTGGCTCACCAACACCGGCGCCCCTTCCGCGCAGATGTACTACGAGACCATGCACACCACGAGCCGTCCGACCCCCTCGACGACCCCGACCGGGGTGGCCAACTTCGCCGAGGACGTCGCAATCCAGCGGTTCGCCGAACCTCTCAACAACATCGTCCACTGGGCCGAGTACGACCGGGGCGGTCACTTCGCCGCCCTTGAGGTCCCCGAGCTGTTCACCGAGGAAGTCAGCGGATTCTTCGCGAAGCACCGCTGATCCGTTCCCGGCATACCGCCCGGTGGGTCCTCACCCCCGGTCCAGATACGCCAGCACCGCGAGCACCCGCCGGTTGTCGTCGTCCGACGGGGTCAGTTCCAGCCTCTGGAAGATGTTGGCGGTGTGCTTGGTCACCGCGCGTTCCGTGACGACGAGTTTCTCGGCGATGGCCGCGTTGGAGCGGCCCTGGGCCATCAGTTCCAGGACCTCGGTCTCCCGGGGCGTGAGGCGGTTCACGGCCCGGTCGCGGGTGGAGTTGCGGGCCAGGAGCTGGGAGATGACCTCGGGGTCCATCGCGGTGCCGCCCCCGGCGACGCGGCGCACGGCGTCGACGAACTGCGCGGCGTCGAACACCCGGTCCTTGAGCAGGTAGCCGGTGCCACCCTTGCCGTCGGCCAGGAGTTCACGCGCGTACAACTGCTCGACGTGCTGCGAGAGGACCAGGATCGGCAGGCCGGGGCGGGCGCGGCGGGCGGCGAGGGCGCAGCGCAGGCCCTCGTCGGTCTGGGTCGGCGGGAGCCTGACGTCGACGACGGCGACCTCCAGGCTCGGCTCCTGGAGCGCGCGGGCGAGGTCGGGCCCGTTGTCCACCGCGGCGAGCACCTCGAAGCCGAACGCCTCCAGCATGCGGACGAGTCCGTCGCGCAGCAGGAAGAGGTCCTCGGCGATCACTACGCGCACGCTGGCTCCCGTGGGGATCTGGGCAATCGGCTCACGCCACGCTACCGGGCGGGAGGAGTCTGCACGGGATCTCCATCGTGACGCTGGTGGGGCCGCCCTCGGGGCTGTGCACGGTGAGGGTGCCGTCGAAGGCGTCGAGGCGGCGTGCGATGCCGCGCAGGCCGGAGCCCTCGGGGTCGGCGCCGCCGCGCCCGTCGTCGGTGACGTCGATGTGCAACACGCCGTCGTGGTGGGCGAGTTCGAGGTGGACGCAGGTGGCCGCGGCGTGCTTGGCGGCGTTCGTCAGCGCCTCGCTCGTCGCGAAGTAGGCGGCGGATTCGACGGCGGCCTCGGGGCGGCCCGGCAGCTGGGTCCGGGGCTCCACGGGGACGGGCATCCGCAGGGCCAGCGCGCGGACGGCGTCGGCGAGGCCGCGTTCGGCGAGGACGGGCGGGTAGATGCCGCGGACGAGCTCGCGCAGCTCCTCCAGCGCCTGGACGGAATCGGCGCGGGCCCGGGCGAGCAGCGCACGGGCGGTCGCCGGGTCGCTCTCCATGAGCGCGTCGACGGTGCCGAGGTGCATGCCCATGGCGACGAGCCGGGCCTGCGCGCCGTCGTGCAGATCGCGCTCGATGCGGCGCAGTTCCGCGGCGGAGGCGTCGACGGCGTCGTGCCGGGTCCGGGCGAGTTCCTCGACGCGGTGCCGCAGCTCGGCGCCGCGCGGGGCGAGCAGCCATCGGGTGAGAGTGAAGTGGACGCGGAGCATCGGCTCCGCCGCGTAGTACCCGGCGACGGCGATGAGGGTGGCGAGTACGGCGGCGGCAAGGGCGGTGGCCTGGCCGCTGACCGGGACGAAGCCGTACCACCACGCTCCCCCGCCGAGGACGCGCCAGAGTCCTGCCGCGACCACGTAGCCCTCGATCGGGTACACGACGAGCGCGGCGGGCAGCAGCGCGGTGGCGAATCCGGCGGTCATGTCGGCGGCCAGCCAGCGCAGGTCCCGCCAGGTCGCCGGGTCGCGCAGCAGCCGCAGACACGCGTCCGGCTGGCCGAGCAGGCCGGGCAGCCGGTCGCCGGGCCGGGGCCGGTACGCGCCCCGCGGGATCGTCACGCCGCACCAGCGCGCCGCGAGCGTGCGCCGTACGTCGACGTGGGAGCGGACGAGCCGCAGCAGCGGCGGGGTGGTGAACAGGCCGACGCCGACCACGGTGCAGGCGATCGAGACGATGCACGCCACCAACAGGGTGAGGGAGCCGGCGAGCGACAGCAGGGACAGCGCGAGGCCGCGGGCCCCGGCCAGCGCCGCTGCCTTGATCCGTGCGATCCGCTCGATCCGTTCGATCCGTGTGACGTGCATGTCGGTGATCCGTCCGCCGCCCCGTAGGCCCGTTCCGCTCCGATTATGCCGGGCCCGCTCCGGCGCCTCAGGCGGCAACCGCCACCGCCTCCACCGCCGGGGCTCGCAGCACCCGCCGTGTCGTGGCGAGGCCGGTGCCGAACGTCGCCGCGACGGCGACGGCCACCGTGGCCAGCCAGATCCACGGCCCCTGCCCCGGCAGCACGCCGTCGGAGCGCACCACGGTGAACGGCACGAGCCCGGCGATCGCCGCGATCGTCCCCGCCACCACGCCGGTGATCGTCAGGACCGCGCTCTCCGCGCCGACCATCGTGAGGACCTGGCCCGGGGTCGCGCCCGCGAGCCGCTGCCCGCCGAACTCGCGGCGCCGGTGGACGGTCGCCGCGTACAGGCTGTTGATCAGCATGATGCAGGCGAAGACGACGATGATGCCGACGACGATCAGGTTGAGCGACGCGAGGTTCTTGTCGTCGACGCTGCGCGCGAGGCCGGAGGCCGCGACCGCGTCGTTCTCCACGGCCTGCATGGAGAGCGTCGCCGTCGCCACGCCGATGAACAGGATCAACGGCATCAGCACGGCGGAGAGGTCCTTGGCACGCTGTCGCAGGTTGTGGACCGTCAAGTACCCGCCGGCGCCGGTCAACGAGGTCAGCGGCCAGGTGAGCGCCGCGAGCACGGTGCGCAGCAGCGCGGGGGCGAACGCGGCGAAACCGATGGAGAGCAGGATCGCGCCGTAGGCAGGGGCCGCCATCAGCGCCGGATCAGTCGTGTCGAACGCGAAGGTGGCGCTCGCCGAGCAGACACCGAGCACGAGCGCCGCCGTCCCGCCGACGGTCCGCAGCCGTCCGCGCGGCTTTCGCTCGCCGGCCTGCTGCCGGGTGGCGCGGCGCACCGCGAGGAACGCGGCACCGGCCGACGCCAGCACCGTCACCGCGGCGCCGCTGCCCGCCGCGACCGCCCCGAACACCGGGTCGACACCGTGCGCGACCTGTCCGGTGTCCTGGAAGGCACCCACCAGCGCGCGCCCGCCGAGCACCGCGGGACCGATGGCGAGCAGCGACGCGACGACCCCGATCAGGGCCGCCTCGCCGACGACCATGCGCTTGATCTGCGCGGGCGTCGCTCCACAGCTGCGCAGCAGGGACAGTTCCGCGGCGCGCTGGCGTACGTTCACGGTCAGCGTGGAGGCGATCGCGAAGAACACCAGGAGCGTGCCGTACCCGCCGACCACGCTGGCGGACGTGGTCAGGGTCGAGGCGCTGGTGTCGTCGACGCCTGCCTGGGCGGCGGTGTCGTAGAGCGAGTCGAAGGACATCACGATGACCGCGCCGAGGAACGCGGACAGTAGTGTCGCGGCGAACCGTCCGGGGCGGTGCCGCACGGACCGCAGGGCCAGGGAGAACATGCGCTCACACCTCCATCACGGTGTGCGGCGCGGCGTTGGCCGCGGTGGTCGTACGGTCCCCGAGGTGCGCGAGCCGTTCGGCGACGGCGTCCACGCTCGGGGCGTCCAGGCGCCCGACGAGCCGACCGTCCGCGAGGAACAGCACCGTGTCGGCGTACGAGGCGGCCACCGGGTCGTGCGTGACCATCACGACGGTGCGGCCGTGCAGCCGCGCCGCCTCCCGCAGCAGGGTGAGGACCTCCCGCGCGCTGCGGGTGTCGAGCGCGCCGGTCGGCTCGTCGGCGAAGACCACGGCCGGTTCGGCGACCAGCGCGCGGGCGATCGCGACGCGCTGCCGCTGCCCGCCGGACAGTTCGGCGGGCCGATGCGCGAGACGCTCCGCGAGCCCCACCTGCCGCAGCATCTCGTGCACCCGCGCGCGGTCGACGCGCCGCCCGGCGAGTCGCAGCGGCAGGGTGGTGTTCTGCTCCGCGGTGAGGGTGTCCAGAAGGTTGTACTGCTGGAACACGAAACCGATCCGTGTGCGCCGGAACTTGGTGAGTGCCGCTTCGGTGCCGCCGGTCAGCTCTTCCCCGTCGACCGTGACGGTCCCGCCGTCCGGCCGGTCGAGCCCGGCCGCGCACTGCAGCAGGGTCGACTTGCCGGAGCCGGACGGCCCCATGACCGCGGTGAAACTCCCGGCGGGCAGGCTCAGCGACACCTCGTCCAGCGCGGTCACCGCGGCCTCGTCCGTCCCGTACACCTTGCGCACCCGGTCGAGCCTCAGTGCCTCAGCGCTACGTGCTGGTCGAGCCTTCCTGCGCGCACGACTCGTACGACCGAACATCGTCGGCACCTCCACGTCATCACGTGGGGCACCTCTTGTGCCCCGGTTACGACGCTATGGAGTGACTGGCGCGGACACATGGGGCGCAGTGCCCGTCCGTGGGGTGGAGTTTCCTACACCTGGGGGCGGGGGTTTCCCACTGAGCTACACACCAGGGCTGCCGGGCGGCGTCGGTGTACGTGTGAAGTGCCGCGCCGTCGGGGCGAGGGCGGCCGCCGCCGGGGCCAGGAAGCAGATCAACGCGCAGGTGAGCAGGACCGGTTGGGCGCCGAAGGTGGTGATGGCGGGTGCGATGAGGGCGAGGCCGAGCGGGGCCAGGCCGTAGGAGAGCAGGAAGTCGAGGGAGGAGACGCGGGCGAGTTTGTCGGGGGCGATCTCGCGCTGCGTGGCCGTGAACCAGGGGACATTGAACAGTTCGATGCCCAGTCCGGCCACCGTGTAGGCGGCGACGATCACCGCGGGGTGCACCGGCAGTGTCAGGCTGAGCGGGGCGAGACCGTAGACCGCCAGCCCCGCGAGCGCCGACCAGCCCTGGGAGCGCGGGCGCCAGCGGGCGATGACCAGGGCGCCGGCGAGGGCGCCGACGGCGTACGCGGTGGTGGCCGCGGCGAGCACCGCCTCGGTGTCGTAGCGGTCGCGGCTGATCAACGGCAGGGCCACCCCCGTGGCGGAGTAGCCGGTGGCGATGACGGCGGTGAGGGCGCCGAGGCCGGCGACGAACCACGGGTGGCGGCGGGCCTCCTGCACGCCCTCCATGAACTCGCGGCGGAACGAAGCCCGTTGGGGTGTCCGCGACTCGGCATCGGCTCCTGCCGGGAGTGTCTTCGCGCCACGGCCCGGTACGAGCGCGGCCACCAGCCAGAGCGCTCCGATGCCCAGGAGCAGGGCCTTGATGTCGAGCACGGCGGCGAGCAGCGCGGCGAGCGACGGGCCCATCAGCGTGCTCGCGCGGACCGCCAACGTCATGGCGGCATTGGCCTGTTGGCGTCGTGCGGGCTCGACGACCTCCGCCGCGAGCGCCTGGAACGCCGGACGGCACGCCCCCTGTCCGGCGCCCGCGAGCAGCGCGGCACCGGCCATCAGGAGCAGGGAGCGCCCCAGGCCCGCGGCCAGCAGGGGCGCGGACACGGCCGCGGCCAGGGCGGACCACAGCACCACGGCGCGGCGCGAGTGGCGGTCGGCCAGGACTCCGCCGATGGCGACCGCGCCGAGGAAACCGGCGGTGCGGGCCGCCAGGGCGAGGCCGAGGCCCGCCGCCGTGAGGTCGCGTTCGAGTACGGCGAGCCCGAGGACGAACGGCAGGGCCCAGGTGGCGAGCCCGGACGCGGTGGTGCCGGTCCACAGGCGCAGGAAGGCGGGGTCGAGCAGGACGGGGCGCGGGCTCGGCGGCCCGGTGGTGGCGGGGTCCTGAGTTGGCGAGATGGTCACGGTTGGCGACTCCTACGGGTCGGCGATCAGTGGGGATCGGCGGGAAACGTCGGGTGTTTTCGTCCAACAGGCGGGCGATCGAGCGGCATTGACCCGCCTCGCGCAGGTCTGGTGCCGGGCCGGATGCAGGCCGGATGTCGGACCCGGACTAGCTTAGTGAAAACGATTGTCGTTACAGTACCTCTCGGATGCCACCGCCCCACACCGGGGTGTCGGCTCCCGTGCTTCCCCCTGCCCGCCACCGCGAACACCCCTGAGGAGCAAGCCCCTTGCGCCGCACCGCCACCGGAGCCGCACTGCTCGACCAGCTGCCGCCCCCGCTCCCCGCCGAGCAGATCATCGCCCTAAATCAACCCAAAGCGGACCTGCACACCTCCCGTACGTACGAGTGGAACGGCTGGACCTTCGATGTGCCGCCGGGTGTCTTCCTGCCGGGCTGGACGAGCCGCATGATCCACGAGTGGCTGCTCGACGGCCGCATCGAGGTCAAGGGCCGCCGCTACGCCGCCATGGGCGCGGGACTCGGCGTCGAGACCGTCACCGCCGGGGTGCGCGGCGCCGACGCGATCTACGCCATCGATGTGCACGAGGAGAGCGTCGTCGCCGCCGCACGGCACTACGAACGGCTGGCGGGCCGGAGCGCGGACAGCGCGTTCATCCCGGTCGTCGGCGACCTCTTCGACGGTCTGCCCGCCGGAGTGCGGCTGGACGTCGTCACGTTCAATCCGCCCGCCGTCAGCCAGGCCGTCAGTGACGATCCCCACGTCGTACGGAACACGTGCGTCGGCGCTCCCCTGCTCGAGCGGTTCTTCGCCCAGCTCGCCGACCGTGACCTGCTCGCGCCCGGAGGCGAGGTGTTCGTCATCGCCTCCAACACCGCGGATCTGCACACCATCGTGCGGCACGCCCTGGACCACGGGTTCGAGCCTGAGATCGCCCATCTGCACGACTGGCAGGACGGCGTCCTCACCTTCCTGTTCCGCCTGACCCGCACCACCGAATCGACCCGGACCACCGAAGGGGCCCCCGCGTGAAGCACACCGACGAGCTGTTCGCCGCGGCACTCGGCGGCGAACTCGGCCCCGCCCCCTCGACGTTGACGGCCACCAGCGTGTTCTGGATCCACCACGGCACCCGGCTCGCGGGTGGCGACGTGACGTATCTCAACCAGTACGTACTCGTCCGGCTCGGCGGCTCCTTCGGCGGCTGCGCCTTCGAGGCGGGCGAGATCGGGCCCGAGCTGTGCCGGGAGGCCTCCGGCAGCCCCCTCGACACCCTGCTCCGGGAGGGGCCGCGCCCGCTGCGGATCGCCGCCCTCGACGCGTATCTCGCCGAGCTGCGACCGCATCGCGAGGCGACCGACGCCGAGCCCGTGACACTTCCCGCGGGCCCGCCCGAAGTGCGCGCCGTCGCCCGGGACACCGCCATCGCCGGCCTCCTCGACCTCCCGGCGGGCGCCCGCGTCGGTCTCGTCGGGGTCGTCAACCCGCTGGTCGCGGCGATCCGGGAGCGCGGTGGCGTACCGCTCCCCTGCGATTTCAACCTGCGCACCACCCAGTGGGGCGACGAGGTCACCGACGACATGCACCAGGTCCTCGACACCGCCGACGCGGTGGTCGCCACCGGCATGACACTCGGTAACGGCAGCTTCGACACCATCCTGGAGCGCTGCCGCGCCCGCGCCGTCCCGCTGATCGTCTACGCGCAGTCCGGCAGCGCCGTCGCCCGCGCCTTCCTCGGGGACGGGGTGACGGCGCTGTCCGCGGAGCCCTTCCCGTTCTCGCAGTTCAGCGCCGACCCGAGCACCCTGTACCGCTACCGTGCCGCGAGCGGCTCGTGACGGCTGGAACCCGCCGGGCCGCCCCCGGTGCCGTCCGCACCGGCACCGGGTACGCGCCGTGTCACCACGGTGAGATCCTCCAAGGTGTCTTCCGCGACGAACACGGGCGATGTCGCCCGGGCCTCGTCACACTCCCGATGAACGAGCCCGGCACCCATGCCCGGTTCACCCCCGGGCCCGGCGCGCTCACCGTCGTCCCCGCCGACCGCACGAAGGCGCTGCGCGCCGCCACCCTCACCGTCGAGGAGTGTGCCGCGCGGTGTGAACGGGAGCCGTGCGGCGGCGCGTTGACACTTGTCGGCGACATTCCCGTCGGTCTCGGCATGGGCAGTTCGACCAGCGACGTGCTCGCCGCGGTACGGGCCGTGGCCGACGCCTTCGGACTGTGCCTCGCCCCCTCCGTGGTGACCCGGATCGCCCTGAGCGCCGAGCTGGCCTGCGACCCACTGATGCTCGACGGCCGCCCACGCCTGTTCGCCCAGCGGCACGGCCGGGTCCTCGAAGTGCTCGGCGACGCGCTGCCCCCGGTGGTCGTCGTGGGCTGCACGCTGGCCGGCGGCACCCCGGTCGACACCCTCGGTCTGCCCGCACCCACCTGCGCCGACAGCGACGTCGACGCCTACGAGACACTGCGCGCCCGGCTGCGCCGCGCCGTGCGTGAACGCGACCCCGCCCTGCTCGGAAGCGTCGCCACGGCCAGCGCCCGCCGCGGCCAACTGCGCCTCGGGCACGCCGGGTTCGACACGCTCACCGCCCTCGCGGACCGCGCGGGGGCCGTCGGCGTACAGATCGCGCACAGCGGCTCCGTCGCCGGAGTCCTCTTCGACCCGGCGGCCCCCGGGACCAGGCACCGCATCCGTCGCTGCGCGCAGGACCTGGAGCGTGAGGGCCTGCCCGTCACCCGGACCTTCACGACCTTCCCCACCCCTGAGGAGTTCGCCCATGGAGCAGCACATCGCCGAGGCGATCGGCCGACCGGACCTGATACGCCTCGACGACCGGCTCGTCTGCCTGCGCTTTGAGACCATGAAGGTGGTATCCGCCCTCACGGCCGTCGAGCACCTGCTCGCCACCGGCGCGGTACGCCGCGGCGACACCCTCCTCGACAGCTCCAGCGGCATCTACGCCTACGCACTCGCGCTGGCCTGCCACCGGCACGGCATGCGCTGCCACATCGTCGGCTCCACCACCGTCGATCACACGCTGCGCACCCAACTCGCCCTACTTGGAGCGACGTTGGAGCAGATGGAGCCGTGCGCCGACCTCAAGCTGGATCAGAAGCGGCGGGTCGCCCGGATCCAGGAGATCCTCGCCGAGCACCCCGACTACCACTGGATGCGCCAGTACCACGACGACATCCACTATCTCGGCTACCGCGCGGTCGCCGACCACGTACGCGAGCAACTCGGCGCGAGCGAGCCGCTCACGGTCGTCGGCGGCGTCGGGTCCGGTGTCTCGACCGGGGCGCTCGCCCGCTATCTGCGGGAGTCGGGCGGCGATGTCCGCCTCGTGGGTGTGCAGCCCTTCGGCAGCATCACCTTCGGCAGCGAACACGTCGCCGACCCGGACATCATCATCGCCGGGATCGGCAGCTCCATCCCCTTCGGTAACGTCCGCCACGCGTCGTACGACGTCGTCCACTGGGTCTCGTTCGACGCCGCGCTCGCGGGCAGCGTCGACCTGCTGCGCCGCCACGCCGTCTTCGCGGGCCTGTCCACGGGAGCCGGGCACCTGACGGCCGGCTGGGAACGGGCCCAGGACCCGGGGCGCACCGTGCTGTTCATCGCCGCCGACACCGGCCACCGGTACGTGGACAGTGTGTTCGCCCGCCATCACGAGGCCGCCCGCGTGGCGGATCTCGCCCCCCGCCCCGTCACATCCCTCGACGAACTCGCCCTGCCCTGGTGCCGGATGAGCTGGGCGGGGGCGGACGCGCCCGCCGCCGCGGTGGCGTAGCCGAGCGCCGACCCCGACGACCGTTCCTCTCGATGGAAAGGGTGGCCGCATGCCCCCGCCCCTCACCGCCCCGCCGACGAAGCGGTCCGGCGCTTCCCCGCCGGACCCGGCCACCGGCAGCCCGGAGCCGACCCCCGGCAAGAAGAGGCTCCTTGCCACCCTCCCCGGCCTCCTCCTGACCTGCGCGGTTCTCGGCGTGCTGCTCGTCGTCTCCGTCGTCGTCGCCATCGGCCTCGGAGCCGCCGTGGTCACCCCGGGCGAGACCGCCCACTACCTGTGGGCCGCGCTGACCGGCGGGACGATCCGGGCCGACGAGGTCACCACGTACCAGATCATCTGGCAGATCCGCACACCCCGGGTCCTGCTCGCCGCGCTGGTCGGCGCCGGGCTGAGCGCGATCGGCGTCGCCGTCCAGGCCATGGTGCGCAACGCACTCGCCGACCCGTTCGTCCTCGGTGTCTCGTCCGGCGCCTCGGTCGGAGCGGTCACCGTCACGGTCACCGGAGGCCTCGCCGCGCTCGGCATCTACGCGGTGTCGGCGGGGGCGTTCCTCGGCGCGCTGGCCGCGTCCGTCCTCGTCTACGTGGCCTCCGCGCGCCGCGGCGCGCTCTCGCCACTGCGCCTCGTCCTGACCGGCGTGGCCCTGTCGTTCGGCTTCCAGGCGCTGATGAGCGTCATCGTCTACCTCGCCCCCGACAGCGAGGCCACCAGCACCGTCCTGCACTGGACGCTCGGCGGCTTCGGCGCCGCCACCTGGGGTGTGCTGCCCCTCGTGACCGCCGTCGTGGTGGTCGGCATGGTCGTCCTGCACCGGCACGCCCGCGCACTCGACCTCCTCGCGCTCGGCGACGAGACAGCCACGAGCCTGGGCATCGACCCCGACCGACACCGCAAGGCGCTGCTCCTCCTGGTGTCACTCGTCACCGGTGTCCTGGTCTCGGTCAGCGGCGCCATCGCCTTCGTCGGCCTGGTGCTTCCGCATCTGGTGCGCATGGTCGTCGGAGCCACCCACGCCCGGGTGCTGACCGTCGCGCCGCTCGCCGGAGCCGTGTTCATGGTCTGGGTCGACCTGGTCTCCCGCACCCTGGCAGCCCCGCGTGAACTGCCCCTCGGTGTCATCACCGCGCTCGTCGGCGTGCCGGTCTTCATCACGTTGATGCGCCGCAACGGCTATGTGTTCGGGGGGCGTTGAGATGGATCTGCGCCTTGACGGCCTCTCGGTCGTCACCGACGGCAAGAGCCTGGTGCGCGACCTGTCCCTCGACGTGCCCGAGGGCCACGTCGTGGGTCTCGTCGGCCCCAACGGCAGCGGGAAGTCCACCGCGCTGCGCTGCGTCTACCGGGCCCTGCGTCCCACCTCGGGGGCCGTACGGGTGGGTGGTGACGACCTGTCCCGCCTGACACTGCGGCGCGGCGCGCAGCTGATCGCGGCCATGACCCAGGACGGCGCCGTCGACCTCGACTTCACCGTCGAGGAGGCCGTCGCCCTCGGCCGCGCGCCCCACCTGCGCGGCAACCAGCGCCTGAGCCGGCGGGAACGCGAGGTGTGCGCCGCGACCATGGAACGCCTCGGCATCCGCCACCTCTCCGACCGGGGAGTCCTGACCCTGTCCGGCGGCGAACGCCAACGCGTCCTGGTCGCCCGCGCGCTCGTCCAGGACCCCGAGATCCTGGTCCTGGACGAACCGACCAACCACCTCGACGTACGCCACCAGGTA
Organism: Streptomyces endophyticus; assembly: GCF_035798155.1. NCBI lineage: Bacteria > Bacillati > Actinomycetota > Actinomycetes > Kitasatosporales > Streptomycetaceae > Streptomyces > Streptomyces endophyticus. The sequence goes on along the minus strand of NZ_JAOZYC010000001.1, from coordinate 226,418 downwards.
CAACTCCTCGCCCTGCTACGGGAGTCGGGGCTCACCGTCCTGATCGTCCTGCACGACCTCAATCTCGCGGCGGCCGCCTGCGACCGGATCGGCGTGCTTTCACAGGGACGCCTGGTGACTGCCGGGACACCGAAGGACGTCCTCACGCCCGAGCTCGTCCGGGACGTGTTCGGGGTGGAGGCCAGCGTCGTCCCGCATCCGCTGACCGGCGACCCCCAGCTGCTCTACTCGCTCACCTCCACCGCCACCTCCATCCCTTCCCCGGCCCCCTGACACACCCACTCGCCACTCGCCACACTCCGAAAGGTGCACCACACATGCCGCAACTCCTCCCGCCCCGCGCCTCGTTCCGCAGACGGGCCGCCCTGAGCACCGCCGTGGCCGCCGCCTTCCTGACCACCGCCTGCGGCGCCTCCGTGGAACCCGACTCCAAGACGGCCACCGCCGAGAAGACCACCGTGAAGCGATGCGGCGAGAGCGTCGCGTACACGAAGCCGAAGCGCGCCGTCGCCTACGAGGGCGGCAGCGCCGACAAACTCTTCAGCCTGGGCCTGACCGACCGGGTGCTCGGCTACGTCATGCCGCCCGCGAACCCGCCGGTCGAGGAGTCCCCCTGGGCGAAGGAGTACGCGAAGGTCAAGAAGCTCAGCGACGACCTGCTCAACAAGGAGATCGTGGTCGACGCCAAGGCCGACTTCGTGGTCGCGGGCTGGAACTCCGGTTTCAGCGACCAGCGGGGCATCACCCCCGCGATCCTCGACAAGCTGGGCGTGCAGAGCTTCATGCACACCGAGAGCTGCTTCAACTACCCCAAGCACCCACAGACGTTGACACCCTTCAATGCTCTCTACTCCGACCTCGACCGACTCGGCAGGATCTTCGGTGTGGAGGAGCGTGCGAAGGACGTCGTCGGCGACCTCAAGCAGCGCGTTCGGGCCGTCGAGGCGAAGGCCCCCAAGGGCGAGCGCGTGCCGGTCTTCCTCTACGACTCGGGCACGGACCAGCCGTTCACGGCGGGCGCCCAGGTGCCACCCACGGACATCATCAAGAGCGCCGGAGGCCGCAACGTCTTCGCCGACGTCGATCAGCGCTGGACCCAGGTCAACTGGGAGGCCGTCGCCACCAGTCGGCCCGAGGTCGTCATCGTCCTGGACTACGGTGACCAACCCGCCAAGAAGAAGATCGACTTCCTGAAGAGTTCGCCGCACACGAGGGACCTTCCCGCGGTCAAGAAGGACAACTTCTTCGTCCTCGACTACAACGAGGGCATCAGCGGACCGCGCAACATCGACGGCCTGGAGAAGTTCGGCACGTATCTGCGCGACCTGAAGGGCTGAAGTTCGGGGGGTGCTACTCCAACGGGCAACTGGTGAGCAGCGTCGCACTGTCCGCTGCGGCCGGGCGCCGGACGGTGTGGTCGGCCGGGGGCCGCCCCTTTCCGGCGCCCCACTCCTCCATGGCCTCGAAGGCCGAGCGATAGCACGGCACGATGGGGCGGAGTTCGTCGGGGAAGGTGTCGACGAGGGAGTCGACGTGGGTGCCGTCCTCGATGCGGTAGTAGCGCAGGAGCGCGCCGCGTCCGGACTCCCGCACCATCTTCGCGTAGACGTCGGAGTCCTTGCTGATGGGCAGCAGGACGTCGAGGGTGCCCTGGAGTGTGATCAGAGGTTTTCCGATACGTCCCGTCAACGCGATGCGGTCGACGGCCTGTTGGACTGCCTTGGGCCGGTCCGCGTAGTCGTAGTCGGCGTCGCAGGCGGGGGTTCCCGGGGCACAGTAGGGGGTGCCGGCGTCGGTCGCGCCGTCGTAGTCCGGGTCGAGTTCCTCGCGGTAGATGCGCTGGGTCAGATCCCAGTAGACCTTGTGGTGGTAGGGCCACAGGAACTCGGAATCTTCCGGGTATCCGGCCTGGTGCATGGCCTGTTGTGCGGTGTCGGCGCCCTCGCCCCCGGCGGCGTACGTCGGATAGTTCCTCAGGGCCGGGGGCAGGAAGGTGAGCAGGTTGGGGCCCTTTGTGCGCCAGAGCGTGCCTTCCCAGTCGACTCCGCCGTCGTAGAGCTCGGGGTGGTTCTCCAGTTGCCAGCGCACGAGGTAGCCGCCGTTGGACATGCCGGTGGCGAGGGTGCGGGCGGGTGCGCGGTGGTAGCGCTGGGCGACAACTGCCTTGGCGGCGCGGGTGAGTTGGGTGACGCGGTCGTTCCACTCGGCGATGGCGTCGCCCGGCTTGTGGCCGTCGCGGTAGAAGCTCAGGCCGGTGTTGCCCTTGTCGGTGGCGGCGTACGCGTAGCCGCGCTTGAGGACCCAGTCGGCGATGGCGCGGTCGTTGGCGTACTGCTCGCGGTTGGCCGGTGTGCCGGCGACGACGAGCCCGCCGTTCCAGCGGTCGGGCAGCCGGATCACGAACTGGGCGTCGTGGTTCCACCCGTGGTTGGTGTTCGTGGTGGAGGTGTCGGGGAAGTAGCCGTCGATCTGGATGCCGGGGACGCCGGTGGGGGTGGGCAGGTCCTTGGGGGTGAGGCCGTTGTAGTCGGCCGGGTCCGTGTGTCCGGACTGGACCGTACCCGCCGTGGTCAACTCGTCGAGGCAGTCTGCCTGTTGGCGCTCCGCACCGGGTACGTGGAGTGGGGCACGGGCGGCGCAGTGGCCACCGGGGGCTGCCGCCGCGTCGGCCGCGGGTACGGTCGCGGCGGACGCGAGAACGAGTGAACAAGCCCCCACGAGCGAGAGCGCCGCGCATGCGGTGCGTCTGCGGGGTGGGGTGGTTTGCGTTTGCGTTTGCGTTTGCGTGCGGGCCGGGGGCATCCGTTCCTCCAAGTGACGTGGTGCGGACGAGCCGGAGGCTAGAGCCTGCGTGGGCGCCCCGGACATGTGTGGGCCCGCCATGACGTCGGCGTCGACAAGGGCGCCGGACACCATGGCGGGCCGGTGATTGCTTACCCCGCGAGGCCGAAGAACTTGCTGATCCAGTGGCTGGAGCAGATCGAGTCCAGGAAGTACGGGGCGCCGGTGCTGCCGCACTGTTCGGCCCCGGTTCCCGGGTCGACGGGGGTGCCGTGGTTGATGCCGGGCACCTTGTCGACCTCGACGGCCACCGTCCCGTCGGACGTCGCGTAGGTGTCCTGCTGGGTGGCGTTCGGGCCGATGCTGCCGGTCTTCGTCGGCGTCTGGCCCACGCCGTGCAACTCCGTCCACTGGTCGCGGAGTTCGGTGCCGTTGCGCGGTGCGACGGTGGTGTCCTTGTCGCCGTACCAGATGGCGACGCGCGGCCAGGGGCCGGAGTGCGACGGGTTGGCGTCACGCACCAGCTTCGCCCACTCGCTCGGGCTCTTGTCCACGCCCGGGCTCATGCAGGAGTACGCGCTGACGACATCCTTCGCGCACCCGGAGGGTAGGCCCGCGACGATCGCCCCGGCGGAGAACACGTCCGGGTAGGCGGCCAGCATGGCCGAGGTCATGGCACCGCCGGCGGACAGGCCCGTCACGAACACCCTCTTGGGGTCGCCGCCGTAGGACGAGACCGCGTGGTCGGCCATCTGCTTGATCGACAGCGCCTCACCCTGGCCACGTTGGACATCGCCGGGCTGGAACCAGTTGAAGCACTTGTTCAGGTTGTTCGACGACGTCGTCTCCGCGAGCACGAGCACGGACTTGTCACGGTCGGCCATCTCGGGCAGGCCCGAGTTGTCGGCGTACGTCTGGGCGTTCTGCGTGCATCCGTGCAGCGCGACCACCACGGGCGCGCCCGCCGGCAGTGACGCCGGCTTGTAGACGTACATCTTCAACCCACCGGGATTTGAACCGAAGTTGCTGACCGGCATGAGGCTCACCGCGGCGCTCGCCGAGGATGCGGGACCGACGAGAACGGACGCGAGCACGAGCGAGGCGACGGCGGCGAGGCCGGCCGCCCATCGGCTCCACCGTCTCCGTTGCCGCGCATGTTGTGGGGGCACTGACATGCGGAACGCTCCTTGATTCGACACACGCCCGGCGCCTTGGGGTCGCCGGCGCGGCGGTGTGCGCTGTGTGCGGCGCTGTGCCGTGCCGGAAGCACCGGGCGTGTTCGGAACCGTAGGGTCGGGGCCGTGTCCGGCCTATGGTCCCGGGCACCACAGGCGGACGTACCGTGTTCGGCGCCGCACGGATTGCGCGGTGCACGGCGCGTCTGCTACGCGCTCGCGCAGCGCCCGTCAGTGCTCCGCGTCGCGGACCAGGAGGGCGATCTGGACCCGGTTCTCGACCCCCAACTTGGCGAACAAGCTGCTGGTGTGCGCTTTGACGGTCCCGACGCTGATGCGCAGCCGCTCGGCGATCTGCGGATTGCCGAGCCCGTCCGCGATGGCCCTGGCGGTGTCGAGTTCGCGTGCGGTCAGCGCGGACAGCCGTTTCCGTGCCGCCTCGCGTGAGGTGTCGCGGGAGTGGGCGGAGTGCGGTGCGGTGGCTGCCGCGATGACCCGTGCCGTGGCCGCCGGGGACAGCACGGGGTGGCCGTCCGCGACGGTGCGCACCGCGTCGACGAGCTGCGCCGGCCTGGTGTCCTTGAGGACGAATCCGAGGGCTCCCGAGCGCAGCGCGCCCAGCACCAGTTCGTCGGAGTCGAAGGTGGTCAGCATGAGCACCCGCGGAGGTGCCGGTCGGCCGAGCAGTTCCCGGGTCGTGCTGAGGCCGTCGCGTCCCGGCATCCGTACGTCCATCAGCACGACGTCAGGACGCAGCTCTTCGGCGGCCGCGAGCGCGCTCTCCGCGTCGGCGGCCTCCGCGACGACGGTCAGGTCGGGTTCGCCTTCGATCACGAGCCGCAGTGCCATCCGGACGAGTTCCTCGTCGTCGACGATGAGGACGCGCACTGACTCCTGGCGGCTGTTCACTCGTGCCCTCTTTCGCCGTGGTGCTTCGCGTGCGGCCAGGGTAGGTGTGCCGTGAGGACGTATCCGTGGTCGGGCGTGGGGTGGTGGTCGAGTTCGCCGCCGGCGAGGGTGATGCGTTCGCCGAGGCCGAGCAGGCCGTATCCCGAGCGCGGTGGTGGTTCGATGCCGGTGGTGGGCCGGGAGTTGTGGACGCTGACGTGCAGTGTGTCGCCTGCCGTTCCGTCCAGCGTGATGTGCACACGGGCACCCGGGGCGTGTTTCGCGGCGTTGGTGAGTCCTTCTTGGACGAAGCGGTAGCAGGTGCGTCCCAGGGCGTCGGGCGGGTCGCCCGTCACGGTGGTGGAGCAGGTGACATCCACTCCGGACGAGCGGGCGTCGGCCACGAGTTCCGGGATGCCTTCGAGGGAGGGCTGCGGTGGTTCCGGTCCCGCCGGGTCGGCGCGGAGCACCCCGAGTACGTCACGTAGTTCCTCGAGTGCCTGTCGGGAGCCGTCGGCGATGCCGCGGACCAGCGTGCGGTTCTCCTCCGCCGGGAGGTCGCCGCGGTGGTCCAGGGCTCCGGCCTGCATGGCGACCAGGGAGATCCGGTGCGCGAGCACGTCGTGCATCTCGCGGGCGATCCGGTTGCGTTCCACCGCCCGTACCTGGGCCACGCGGGCGGCGTGTTCGCGCTCCATGCTGTGTGCCCGGTCCCGCAGGGACCGTACTTCGACGCGCCGCGAGCCGATGGCCATGCCCACGGCCACCGCGATCCCCGCGGCCAGCGCCGGGAGCACGATCTGTAGCCACCACGAGTCCTGCGGCGTCCGGATCGCGTAGACCCGGCCGGTGAACTGGGCCACGGTCACGTAGGCGAGTACGACGGCCCCGATCTCCCTCGGACGGCGGCGGGCGGCGAGCGAGGCCAGCGCCCACAGCGCCGCTCCGGCGGCGGCCGCCGAGACGGTCCCGGCAACGACAACCGTGAGGGCGACCGCGACGGGGAAGCGCCGTCGCCACAGCAGCACGGCCAGACATCCGAGGGCCACCAGCGGATCGCCGACGAGGAACCACGCCCCCGTCCCGTCGCCCTGCCAGTGCACCGCCACACCGGTGTAGAGCCAGGCGACCACGCCCACGGCCGCTGCCGCCAGCAGCCGCCAGGTCTGCTGCCACGCTCCGGGGCGTGGCGAGATGTCCGTGTTCACCCGGCAATTATCGCGAGGGCCCCCGGCCGGTACGTCCGACCTGAGGCGGGTGCGCCTATGCCCCAGGTCCAAGGCGGTCCGAGCCGCCGGGCCGATGTGCGGGCCACGCCCGGCGGTCAGAGTCGTTCACACGCCGTGCCGGCCGGGTCCGCCGGGCGCTCTCCCCATGCCACCCATCAGGAGGAAAGCTCATGCGCAGAACGCCCCTGTCCCTCGCCCTCACCCTCGCCCTCCTCGCGGTCACGGCGACAGCGACCGCGACAACCGGAGCGTCGGCGACGACGCCGGACACCGGGCTGCGGAATGCGGGATCCCCGCGCTGGGGCGCGTGCCCGCAGCCGGAATCGTCACCGCGCCTCGAATGCTCGACGCTCCAAGTCCCCCTGGACTACGGCGAACCCGACGGCCGGCGGATCGAGATCGCGATCTCCCGCCTAGCGAGCGACAAACCCTCCAAGCGCCGCGGCGTCCTGTTCCTCAACCCCGGCGGCCCCGGCGGCGAAGGACTCGCCTACCCGGCCCTGCTCGCGCGTTCGCTGCCGCAGGGCGTGCTCGACTCCTACGACGTGATCGGCTTCGACCCACGAGGCGTCGGCCGGAGCACACCCGTGACCTGCGACCTGACACCACAGCAGCGCCAACGCGGCAACTTCCCTCGGTACGCGCACACCGCGGCCGACGTCCTGCGGGAGACGAAGCACGCGCGGACCGTCGCCCGCCAGTGCGCCGACTCGCGCACATCGTGGATGCTGCCGCACATCACCACCGCGAACACGGCGCGCGACATGGACCGCGTCCGGGCGGCGCTGGGCGCGCCGAAGCTGTCCTACCTCGGTCACTCCTACGGCACCCATCTCGGCGCGGTGTACACGACGCTGTTCCCCGAGCGCAGCGACCGGATCGTGCTCGACAGCAACCTGGGCCCCGGCGGCTACGACCGCACCGCCTTCCGGATGCTGGGCCGTGGCATGCGGGACCGGTTCCCGGACTTCGCCGTGTTCGCCGCCGCGCACCCCGCGTACGGTCTCGGCGGCACGCCGCGGCAGGTGACCGCCACGTTCTTCCGGCTCGCGAAGCGGCTGGACGCGGACCCGGTCGACGGCATCGACGGGACGGCGTTTCGCGGGTTGACCTTCGACCGCCTCTACAGCGACGCCCTCATGCCCGCGCTGGCCGAGGCCTGGCAGTCGCTCGACCAGGGCGAGCCGCTGCCGCCCAGTCCGTCGATTTCGGAGAACTCCATGGCCGGCTGGCTCCACGTGCTCTGCAATGACACGTCCTGGCCGAGGAAGGTCGGTGACTACCAGCGCGACGCGGCGCTCGACCGTCTCAAGTACCCCATGGTGGGCGGGTCCACAGGGAGCATCGGGCCGTGCGCGTTCTGGCCGGACGAGCCCGCCGAGCCACCGGTACGGATCACCGACCAGGGCCCCGCGAACGTCCTCATGGCACAGAACGAACGGGATCCCGGGACGCCGCTGGCCGGGGCCAGGAAGCTGCGCCAGGCCTTCGGCGAGCGGGCCACGATGGTGACGGTCGATCAGGGCGGCCACGGTGTCTATCCGTTCGGCCGCAACACGTGCGCGAACGACACGGTGACCGCGTTCCTGACCACCGGACAGCGCCCGCCGCGGGACCTCGCGTGCGCGGCCGAGCCGGCCAAGTGACGGGGGTGCGCACATGATGCGGGAGTGGCGGCGGCGCCGAGCGGTGCGGCGCGTGGAGCCGGGCGACGGGCGTCCGCTGAAGCGATTCCGTTGGTGGCAGGTTCCGTTCCGGGCTCTGTTCCACCTGCGGCTGACACACACCGACGGGCGGCATGAGGTGTACTCCGTCGACGTCCGACACGGCCAGAACCAGTCGTCCGGCAACGTCAGGGCCCGCCTCTACCTCGGCGGCAGGCTCCACTCGCAGTCCCGGCTCCCCGCCGTCCTGCCCGTCCCCGGCGGCGTCGTCGAGGTCCGGATGAGCGGCTTCGGTCTCAAGCGCTGCCACTACGTCACCGATGACGGGGCCGAGCACCAACTCACCCCGGACCCCGCCTCGGCCGAGGGCCGCCGGGCGCGCCTCGACCGGTCACACCCCGCGCTGAGCCGGTGCGTCGCGACCTTCTCGGCAATCGTCCTCGTCGCAGCGGTGGCCGTCCTCGTGCCGCAACTCGTCGAACAGCTCACGGCACCGGCCGCGATCGCGCAGCACACCGGCCGGTTCCACTCCCCCGTCGACCTGCCGAAGTGGGCCAACATCGCGATCGGACTCGCCACGGCGGCGGCCAGCACGGAGCGTGCCCTGCGGTTGCGGTACAGCCGGCTGCTCGACGGGGCGGCGGGGTGAAGCGCAGGGCTCCCGCCGCCGGGCCCAGGCAGGCCCGCCGGCGTCTCCTTACGCCTCGCGGGGACACCGCGCCGCGCCCGCCGGGCCGTCTCCCCGCCAACGCCCCCTCACACCCCACCGATCCGTTCCAACATCCGCTGCTGGTGACGGTGTCCGATGGTCTCGTAGCCGACAACCGTGACGAACGGCGCGAGCATCACCACGAGCAGGCAGACCGCGACGGACACCCCGGCCGCGACAAGCACCACCGCGGCCGTCAGCACCAACACGGTGAGCGCGATCAACAGCAGGTGGAAGCGGTCCCCCGCGGACACCAGCAACGTGTGCAAGAGGTAGACCATGAGGAGGTAGAGGCCGACCGGCAGAGCCAGGGCGAGGACCACCGCGGTGCCGGAGACCTCCGCATGGTGCTCCATGTACAGGCCTGCCACGTGCAGCCCAGCACCGGATCCGGCGATGCCGATGAACAAGGGGATGTGACCGTAGCCGAAGAGGTATCCCCGGCCGCGGCGGTGCGCCAGGATGTCACCGAACGGCGTGGCGAAGTACACCCACCACATGCCGAAGGTCAGCCCCACCCCGGCGATGACCACGGCGACCGCGTTCCAGGTCCAGTGCGTGCCGTCGCCACCGCCCAGGAGGTCGCCCGAGGAGGCGACCGTGCCGACGACGCCCTCGCCAAGAGTGATGATCGCGAAGAGACCGTAGCGCTCGGCGACATGGTGCGGATGCCAGGGCGTGCCGCCCGCCGAGCCCTGGGTCAGCACCGGGAGGACCAGTTCGAGTACACCCAGGACCACGAACGCGACGAGGACGCCGCCGAGGGGCATGTGGACGAAGGCCACCACGATCCAGCAGACCTGGGCGATCACCGTCCAGCGGATGTTGGCCAGCCCCACGTCACGGAAGTCGGGCGACTCTCGAACGGCACGTCCCCACTGGAACACCATTGCGATGCGCATCACCACGTAGCCGATGACCATGGCCCGCAGTTCGAGGTGACCGCCCTCCTCCACGGAGTGGAACATCGCGGGCAGCCCCAGCGCGAACACGACGACGCCCATCATCTGAACCATCGTCAGGGCGCGGTAGAGCCAGTCGTCGGTGGCGAACGCGGAAGCGAACCAGGAGAAGCTGATCCACGCGACGCTGATCGCGAACATCGCCAGCACGAACGCGGCGGTCGCCTCCCCGGCGCGTCCCTGGGCGAGCATCTCGGCGAACTGGGACGCAGCCGTGCCCACCGCGACCACGAAGGTCAGGTCGAACAGCAGCTCCAGCGGTGACGACACCCGCCCGCGCTCGTCCGGGTCGCGGCCGGTCATCGGCACCAGGCGCCGCCGCAGCGCACGCGTGCCATGGGTACTGGTGGGCCGGGGATCATTCATGTGCGACATCTTTTCCGACATCTCCGGGGTGTGCCAGCACCGTGAGGTTCACGTCCGCCAGATCCAGGCCCGGCTCACCCCGACATCGGCGCCGGGGCAGCGGCCCGCTCAGCAGAGTCCGTCACCGGTCGGGTTTCCTTGGCCAGGAACACCGTGCCCGCCGTGAGGCCGCTCATCAGGGCGATGAAGACGACGACGCCGGCGACGCTGTGGTCGAACCAGAGCAGCAGCGCCGTGGCGAGCATCGGGGCGAGTCCGCCGGTCAGGACGGTGCCGATGTTGTTGGCGACGCCGACCGCGCTGAACCGGACCTTCGTGTCGAAGAGTTCGGCGAAGAAGGCGGGCTGCGAGCCGAGGATCGCGGACTGGCCGATGCCGAGCGTGACGAGCAGCGCGACCCAGATGAGCGCGGTGCTGCCGCCCTCGACGATCCAGAAGAACGGCCATGCCGCGAGCAGCAGTACCAGCGCCCCGCCGATCGACACGCCCCGCCGTCCGACGCGGTCGGAGAGCGCGCCGAACGCGGGCACCGTCACCAGTTTCACCGCCGCCGCGATCGAGATCCCGCTGAGCAGCGCGGCGGTCGACAGGCCCCGGTCCTCTGCGTAGGCGACGGAGAAGGTGCCGAAGATGTAGTAGCCGGCGTTCTCGGCGGCGCCCGCGCCGATGACGATCATCATCTCCTTGGGGTAGCGCCGCCAGGCCTCCACGAACCGGGTGCGGGCGAGGCGTTGGCGCCAGGTGCCGGTCCGTTCCCGGGGAGCGGGTGCGCCGCTCTCCTTGAACTCGGCGGTCTCGTCGAGGGACCTGCGCACCCACAGGCCGAACAGGGTGAGCACCGCGCTGAGCAGGAACGGGATGCGCCAGCCCCAGGCCAGGAACGCGTCGTCGCTGAGCAGCCCGGTGCACAGTGCGAAGACGCCGGTGGACAGCAGAGTGCCGGTGCCCGTGCCGATGGCGGGCAGCGAGGTGAGCAGCCCGCGCCATTTCGGCGGGGCGTTCTCGAAGAGGATGATCAGCGCGCCGGTCTTCTCGCCGCCCGCGGCGAACCCTTGCACGAAGCGCAGCAGCGTAAGGAGCACCGGTGCGGCCACGCCGATCTGCCCGTAGGTCGGCAGCAGCCCGATGGCGGTGGTGGCCAGGCCCATCAGGAGCAGTGTCGCCACGAGGACCTTCTTGCGGCCCTGGGTGTCTCCCTTCTCACCGAAGTAGGCGCCGCCGAGCGGGCGGGCGAGGAAGCCGATGGCGAAGGTGCCGTAGGCGAGGATCGTGCCGACGAGCGGGTCGCTGTCGGGGAAGTACACCTTGTTGAAGACCAGGGACGCCGCGGTGCCGTAGAGCGCGAAGTCGTACCACTCGACGGTCGTCCCGAAGACGGCCGCGACCGCCACCCTCGGCTGCACCAGCCGCCTTCTGCTTGCCACTTGACTCATGGGACTCCCTCGTCGCCGAACGTCCGGCACGGACGAGAATCACCGGCGTACCGCCTGGTGGTTCTCTTGTGCCGCTGAATGGTTCGGTGATGTTATGGAGGGGCCCACCCCGTGACAAGGGGTCGGCGCCGACCTGTTCTGTTTCCGGGAGGAGACCCATGCCCGAGTCCGAAGCGGGGGGTGTGCGCAGCGTGCAGCGCGCGGTCGACCTGCTCGCCCTGTACGACGCCGAGCACCCGGCCCGCACCGTCCGCGAGCTGGTCGACGAGACGGGACTCGCCAAGTCCACCGTCGTCCGCCTCGTGCACACCCTGGAGCAGTGCGGCCTCCTGTGGAGCCGCGGCGACGGCCGCACGGTGCCGGGTCCCGGACTGCTGCGCTGGGCCGAACTGGCCACCTCCACCTGGCAGTTGCCGGAAGCCGCGCTCGCCCTGATGAAGCGGCTGAGCGAGGCCAGCAGCGGCGAGGCCGTGCACCTGTACGTGCGTCAGCAGGGCGCCCGCGTCTGCATCGCCCGGCAGGAAGGCACCCGCACCCTGCGGCACGTGGTCCGCGTCGGCGAAGAGATGCCGCTGTGGTCCGGCGCCGCCAGCCATGTCCTGCTCTCCCGCGCCGACCGCGCCGACGTCGAGGCCGTCGCGGCCGGGGCGCCGCACGAGGACTGGCCCGCGCTGCTGTGGGAGAGGGCGCAGCGGGCCGCGGTGGCGGGCTGGGCGGCCAGTGACGGGGAGCGCGAGGCGGGTGTGTCCGGTGTCGCCGCGCCCGTCTTCGACCCGTCCGGGCGCGTCGTCGCCGCGCTCGCGCTGGGCGGGCCCACCACCCGCTTCACCGAGGAGACCGTCGCCGACTTCGGGAAGCTCCTGATCGATGCCGCCACCGCACTCACCGCCCTCGACTGCATCGGAGGCACCGCCCGATGAGTACGCCACTGCTGGAGGGCATCCGCGTCCTCGATCTCACCAACGTCCTCGCCGGACCCTTCGCGGGCTACCAGCTCGCCCTCCAGGGCGCCGATGTCGTCAAGGTCGAGATGCCCGAATCCGGCGATCTGGCACGGCAGTTGGGCGCCGACCGCGCACTCAGCGAGGACCTGCTCGGCGCGTCGTTCCTCGCGCAGAACGCCGGCAAACGCTCCCTCACCCTCAACCTCAAGGAACCGGCGGGCAAGGAGGCCCTGCTCCGCGCCGTGCGCGACGCGGATGTCCTCGTGGAGAACTTCCGGCCCGGCGTGATGGACCGTCTCGGTGTCGGCTGGGACGTGCTCAAAGGCGAGAACCCGGGCCTCGTCTACTGCGCCATCTCCGGCTTCGGGCAGACGGGACCGATGCGCCACCGCCCCGCGTACGACCAGATCGTGCAGGGCCTCAGCGGCATGATGAGCGTCACCGGCACTCCTGATGTCACACCGCTGCGGGCCGGATTCCCGGTCGCGGACACCCTGGGTGGCATGGCGGCGGCGTACGCGATCGCGGCCGCGCTCGTGCGCCGGGCGCGGACGGGTGAGGGCGCCCTCCTCGACGTGTCGATGCTGGAATCCGCGCTGACCGCGATGGGCTGGGTCACCTCCAACTACCTGATCACCGGCCGCAGTCCGGAGCCCATGGGCAACGAGAACTTCACCGCGGCGCCCTCCGGTACCTTCGCGACCGCCGAAGGACACCTCAACATCGCCGCGAACCGTCAGCAGCAGTTCGCGACACTGTGCCGCCTCATCGACCGCGCAGACCTGCTGTCCGACCCGCGCTTCGCGCACCCCGCCGACCGCAAGACACACCGCGACGCCCTGCGCACCGAGGTCGAGGCCGGTCTCGCGCTGCGGACCGCCAAGGAGTGGGAGGAGATCCTCTCCGACGCGGGTGTCCCCGCGGCCCGCGTGCTGTCCGTCCCGGACGCGCTCGGCCTGGAACAGCTGGCGGCCCGCGGCTTCGTCCACCACCTCCCCTTCCCCGACGGCCGCGACCGGCCCCTCCAGGTACTGGGCAGCGCGATCCAGGTGGACGGCGAGCCGGTCGGCCCGGGCGGCCCGCCCCCGCGGCTCGGCGAACACACCGACACGGTCCTGGCCGAACTCGGTTACGGAGAGCGGGAGATCGAGGAACTGCGCACAAAGGGAGCGGTGTGAATGAGCGAGTCACCCATACCTGAAGGCCTGATCGAGCAGGACCGGGTCACGGACTGGTGGTCCACCGCCGTGAGCCGTATCCGCCCCGGTGAGATCCTGCTCCGCGGCTACCCGGTGGAACAGCTCATCGGCCACATCACCTTCGCCGAGCAGATCTGGCTGATGCTGCGCGGCCAACTCCCCACCCCCGCACAGGGAAAGCTCCTGGAGGCCGCCCTCGTCGCCGCCGTCGACCACGGCCCGCAGGCCCCCTCCATCGCCGCCGCACGGATGGCCGCCACCTGCGGAGTCGGCCTCAACAGCGCGGTCGCCACGGGCGCGGGACTGCTCGGCGACACCCACGGCGGGGCGGGCCAGCAGTGCATGGAGGTCCTGGAACGGATCGCAGCGGGGGCCCAACCCGCGGACGTGGTCGCGGAGTTCAGGTCACGCAAGGCGTACGTGCCCGGGTTCGGGCACCGCTTCCACCCGCACGACCCGCGCCGCGATCCCCTGCTGGCGCTGGTGCAGGAGGCGGTCGACGCGGGGGAAGTGCCGGGCCGCGCACTGGCCGCCGGCCTCGCCCTGGAGGAGGAACTGGCCAGCGGGCGCACCCGCCCCGTCCCGATGAACATCGACGGGGCGACCGCCATCATCTACGCCGAGCTGGGCTTCCCCGCCGAGCTGGGACGCGGCCTGTTCGTACTCTCCCGCAGCGTCGGCATCCTCGCGCACGCCTGGGAGGAGCACGAGACCGGCTCCCGGATCAAGGGCCCTTTGCCCAGGCCTCTGTTGGCCGGGTACCACGGTGCGGCGCCGCGCGACCTGGCGCCCGCCCCCGCCCCCCTCAGCGCCCCGGCGACACCGTCGACGCCCGAGGGATGAACCGCAGCGGCAGCTCACGGTGCGGAGCAGGGTCGGCGTCCGGGTCCGCGATCAGCTCCGTGACCAGGCCGCCGGCCACCGTGCCCAGGCTCACCGGGTCCTGGGCGACGGTGGTCAGGCCGGCCCACTCCGCCACCGGGTGGTCGTCGAAGCCCGACACGGAGAGCTGGTCGGGGACCTGGATCCGGGCCTCGCGCAGGGCCGTGAGCAGGTCGAGCGCGAGTTCGTCGGTCTCGGCGAAGACCGCGGTGGGCGGGTCGGACAGGGTCGTCAGGTCCCCGATGGCCTCCAGTGCCGCGCGCCGTCCGTGCGGCACCTCGCGGACGAGGGCTGGTTCGGTCCCCGCCTCGGCCAGGGCCTGGAGGCAGCCGGTCCTGCGCTGCCGCGAACTGTAAGTGAAGCCGTCGCTGCGGCGGCCGCAGAGATACGCGATGCGGCGGTGGCCGAGGGTGAGCAGGTGTCGGGTGGCGGTGCGGCCGCCCGCGACGTCGTCCACGTACACGCTCGGCCGGCCCTCGACCTTGCGGCTGACGTACACGACCGGCATGCCGAGGCCGTCGAGCCGCGCCGTCTCCTCCTCGGTGAGGTCGAAGCTGAGCACCATCAGCGCGTCGGCGTTGCGCCGGGCCGGGAGCCGCTCGAAGAAGGCCTTGCGCTCGGCCAGTTCGGCGACGGGATAGATCAGCAGGTCGAGGCCGGCGCCGCTCAGCTGCGTACTCAGGCCCTGCAACACGCAGCCGACGAACCACGAGGAGAGCGTGGGGGCCAGCACCGCGACGTTTCCCGTGCGCCCCGTGACCAGCGAGGAGGCCTGCCGGGACACCACGAACTCCAGGTCCCTGGCCGCCTGTTCGACACGCAGGCGAGCCTCGGGAGAGACCGTGGACATACCCCGCAGGGTGCGCGAGACGGTGGAGACCGACACCCCGGCCCGCTCGGCCACATCGGCCATCGTCGGGTATCGCTGGTCGGGTATCGGCATGGCGGGAACGTAGCACGGCCCTGACACGCTCCGACAGGAGCGTGACAGCGTTATCTCGCATGTGGGAGCACTGCCGGACACCATCCCGATCCGCGGGTTTCCGCAGCATGTTCACGAGAGTACGCATCGAGCTCCGTGCCGTGCAGACCCATTGACGCCCTCGGTCGGCACTGCCTAGCGTGCAAGCGTTCTCAGGAAGTTGTCAGCGACGGGTCAGCCGCCACTTCGGCAGGAGCACCTCCCCATGACATTGAGCCGTAGAAGAACCTTGTCCTCCTTGGGTATCGCTGCCGGTACCGCCGCCGCTGCCCCGCTCGTCTCGGCCTGTTCCCGGGCCTCGGCCACTCCCCCGGATCCGGCCGAGGCGCAGCAGGTGCCACGTCACGAGACGACCATCGACTGGTGGTACAGCTCGGTGGCCGCCAAGGACGGTGGCGATCTGGCACCCCGCCTGATCAGCGCTTTCCGTAAGCGGTACCCGCAGATCTCGGTGAACATCATCAAGGCGCCCGCCAGCACCGACACCCAACGCTCGGCGCTGTCCACGCAGTTGGGAGCGGGCAGCGCGAGTCCCGACGTGTATCAGGGTGACATCACCTGGGCCGCCCAGTTCGGTGCCGCATCCTTCGCGCTGCCGGTGGAGTCACTGCTGGACGAGGAGGAGTGGCAGCGTTATCCCAAGGCCCTGCTCACCTCGCTCGGTTACCAAGGTCACCGGTACGCCTTCCCGCTGTATCAGGACCAGCCGTACCTCTACTACCGCCACGATCTGCTGCACAAGCACGGGCTGCGGGTGCCACGCACCTGGGAGGAGTTGATGCGCACCGCGCAGCGGGTCCAGCGCGCCGGGGACATCAAGCACGGCTTCGTCTGGCAGGGCAATGTCTACGAGGGGATGACCTGCAACGTCACCGAGATCCTCGCGGACGCCGGGGGCCAGGCGCTCTCCGCCGACGGCAGCCGGGCCACCTTCGAGGGACCGGCCGCCGAACGGGCCCTCGGCCTGATGCGGGACCTGGTGACCAGCCGTGTCTCCCCGGCCGCCGTGGCCACGTTCATCGAGCAGAACACGATCGACGACTTCACCGGGGGCCGCTCGCTGTTCCTGCGGAACTGGCCGTACGCGTGGGGGATCGCCAACGCTCCGGCCTCCTCCTCCGTGGCGGGACGGATCGGTGCCGCGCTGCGTCCCGGCTTCGAGGGGCGCGAGGGCGGGCTCGGCTGCCTGGGCGGCTGGTGCAACTACCTCAACCCGCACTCCCGCAAGCTGGGCGCGGCCGCGGCCTTCGCCAAGTTCATCGCCCAGGAGGGTCAGATGGTCCTGGCCGAGCACGGCGCGCAGCTGCCCACCACCCGCGAGGCTCTCAACAGCCGCTGGATCCGCGGCTCGAAGAACCCCGTCTACGCCCTGGCACCGGAGATGAAACTCGTCGCGCGCCCGACCCGAAATCCGTCGTACCCGCAGGTCAGCAAGGCGATCTACACACACGCGAACCGGGTCCTCACCGGTGTGCCAGTGGCCCGCGCGGTCGCCGACGCACAGGACCAGCTGACCGCCGCGCTCGCCGGGGAGTCGCTGTGACGGCCCCGGTGCGCACCCGGCCGGGCGCGACGACGACGGTGCCCGGCCCCGAGGCCGCGCCCCGGGGAGACGGGCTGCGCCGCCGCAAGGCACGTACCGGATGGCTGTTCACCGCGCCGACGCTCGTCGTGGTGGGTCTGGTGACACTCTTCCCGGTG
The DNA here is from genome assembly GCF_035798155.1 of Streptomyces endophyticus. Classification (NCBI taxonomy): domain Bacteria; kingdom Bacillati; phylum Actinomycetota; class Actinomycetes; order Kitasatosporales; family Streptomycetaceae; genus Streptomyces; species Streptomyces endophyticus. Next base: position 209,503 of record NZ_JAOZYC010000001.1, on the reverse strand, counting down.
CTGTACTCCGTCGTGACCAGCTTCGCGAAGATCCGCTTCACCTTCGGCGGCATGGAGGTCCAGGAGTGGACGGTCGCCAACTACGCGACGATGTTCTCCAGTTCCGCCTGGCTGGACTCGCTGGTGTTCACCGTCGGCTACACGCTGGGCACGGTCGCGGTGGAGATCGTGCTCGGCATCGCGGTGGCGGTGCTCCTTGAGCGTCTGGAGGCGGGGCGCGGCTGGATCCTGGCGCTGCTCCTCATCCCCTGGTCGCTGATCACCGTCGTCTCGGCGCAGCTGTGGGCGTATCTGTACGACGCCGGGTACGGGGCGGTGACCTGGCTGTTCGGCCTGGTCATGGAGGCACCGCCGGTGATCCTCGGCAAGCCCGTGCCGGCCGTCGCGGGGCTCGCGGTGGCGGACATCTGGAAGACGACCCCGTTCGTCGCCGTGATCATCCTGGCCGGTCTGGTGAAGATCCCTCAGGAGCGCTACGAGGCGGCCGAGATGGACGGCGCGAGCGCCTGGACGACGTTCCGGCTCGTGGTGCTGCCCGCCCTGCGACCGGTGATCGCGGTGGCGGTGCTCTTCCGCGTCCTCCAGGCCTTCGGCATCTTCGACCTGCCCTTCGTCCTCACCCAGGGCGGTCCGGGCACGGCCACCCAGTCACTGGCGATCCTCGGCTACAAGGCGCTGTTCCAGGACCTCAACGTCGGCCTCGGGGCGGCGATCGCCACGGCGACGGGGGCGCTGGTCGCCATCGGCTGTCTGCTGTTCCTACGGGCCTTCAAGATGCAGGTGGACGAGGGAGGGGTGGGCCGATGAGCCGCAGCAGACGACAGGTCACCGGGGTGCGCCGCTGGCTGAACGTCGTGAACATCGGGGCGTTCGTCCTGGTCCTCGCGGTCTCCCTGCCACTGCTGTGGATGGCGGTGACGTCCTTCAAGTCGGAGGGCGAGCTGGGTGCCTCGCCGCCCTCCGTGCTGCCCAAGGACCCCACGTGGGCGCATTACGCGCGGGCGCTGACCTCGGCCGGCTTCGACCGCTATCTCCTCAACAGCGCGGTGGTCTGCCTCAGTGCCACCGCCATCGTTCTGGGCCTCGGCCTGTTCTCCGGGTACGCGCTGGGACGACTGCCGCTGCGCGGTCGCGGGCCCATCATGGTGGCGCTGCTGATGATCTCGGTGTTCCCGACCATCGCCGTGGTCACCCCGCTCTACCTGGTCGAACGGCGGCTCGACCTGCTCAACAGCTACTGGGGCCTGATCATCCCGTACGTCGCCTTCCATCTGCCGTTCGCGGTGTGGATCCTGCGCAACTCGCTGCTCGACATCCCGCACGAACTGGAGGAGTCGGCGACGGTCGACGGCGCGTCCCCGGTCCGCACGCTCCTCTCCGTGATCCTCCCGCAGGCCAGGCCCGCCCTGTTCACCGCCGGGGTGTTCACGTTCACCGCCACCTGGACCGAGTTCCTGATGGCCCTGACCTTCAACTCCGCCGACGACTTCCGCACGGTGCCCGTGGGCATCGCCCTCTTCTCCGGGGTCTACGAGATCCCCTTCGGCACCATCTTCGCCGGCGCCATGGCCGCGACGGTTCCCATCGTGCTCCTGGTACTGATCTTCCGCCGCAGCGTGCTGTCCGGTCTGACCGACGGCGCGGTCAAGGGATGACCGCTCCCCGCCCCCTTCCGGCCACCCGACAACGTACGGAGTCCGCATGACCGACCACACCGACAACTCCCCGCAGGACGCCGACTGGTGGCGTCAGGCCGTCGTCTACCAGATCTATCCGCGCAGCTTCGCCGACGCCAACGGTGACGGCATCGGTGACCTGATCGGCATCACGCGCCGCCTCGACCACCTCGCCGATCTCGGCGTGGACGCGATCTGGCTGAGCCCGTTCTACCCCTCGGAGCTGAAGGACGGCGGCTACGACGTCGCCGACTACCGGGACGTCGATCCCCGTCTCGGCACCCTCGACGACTTCGACACGATGGTCGGTAAGGCCCACCGCCTCGGCCTGAAGGTGTTCGTCGACATCGTCCCCAACCACACCTCCGACCAGCACACCTGGTTCCAGGAAGCGCTCGCGTCCCCGCCGGGCTCGCCGGCCCGCGAGCGCTACGTCTTCCGCGACGGGTCGGGGCCCGACGGCTCGCTCCCGCCCACCGACTGGGAGGCCAGCTTCTCGGGCAACGCTTGGCAGCAGGTGCCCGACGGGCAGTGGTACCTGCACCTCTTCGCCCCCGAACAGCCCGACCTGAACTGGGAGCACGAGGACGTACGCGCCGACTTCCTGGAGACCCTGCGCTTCTGGTCGGACCGCGGCGTCGACGGCTTCCGCATCGACGTGGCCCACGGCTGCGCCAAGGACCTCGCCGGGCCGCTGGCGGACATCGGCCGCCCCCAGTACAAGGGCATCCACGACGACATGCCGCCGGGCACCCACCCGTACTGGGACCGCGACGAGGTGCACGAGATCTACCGGGACTGGCGCACGGTCCTCGACTCCTACAACCCACCGCGCGTCGCCGTGGCCGAGGCCTGGGTGACCAACTCCCGCAGGGTGCTCTACACCCGCCCCGACGAGCTGCACCAGGCCTTCAACTTCGAGTTCCTACAGGCACCTTGGCGCACTCCCGATCTCGCCAAGGTGATCGAGGAGTCACTGCACGCGGCCGGTTCGGTGGGCGCGACGGCGACGTGGGTGCTGTCCAACCACGACGTGGTCCGGCATGCCTCACGGCTCGGCCTGCCGCCCGGCACCGACCTGGAGGCCTGGCTGCGCGCCGACGGCCGCCTCCCCGAGCCGGACCGCGAACTCGGCCTGCGCCGTGCCCGCGCGGCCACGCTGCTGATGCTGGCCCTGCCCGGCTCCGCGTACATCTACCAGGGCGAGGAGCTGGGCCTGCCGGAGGTGGCCGATCTGCGCGTCGAGGACCTCCAGGACCCGGTGTACGGGCAGTCCGGCGGCCGCCGCAAGGGCAGGGACGGCTGCCGGGTGCCGCTGCCGTGGGAGAGCACCGGCCCGTCGTACGGGTTCGGGGAGGCGGCGGGCTGGCTGCCGCAGCCGGAGGGCTTCGGCACCCTGTCGGTGGCGGCCCAGGACCAGGACCCCGACTCTCATCTCGCTTTCTACCGGGCGGCGTTGAGGTTGCGCCGTGAACTGCTGCGACCGGGTGCGCCCGGCAGCGAGGTACTGGGCGAGCCCCGCCGGAAGTGGGGGCTTCCCGCCGCGGCCGAGGCCGACGGCGTGGCGGACACGGGTGACACGGCGATGGGAGAGGCGGAGCAACTGCTGCACTTCACCCGCCCGGACGGCTGGGAGTGCGTGGTGAACGTCGACGGCCCGCCCGCCCATCTCCCGCCCGGAGAGGTGCTGTTGGCGAGCGGCCCCCTGACGGAGGAGGGCCTACTGCCCGCGGACACGGCCGTGTGGCTGCGCACGGGCGGCGGTGAATCCACCGAGGCCGGAGCCGAGGGCTGACGGTTCGGTGGGCGGCCGTGCGCTCGGGCGGCCGCCCACCGGGGCGCGCCGGGTGACCCCGACCGCCCCTCGCCCCTCACATCCCCCTCCCCCGTCACATCCCCTTCGCGCCCTCCCGGATCGCCTCCCGGATCCGGAAGTACGTGCCGCACCGGCACACGTTCCGGATGCCGTCGAGGTCGGCGTCGGTGATGGCGCGGCCCTCGTCCTTCGCCCGGCGGACCACCGCCACCGCGGCCATGATCTGGCCGGGCTGGCAGTAGCCGCACTGGGCGACGTCCTGGTCGAGCCAGGCCTGTTGCATCGGGTGCAGGTCGGCGTCCACCGTGTCGGCGAGGCCCTCGATGGTCGTCACCTCGTCGTCGGAGGCCAGCTCCTTGACGGGGATCGAGCAGGGGTTGACGGCCTTGCCGTTGAGGTGGCTGGTGCAGGCCTTGCAGACGTTGATTCCGCAGCCGTACTTCGGGCCTGTGACGCCCAGGATGTCGCGCAGCACCCACAGCAGGCGTACGTCGTCCTCTACGTCGACCGTCACCTGCTCGCCGTTGACGCGAAAAGTGTGCTTGGGCACGGGTTTTCCAGTCTCCCTGATTCGTCGGTGGGTCAGATGGTGTGTTCGCGGCCGTCGGTCGGTGACTGCGGGACCGGCGGGACGGTCGGCTTGGGGGTGAAGGAGAGGGTGTCGTGGTTGATGGGGAACGTCGTCGGCATCGTGCCGGTCGCCCGCGCGTACGCGCACGCCACGGCTGCCATGGATGCGGCGACCCCCAACTCCCCTGCCCCGCCGGGCTTTTCGCTCGTGTTCGGCATGACGATGATGTCGAGTTCGGGCGGAGTATTCCACTGGCGCGTGTAGAGGTAGTTGTCCCAGCTCGCTTCCAGGAAGTGGCCGTCCTTCAGGTGCAGGCTCGACGTGAGGGTCTGCGCGATGCCGTCCATGAGGCAGCCCATCATCTGGGCCTGAAGGCCCCGGGGGTTCACCGCGAGACCCACGTCCACCGCGCACACCGCCTTGGTGACACGGGGCCCCGTGACGCCGTCACGGATCGGCCGGTTCACCGTCTCCGGGCGGCAGTCGATCTCCACCAGGACCGCGTTGACCGCGTGGTACTCCGTGTGCACGGCCACACCTTGTGCCACACCGTCCGGCAGGCTCCTCCCCCACTGGCCGACCTCGGCGACCTTGTCGAGGACCGCGCGCGCCCGCTTGTCGTGCAGGAAGTCGCGGCGGAACGCGAGCGGGTCCTTGCCCATCTTCGCGGCGAGCCGGTCGACGATGAGCTCGCGGGCGCAGGTCACGTCGGGCGAGTAGACGTTGCGCATGCTGCCGGTGTTGAAGCCCTTGTCCGTCTCGTTGAGGAGCCTGCTGTAGGCCCCGAACTCGTACGGCATCGACTGCGACAGCTGGAAGAACGTCTCGGAGAAGGCGAGGTCGGCGACCGGTAGCTTCGCGGCCACGGAGGTGAGTGCCTCACCGAAGCCCATGCCGAGGTCGGTGGAGACGCTGGTGTGCCGCTGCTTGAAGCCGAGCACCTTGTCGCCCGCGTACGAGGCGCGTACGCGCGAGGTGGCCATCGGGTGGGCGCGGCCCTGGCGTGCGTCGTCGGCGCGGTGCCACATGAGCCGGACGGGCTTGCCCATCTTCTGGGAGATCTCGGCGGCTTCGAGGGCCGCGTCGAAGAACAGCTTGCGGCCGAAGGAGCCGCCGCTCTCGGTGACATGGACGGTGACGGCGCCGACCGGGAGGCCGAGGCGGGCCGCGATGGTCTGCTTGGCGACGATCGGCGACTTGAGGCCGCCCCAGATCTCCGCCTTGCCGGAACGGACGTCGGCGATCGCGCAGTTGGGCTCCAGTGCGCTGTTGCCGCGGAAGTGGAAGGTGAAGCGCTCTTCCACGGTGCGGCTCAACGAAGGCAGCCCCATGGAGGGTTCGGCCTTCTTCAGCTCGGCGAGGACCGTGTCGTCGGACTTGCCCTCCGCCGTGCCGCCCCGCCACGACACCTCCAGGGCGCGTACGGCGTCGATGCACTGGCCGAAGGTGCGGGCGCGCACGGCGACTCCGGTGGAGACGACCGCGGCGTCGGTGACACCGGGCATGGCCCGTACCGCGTCGAGGTTGGCCACCGAGGCGACCTTGCCGTTGATGGTGGGAGCGCGGCACACCATGGTGGGCAGCGCGTCCGGCACGGCGAGGTCCATGGCGAACTTTTTGCGTCCGGTGACGGCGTCGCGGGCGTCGACGCGGCCCTGGGGCGTACCGATGACGGTGAACTCGTCGGCGGACTTGAGGCGCGCCGTGGCCTTCTGCGTCGTGGTCGCGGCGGCCTTCTCCGCGAGCTCGCCGATGCCGATGCTCTTGCCGGCCGAGCTGAGGATGACTCCTGCCTTGACCTTCAATTCGCTGACCAGCGCGCCCAGTTCGAGCGCCGCCGCGTCGAGGAGCCGGCCGCGCGCGATGGCGGCCGCCACCCGCACCGGGGTGTAGGTGGCGATCGTCGTGTTGGAGGCGCCGGTGAGCTGGTTGAAGAGGAGTTCCGGGCGGGCGTCGGCGAGCGTGACGTGCACCCGGTCGAGGGGTACGTCCATCTCCTCCGCGATCAGCATCGCCGTCGAAGTGGTGATGCCCTGACCTACCTCCGCGCGCGGCAGCGCGAAGAACACCGTGCCGTCCTTGTTCACCTGGATCGTGATGAGCGCGGAGGTCGGCGCGGCCGCCAGGGTCATGGCGTCGTTGAGGTCGACGACCTCCGTGATGTCGAGGGACGGCAGGCCGCCGGCCCCCGCCACATCCTTCGCCGTGGCCCCCGAGGCGGCCGCTTCCCTTACCGGTGCGAGTTCGGCCGCGGCGACCAGCGTGGGTGCCGCCAGTACGTAGCCGAGCAACTGTCGTCTGCGCATACTCTCTCTCACTCCGGCCGGTTCATATCCGGAAGGTTGATGGCGATCGGCTGCCCCTCGGCCAGGAACAGGAGCACGAACCGACGGATCGCCTCTTCCAATGTCCACATGACCGCCGGCACCCCCGGGACGGGGATGAGCCCCTCGCGGAAGGCCACGAGCAGTGGCCAGGCGCCCGCGACAAGCGGTTCCAGGATCGGTTCCTTGGACAGGCCGATCATGTCGCCGACCCGGCCGCCCAGCGTATACCGGGAGAACGCGCTGATCAGGGGGCGGGTCAGTCCCAAGTCCAGTTCGGCCACGATGCCGAGGAGAACATCGGTCAGCGCCTCGCCCTCCTTGGTGTGCGCGAGGATCGGGTCGAGGACCTGCTTCGACTGGGCGTTGGCGGCGTCCCATGTCTTCGGGATGTACTCGTCCTGGACGCCGAGCATGGCCGCGCTCACCTGCCACACATGCAGATACGCGTCCGCGTCGGCGGCGCTGATGCGCACACCCCAGTCCTTCAGCTTGCGCATGACGAAGGTGGCGAGGCTGTGCCAGGTGACGAGGATGTCGGCCTGGCTGATCGGGATCTTCTGCCCGCCGCTGACCTGTGTCCACGCCGGGGACTGCGGCAGCAGGTGCCGCACCGCCGCGTGCACCATCCGTGTCTTGACCGCGGTCACGACCATCGAGCCCTCGGGCTTGTAGGCGTCCAAGTCCCCGATGTCGTAGCCGAGTTTGGCGGTCTTGGCGATGCGGTCCTTCATGTCCGCGCCGCCCTTGGAGTAGTACACGGCGCGTGACTCGCGGGGTATGGCGGTGCTCATGAGGCCGCTGCCGAGGCCGTACAGGGCACCCACGTAGATGCCCTTGGTCTTGCTGAACTTGGAGCCTCGGTCGAGCTTGCCGGTGTCCGCCCAGGAGGGCAGCTTGCGGGCGTCCTCCATGAACGCCCGCAGGTCTGCCGGCAGTCCGTCGGGCAGCGGCTGGTCGTTGCGCTTCCATTGCGCGAGGAGGTCGTTGACCTTGGCGACTTCACCGCGCTTCATGACTCCGGCGATCACCGGGTCGGCCTGCTCGTCCCACACCCACTCGGGGTCGATGCCCGCGCCGGAACCGGCGATGGAGGCCTTCGGTGACCAGGTCCACAGGGACCGGGCGCTGGCGGGTGACGCGAGGCCGATCGCACCGAAGGCGCCCAACGCCCCACCCGCGAGGAGCATGTTCCGTCTGCTGAGCCCGTGCTGTCCGTCGTTTCCGTTCATCGCTGGTCTCGTCTCCTCAACGGCCGCTGGGCCGGTTGGTGTCGGGGATCTCGATGGCGGTGCCCTTGCCCTTCGTGAGGAAGGCGAGGATGTACTGGCGTGCCGCCTCGTCGACCGTCCAGGCGAGCGGCGGCACCAGGGGCAGCGGCAGCAGCCCTTCGCGGAAGGCGACGAGCTTCGGCCAGACCGTCGCGATCGTCTTCTCCCAGAACGGCTCCTGAGGGATGCGGTCCATGTCGGCGACCCGGTCACCGACGAGATAGCGGGCGAGCGCGTTGCACAGCGGCCGGTCGATCCCGCCGGGGCTGGTCTGTTCCGCGAGCTGGCCGAGCAGGATGTCGGTGAGCTCGACGCCTTCGTTCGTGGAGGTGAGGATCGGGTCGAGGACCTGCTTGGACTGGGCGTTGGCGGCGTCCCACGTCTTCGGGATGTACTGGTCCTGGACGCCGAGCATGTGCACGGTGACCTGCCACAGGTGCAGATAGGCATCGGACTCGGCCGGGCTCACCGGCACCTTCCACTCCAGCAGCTTGCCCCTCGCGTACGTGGCGAGGCTGTGCCAGGTGACGAGGATGTCGGCCTGGCTGATCGGGATCTTCTGGCCACCGCTGACCTGCGACCAGGCAGGTGACGTGGGCAGCAGATGCCGCACCGCCGCGTGCACCATGCGGGTCTTGACGGCCTGCACGACGCAGTCGCCGTCGGCGCGGTAGGCGTTGAGGTCGCCGACGGAGAAGCCGAGGATGCTCGTCTTGGCGACGCGGTCCTCCATGTCGGCGCCGCCCTTGGAGTAGTACACGGCGCGCGCCTCGCGGGGGATGGCGGTGCTGAGCATGCCGCCGCCGATCCCGTTGAGCACGTTGAGGTAGAAGCCGCGCGTCTTGTTGAACTCGGCCGCCGTCTCCAGCTTGTCCCGGTCGGCCCAGGAGGGAAGTTGGCGCGCCTTGTCCATGAACTCCCGTACGTCCTGCGGGAGTCCGGCCGGTGCCGCCTGGTCGTTGCGGGTCCAGGTGCGCAGCTGCTCGTTCACCTTCGCTACGTCGCCGCGGTCGATGACCGAGGCGATGAGCCGGTCCACCTCGTCGTCCCAGACCCACTCGGGGTCGACACCCGCGCCCGCCCCGGCGACCGAGTCACCCGGGGACCACGTCCACAGGGATCGGGCGCTCACGGGGGACGCCGCACCGAGTGTTCCCAGCGCGCCGAGGGCGCCGCCCGCGAGCAATATGTTCCGCCTGCTCAAGCCATCCATCGCTCCGAACTCCTCCTTGAGTTCCGTGACTCGCTCGACCGGCAACAGACCCTGCCGAGACGGCAGTTGCCTTGGTACGATGAAACACGTTGAGCATCTCTGTATCAGTACCACAGGGGAGCACAGACGAGGCATGAACGCCAGAGGCTTCACGCAATCAGGGAGGCACCTGTGGAACCGAACGTGCTCGAGCTGGCCTTCAGCGAATCCGCCGTCGAGGCCGACACCGCCGGCGACACGGACGAGGTGACCGTCCGGCTGCTCGACGCCGCGTACGAACTGTTCTGCCGGATGGGCATCAAGCGCTCGACGATGGCCGACGTGGCGCGGCTCGCGGGCGTCTCCCGGATCACCGTCTACCGCCGGTTCGACACGAAGGAGGCGCTGGTCGAGCACGTCGTGCGGCGTGAATTCCGGCGCTACTTCGAGCAGTTCGCGACCGAGATCCGCGGCGCGGACACGGTCGCCGACCGGGTCGTCCTGGGCTTCGTGAGCTCGCTGCGCGCGATCCGCCACAACCGGCTCATCGGCGGCCTGCTGGCGGTCGAACCGGATTCCGTGGTGCCGTCGATGACCACCGACGGGGGCCGCACCCAGTACGTGGTCCAGCAGTTCGTCGCCGCGCGGCTTCGCGAGGAGCAGCGGGCGGGACAGGTCGCCGACGGGGTGGACGTGGATGTGGTGGCGGAGATGATGGTGCGTGTCTGCACGTCGTTCCTGGTCGTGCCCAGCCACGTCATCGACCTGGACGACGACGAGCGGATGCGGGAGGTGGCCCGGCAGTTCCTGGTGCCGATGCTGGGCCCACCGGCGTAGGCCCAGCCACCGGAACTGGTCCCCGGCTACGACGACGCGACTTATTGACACAGCGCCAATAACGGTCCACGGTGGGCACCGCTCACGCACAGTCCGCCCCACCCCGCACGTTCCGTCGTACGTTTCCGGGAGCCGCCGTGACGTCAACAGAGCCGCTACGTCAGTCCGTTGACGGACTGACGATCACCAAGCTATTGCGCCGCAACGCCCAGGAGTTCGGGGACCGACCCGCCCTCACCACCGGCATCGGTCCGGACGCGGGCACCCTGACCTGGACCCAACTGCGCGCCGAGACCGCCGCACTCACCCGCGGCCTCGGCCAACTCGGCCTGAGCCGCGGCGATCGCCTGCTCATCGCGATGTCGAAGCGGGCCGAGCACTGGGTCACCGACCTGGCCGCCGCCCACATCGGCGCGCTGCCCTGCAGCACGTACGACACCCTGAGCACCGAGCAGATCGGCGTCATCGCCCGGCACAGCGCGGCCACCGTGCTGGTCCTGGAGGGCGAGGAGCAGGTGCGGCGCTGGGCGCCGGTCCTCGACGACCTGCCCCATCTGCGCGCCGTCGTCGTCCTCGACTGGTCGGCCGCACCCACCGACGACCCGCGATTCGTCAGCTACGCGGCCGTGCGCAATGCGCTGCCGCCCGACGACGCCGCCTTCGAGACGCTCACCGACGCCGTCACCACGGACCAGCCGCTGGCCCTCGTCTACACCTCGGGCACCACCGGCGACCCCAAGGGCGTGGTGCTCTCGCACCGCAACGTCATCCACGAGTCCGTCATGCAGGAGCAGTTGGTGCCGCTGCCCGAGCACCCGCGTTCGGTCGCGTACCTGCCGATGGCGCACATCGCGGAGCGGGTCCTCGGGATCTACATGCCGATCTGCAGCGCAGGGCATGTCACCATCTGCCCCTCCCCCGACCAGCTGCTGCCCGCGCTGCAGAAGGTCCGCCCGCACGGCTTCTTCGGTGTGCCACGGGTGTGGGAGAAGCTCACCACCGGCCTGCGCACCCAGCTCGCGGCGCTGCCCGAGCAGCAGGCGACGGCCCTGGCGCAGGCGCAGAAGACGGCGCTCGAAGTCTTCCGGCTGCGCTCCGCGGGGAAGGACGTACCGACCGAACTGGCCGAGCAGCTACAGACGTTGGACGAGCTGGCACTGCGCCCGCTGCGCGCCGCGATCGGCTTCGACGACTGCCTGCGGGCGTTCAGCGGCGCCGCGCCGATCCCCACGGCCGTCCTGGAGTTCCTGGCGAGCGTGGGCCTGCCCGTGTACGAGGTGTGGGGCCTGAGCGAGACGACGGGCGCGGCCACGGTCAGCACACCCGACGTGTTCGCCCTCGGCTCGGTCGGCCGCCCGGGGCCCGGCATCGAGGTCAGGGAGGCCAAGGACGGCGAACTGTTCGTCCGCGGCCCCGTCGTCTTCTCCGGCTACCTCCAAGCGGACGGCGACATCGCCTCCGGCACGGACGCCGACGGCTGGCTGCCGACCGGTGACGTCGGGACCGTCGACTCCCGGGGCATCGTCACCGTCACGGACCGCAAGAAGGAACTCATCATCACCGCCGGCGGCAAGAACATCGCCCCGACGAAGATCGAGTCGCTGCTGCGGGCACACCCGTTGATCGGCCAGGCCGTCGCGATCGGCGACCGGCGCCGCTATCTCACGGCGCTGCTCGTCCTCGACGAGGAGGCGGCGCCGCATTGGGCGCGCGCCAACGGCCTCCCCACGACCCGACTCGACGAACTCGCCGTGCACGCCGATGTGTTGACGGCGCTGGACGCCGCGGTCGAGGAGGCCAACGCGGTGCTCTCGCGGGTGGAACAGGTCAAGCGGTACCGGGTCGTCGCGGGCCCGTGGACCGCGGAGACCGGCGAGCTGACGCCCAAGCTGAGCCTGCGCCGCCGGGCCATCGACGACCTGTACGCGGCGACGATCGAGTCGCTGTACGAGCCGGACGAGCCGAATGAGTCGGACGAGTCGCACGCGTCCGCCGGCAAGGAGTAACGCGCCCATGGGAGGCAAGGCCCAGGCCACCCGGCGGCGCCGGATGGAACCCGACGCGCGCCGCGCCGAGATCCTCGCCGTGGCCCGCCGACGGTTCGGGTCCGCCGGCTACGCCTCGGTGTCGATCTCGGACATCGCGGCCGAGTCCGGCGTGGCCCGGGCCCTGGTCAACCACTATTTCGGCGACAAGCGGCAGCTGTACCTGGAAGTGGTGCGGCAGATGATGGTCATCCCGGCCTCCGTGTCACAGCGGCTGCCGCGGACCACGGCCGAGGAGCGCCTGGCCGTCTGCGTCGACCGCTGGCTCGAAGTCGTCGAGCGGAACCGGGAGATGTGGCTCGCGGCCATCGGCATGGAGTCCCTCGGCGACCCGGAGGTCGACCGGATCATGCTGGAGGCCGACGAGATCGCCACCGACCGGATCCTCGAAGCCGCCATGATGACGGACGTCGACGAGGACGCGGGCCGCGAGAAGCTCCGCGCGATGATCCGCGCCCACAGCGCCATGCTCAAGTCCGCGTCCCACGAGTGGCTGGAGCGCGGCACGCTCACCCGTGACGACCTGCACGTGATGCTCACCCGCTCGGTGCTCCACCTGCTGCACACCGTCTTCCCCGCGGTACGCAACGGCTGACCACACGTCACGTACACACCTTTCGTATTCCTCAGGAGACACACCATGCCCCGAGTCCTGTCCGATGAACGTGGCGATCTGGTCAAGGCCATCGCGGACTTCTGCGGTCGCGAGTGCGGCACGAAGGAACAGCGCGACAAGCTGACGGCCAATGGCGCGGAGCACCACAACCAGCAGCTGTACGAGAAGATGGCGAAGCTCGGCTGGCTCGGCATCGCCGTCCCCGAGGAGTACGGCGGCGCAGGACGCGGCATGGTGGATCTCTCCCTCTTCCTCCAGGAGACGTCCTACGGCCGGGCCCCCATCAGCGGTTTCGGGACGACGATCATCACCGCGGCGGCGTACGAAAAGTTCGGCACCGAGGCGCAGAAGCGCACCATCCTCGAAGGCGTGGTGAACGGCCGGGTCGAGTCGGTCTCGATGTCCGAGCCGGGCGCCGGTTCGGACGTGGGCGCGCTGACCTGCCGTGCGGAGCGCACCGCGGGCGGCTATCTGGTCAACGGCCAGAAGACGTGGTGCTCCAACGCGCACTTCGCCGACCACATCCTCCTCATCGCCCGCACGGAACCGGGTTCGGCGAAGCACGAGGGCCTGACCCAGTTCATGGTGCCGGCGGACGCCGAGGGCCTGACCATCAGGGGCATCGACACGATGGGCGGCAAGGAGGTCAACGACCTCTACTTCACGGACTGTTTCGTCCCGGACTCGGCGGTGGTCGGCGCGCCGGGGAAGGCCTGGACGCAGTTGATGGCGGGCCTGAACCTGGAGCGGATGATCCTCGCCGCGATGATGCTGGGCGTGGCGCGCCGGGCCTTCGACGACACCTTGGCGTACGTCCGCCAGCGCGAGCAGTTCGGCCGCCCCATCGGCTCCTTCCAGGCGCTCAAGCACCGCATCGCCGACATGGCGACGGAACTGGAGTGCGCGCAGCTCCTCCTGGACGACACCGCCGCGACGATCGACGCGGAGCCGGGCAAGGTGTTCCCCCGCGAGGCCTCGATGGCGAAGCTCAAGTGCACGGAGCTGGCGAAGCACATCACCTTGGAGGGCATGCAGATGATGGGTGGCTACGGCTATGCCACCGAGTACGGCATGGAGGCCCTGCTGCGGGCGACGGTCGTGTCGACGGTGTACGGCGGGACGAGCGAGATCCAGCGGGACATCATCGGCAAGACGTACGGGCTGTAGACGGGCTGTAGACGGCCGCGCGGTGCGGTGTGCTCCCGGAGGGTCCCTTCGATGAGTTTCCGGCGGTTGTCCGGTCTACCCGTCGACGAAGGGAGCACACCATGAGCAGGATCATCGTCTGTACGTTCCTGACGCTGGACGGCGTGATGCAGGCGCCGGGCGCCACCGACGAGGACGCCGAGAACGGGTTCGAGCACGGCGGCTGGCAGAAGCCGACGGACGACGAGGAGGTCGGCGCGGCCATCGCCGGCTGGTACGAGCACGCCGAGGCGATGCTGCTGGGCCGCAAGACGTACGAGCTCTTCGCTTCGTACTGGCCGACCGCCGATCCCGGCAACCCGTTCACCGAGCGGATGAACAGCATGCGCAAGTACGTGGCGTCCCGGACCCTGACGTCCGTCGAGTGGCAGAACTCCACGCTTCTGGAGGGCGACGTCGTCGACGCGGTGCGCAAGCTGCAAGCGTCCGGTGGCGGTGAGATCAACGTCGTCGGCAGCGGCGACCTCGCCCAGACCCTGATGGGCAACGGGCTCGTCGACGAGTACCGGCTGACCATCCACCCGGTCGTCATCGGCACCGGCAAGCGGCTGTTCGCCGGCGGGGCGATCCCCACCGCCCTCGAACCGGTCAGCGTCTCGGCGACGAAGGGCGGCACCGTCGTCGGCGTCTACCGGCCGAACGGTGAGCCCAGCTACGACAGCTACTGATACAGCAGCACTGATACGGCAGCTGCTGATACCCCGGCTACTGACCGGTCGCCCGGGACGCGGTCCGCTGGGCGAGGAGGTCGGTGACCAGTGCGAGCGGCGGCCAGCCCAGGCGGCCGTGGCGCCCGACGACATGGGCGCGCAGCACCACCTCGGGGCCGGTGAGCGGCAGCAGCCGGACCCCGGGGACGGTGGGGGTGTCCATGGGGAGCAGTCCCACTCCGAGCCCGGCGGTGATCATGCCCTGGACCAGGTCGAGGCTGTCCGCCTGGTGGGTGACACGGGGTGTGAACCCCGCCATGGAGGCCAGGGTGTGGATGACCGTCGCGTCGGAGGTGCCACGGGAGTTCACGATCCAGTCCTGCGCGCGGAACCCGTCGAAGACCTCAAGGGTGTCCGCCCCATCGGACACCTCGGCGTCGGCGGGGACGCCAAGGCCCCAGGGCGCGGTCCACAGCGCGGTGGTGTGCAGCGCCGGGTCCGGGTCCGCGGGGGCCAGGTTGTAGTCGTAGGTGAGCGCGAGATCGGTCTCGTCCGCCGCGAGCAGTTCCAGGGCCTCAGCGGGTTCGTGCTCACGGACGAGGATGTGCAGCCGGGGATGGCCGGCCGCCAGCTCGGTGACGAGGGGCAGCAGGTGGACGCGGATGGCGGTGGCGAACCCGGCCACCCGCAGTGTTCCGTTCGGCTCGGCCCCCGGAGCGAGGTCGAGGCGCGCGGTCTCGACGGCCGCGAGGATCACCGCGGCATGCTCGGCCAGTCGCCGTCCGGCCGGGGTGAGCCGCACCCGCCGCCCCTCCGGCTCGATCAGCTCGGCCCCCATCTCCCGGGCCAGCACGGCGAGTTGCTGCGAGACCGTCGAGGTCGTGGTGCCCACCGTGTCCGCGACCGCGCGCATCGAGCCCAGCCGGGACAGCTCCACCAAGAGTCGCAGCCGTCGTGTCTCCATCCCGCCATTGTCCAGGATCATCGAACAGTACGTCCATGATCGGCACGTGGACACGAACGATGCATGGGGCATTGACTATGGCCCATGAGTTCGCCCCAGCCCCTACACCGCTCCCGTCCCAGCGGCGCGCAAGCCGGATTCGCGATGGCGGTCGCCTCCATGTCCACCGTCCAGCTCGGCTCGGCCCTGACCGTCCCCCTCTTCGGCCAGCTCACCGCGCTGGGCACGGCGGGCCTCCGCCTGGGCTGGGCCGGTCTGATCCTGCTCGTCCTCGTCCGGCCCCGCCGCCGTGACTTCACGCCGTCGGACCTGCTGGCCTGCACGGTGCTCGGCGCCGCGACCGCGGGGATGATGGTGTTCTTCATGCTGGCCCTCGCCCACCTGCCCCTGGGCACGGCGAGCGCGCTGGAGTTCCTGGGCCCGCTGGCGGTCTCCCTGTTCGGGCCCGGCCACGGCCGCCGGATATGGACCGCGGCGGCCGCGATCGGCGTCGTCCTGCTGACCGAACCCTGGCACGGCGGCCTCGACGCGCTCGGCGTGGTGTACGCACTCGCCGCGGCCGGCTGCTGGGCCGCCTACATCCTGCTCACCCAGCGCGTAGGCGACCGTGTCACCGGCCTGAAGGGGCTCGCGGTCTCCATGCCCGTCGCCGGCGTGCTCGGCATGCTCATCGCCGCGCCCGCCGTCTCGGCCCACGTCACCTGGCCGACCCTGTGGATCATGCTCGCCCTGGCCGCCCTGAGCCCCGTCCTGCCCTTCGCCCTCGAATTCCTCGCCCTGCGCCGCCTGACCACGTCGGCCTTCGGCACCCTGATGAGCCTCGAACCCGCCATCGCGCTGCTGGTCGGCCTCGTCGTGCTCGGCCAGAATCCCGGCCTGGCCCCCGCGGTCGGCATCGCCTTCGTGGTCGCAGCCGGCATCGGCGCCACCCGCGCGGGCACCCGCCGACCGACGACGCCCGTCGCCGACACACCACGTCACGTACGGGAAGCGGAGTGCCAGGTCTCCGGCGCCGAGGCGTGAGCGAGCACGCCGACGGCCATGAAACCGGCAACGTACGATCACGACATGGTGCAAAGCTCCGCCGCGAACGTGGACGACTACCTCGCCGAACTGCCCGACGAGCGCAAGCCCGCGCTCAGCGAGCTCCGGCGGCTGTGCCGCGCCGAGTTGGCCGGTTTCACGGAGGTCATGGCGTACGGCATGCCCGCCTACGAGCGGGACGGTGTCGCCGAGATCGCGTTCGCGAGCCAGAAGCAGTACATCTCCTTCTATCTGATGCGCGGCGACGTGCGTGAGGCCTTCACCGAGCGGCTCGCCGGACAGGACATGGGCAAGGGGTGTCTGCGGTTCCGGAAGGCGGCCGCCGTCGACTTCGAGCTGGTGCGGGAGCTGCTGCGGGCGACGGCCGCACGGCCGGGCACGGTCTGCTGATCACGCCTGCCGACGGCGCTCGGAACGGGCGCGTGCCGCGTCGTGCGCGGCGCGCAGCAGCCGCAGGACCGTGTCGTACGTCCGCTCGCCGGGATTGACGACGCAGACCCAGCCCTGGGCGCCGTACACGGGGTGCGGCAGCACGGTGTCGACGGCCGCGTAGTCCACAGAGGACTCTCCAGTGAGCTGTCGGAACGTGGCCCGGTCGGTCTGGATGTTCACCCGCAGGCGGCCGGGTGCGTCCAGGTCCGACAGCACATCGCCCGGGTAGTTCTTGGTGACGATCGTCCCGTACGGCTGCACGGCCTGCGGGACCTCGCCGTCCGGCGCGTAGTAGAAGAACGCGTCGCCCCAAGCGATCTCGGGGGCATCGCCGCCGGGCTCCGGAGCGAGGACGAGCGCGCCGTCGAAGCCGCGCACGCTCGTGATGATCTGTTCCATACTCGTGTCGCTGGTCATGGTTCAAGCATCGGCTTGAAGTGCTTATGTGGGGTTGAGAGGGGATCGATGGCAGACCAGATCGCGCTCAGGACCGTCGACGTCGCCAGGGAGTCGGGGTACTCCGTGCAACAGGTGCGCGACCTGGAACGGCTCGGGGTGGTTCCGGCGGCCGCGCGGTCGAGCAATGGCTACCGGGTCTACACACCCGTCCATGTACGGGCGCTGCGCGCCTACCGGGGGCTGGCCGGAGCCATCGGGCCCGTCGCCGCCCGGCAGCTGATGGCACAGCTGTGGACGCGGACGCTCGCGGAGGCGGCCGCCGCGATCAGCGCCGTGCATGCCGGCCTCGCACGCGAACGCGACGAAGTGCTGCGCGCCCAGCGGGCGTTGTGGGCGATCGAGTCCGAGGCCGCACACCATGCCGCGGCCGAGGGCGATGACACCATGACCATCACCGAACTCGCCGCCGCGCTCGGCGTCCGCACCTCGACGCTGCGCTTCTGGGAGCGGGAGGGCCTCGTCGCGCCCGATCGTGTGACCTCGCTCCGGGCCCGCCGCTACGCCCCCTCGGCGATCGGCGCGGCCAGGATCGTCGCGGCGCTGCGCGGCAGCGGATACGGCATTCCCGCGGTGCGGGACATCATCGACTCGCTGCACTCACTGGAGGAGGGCGGCGGTCCTGAGCGCGTCCGGCGCATCCTCGTGGAACGCCTCGACCAGATCGCCGCGCGCTCCGTGGAACTGCTGCGCGCGGGCGCGGACCTCGCCGCCGTCGTGGACTCCCTCACTCCTGCCCGGACTTGACCGCGACGAGCCGTTCGATCACACCGAAGCTGTAGCGCTCACGCTCGACGACGCTGAATCCCGCCTCCCGTACGAGGTGCAGCGGGCGGCGGAGTTGGTGGTCGTCGGCGAGTTTCAGCATCAGGGGTTCGATGGCCCGCTGGAGCGTGCGGACGGCGAATCGGTGGCTGATGACATGGTCGATCAGGAGGAGCGTGCCGCCAGGTGCGAGGACGCGGTGCATCTCGGCGACGGCCGCGCGGTCGTCGGGGATGCAGCACAGGGCCAGCGCGCAGACGACCGTGTCGAAGGAGCCGTCGGGGAACGGGAGCCGGGTCGCCGACGCCTCGCTGAGCGTGGCGTCGACGCCCAGGTCCGCGGCCCGCACCCGGGCGCGGGCCAGCATGTCCGGGGAGAGGTCGACCCCGGTCAGGTCGGTGCCCTTGGGGTAGTGCGGCAGGTTCAGGCCGGTGCCGACGGCGACCTCCAGGACCCGGCCGTGCGCCCGCTCGCACAGCCGGTCGCGCCCGCCGCGGAGCATGAGGCGGTCGAAGCGGCGCATCCAGCCGTCGTAGTGGGGCGCGTCGCGGGCCCAGATCTTCTGGGTACGCAGGTCCTGATCGCGAGCGGTCACGGCGGCCTCCCCTTCGGCGCGGGCGTCCGGTCCCAGCATGCGGCCCGCCCGCCCCAAAGGCGAGCACCCTGCGCGGGTGCTGCCACAAGCCCTCAGGCGAGCCGCGCGCCCTTGCGCTCCGGGATGACGAACATGGCGAGGATGTCGGCGACGTAGATCGCGGACAGCAGGCCGATGGCGACGGCGAAGCCCCACCGGTCCGCGCACAGGGCCACGACGACGGGCGCGAAGCCGCCCACCGCACGGCCGATGTTGAACAGGGTGTTCTGCGCGGTGGCCCGCACCTGCGTCGGGTACAGCTCGGCCATCAGCGCGCCGTAGCCGCCGGTCATGCCGTTGGCGAAGAGGCCCATCACGGCGCCGCCGACGAGCAGCGCCCAGGGCGAGACGAGCTGGCTGTACGCGAGGACGGAGACGGCCGCGCCGACCTGGAAGAACCAGAACGTCCTGCGGCGGCCGAGGCGGTCGGCGAGTTCGCCGAAGAGGAGGATGCCGAGCGCCATGCCGACGACGGTGACGGCGGTCCAGCCCGAGGACTTGGTGAGGCTGTAGCCGAACCGCTCGCTCAGGTAGGTCGGCAGCCACGTCATGATGCCGTAGTAGCCGAAGTTCTGGACCGAGGTCAGGACCAGGACGCCGAAGCTGGCGCGGGCCGTGGGGCCGTCCTTCACCAGCAGCCTCAGTGAGGCGAGCGTCGACAGGCGCGGGCCCTCGCTGCGGGTGCGCGTGAAGTGCTCGGGCTCGTGCAGCCGGGAGCGCAGCGCGATGGCGACCACCGCGGGCACCGCGCCGATCAGGAACAAACCCTGCCAGCCCCAGGCGCCGAGCACCGGCGCCGAGATGAGCGCGGCGGCCAGCACACCCGCCTGGAAACCGAGCGCGACCAGCGACGTGGCGCGGGCCCGCTTCTTGCTCGGCCACGCCTCCGCGGCGAGCGTCATGCCGATGCCGAACTCGCCACCGATGCCGACGCCGGCCAGGAACCGGAACGCGGACAGCTCCCCGTACGAGGTCGCGAGCGCCGAGAGGCCGGTGAACACGGCGAAGAAGATCACCGAGTACGTGAGGACCTTCACCCGGCCGATCCGGTCGGCGAGCATCCCGAACCCGAGTCCGCCGACGACGGCGCCGATGAGCGTGATGGTGGCGAGCGAGCCGCCCTGCGCCTTGTCCAGGCCCAGGTCGGCGGAGATGGCGGCGAGGGCGAAGCTCAGGATCAGCAGGTCGAAGCCGTCCATCGCGTAGCCGAGGGAGGAGGCGAACACCGCCTTCTTCGCGTAACGGCTGGGCTTGTCACCGCCGTCCGCGCCCTGCGCACTGTCCACCGGGCCTGCGGCGCCCGGGCTCGCGGCCATCTCATCCAGTTGTGTCATGTGGCTTGGTTCCGTCGTTCCGTCGCGCGAGGTGGACAGGGGCAGGCGCCGGGGCGGGCGTCCTGCCCCACCCGCTCATGCCGACGTCCGGACACGGCGCGACCGGGGGAAACGGCCGCGGCATCCGGAGAACGGAAAAAGAGATGGTGGCGTCGACGGTCTCCATCGGACCGTGCTCACACCGGCAGGGTGAAATTCTTTCACACTGCACGCGATGCCCTCGACGCGACCTCCTGCCAACGAATCGCCGTCGACCGCTCGCCGTCGATCACCGGCCGTGGGTCGTTCCCGACCGGAAGTCCGTGTACGTGTAGGGGTTGTCGAGGATCTTCGTCTCGGGGATGTCGGGGTTCATCCCGGCCCGCCACGCCTCCTCGCCCAGCGTCGACCGCAGGTGCTCGACGGTGGCCTCGGCCTCGCGTCGTACGGCGGCGAGGTCGATGTCGACGAGGCGGTGCTCGTGCTTCACCACCCGCCCGTCGACGAGGACAGTGTGCACGTCACCGCGCTGGGCCTGGAAGGCCACGTGCCCATAGGGGTTGAGGAGCGGGAAGGAGACGGGCGAGTCATCGTTCTTGATGAGAACGAGATCCGCCTTCTTGCCCTCCTCCACGCTGCCGAGGTCGCGGTCACGGCCGAGTGCCCGCGCGCCACCGACGGTCGCCCACTCCACCACCTGCTCCGCCCGCAGCGCGGAGTGTGTGACGGTCTCCCCCAGCGCGTGCGCCTCCAGATGCTCGCGGGCCCGGTCGGCGCCCAGCGTCGTACGCATCGCGGAGAACAGATCGCCGCTCCACCACACACTCGTGTCCATCGACAGGGACACCGGGATGCCATGGGCGCGCAACGCCCAGGTCGTCGGATACCCCTGGCCCGCACTCTGCTCGCTCTCCGTGGACACGGACACCGAGCCGCCGGTCGCCGCGATGCGGTGGTACGCGTCGGGTGACAGCGTCGCCGCGTGCACGTACACCGTCTCGGGTGTCATGAACCCGTGCTCGTGCATGAGGCGGATGCCGTCGTCGTTGGTGGCACCCCACACCCCGGCGTGCGTGCTGACGGGGACGCCGAGTTCGCGGGCGGCCTCGAAGGCGGGCTTCTCGGGGAAGGCCGGGTCGCCGGTGACGTCGAAGGCGAGCTGGAAGCCGAGCATGTCGTCGGCCTCGGTGACGTACCGGCGCGCGAAGGCGCGGAAGTCGGGGGCCGTGGCCCATGTGGCGGGCGCCTGCTGGATGTTGCCGTACGCGAGGACGTCCCGGCCGGGCACGGAGCGCAGCGCGTCCACGGCGGCCTCGGCGTGCCCGGTGCTCTGCAAGCCGTGCGACCAGTCGACGACCGTCGTGACTCCCGCGTCGAGCGCCTCGACGGCGGCGAGCAGGTTGCCCGCGTGGATGTCCTGTGGGCGGAAGGCGGTGCCGTGTTCGAGGTAGTACCAGACGAAGTACTGGCTGAGCGTCCAGTCGGCGCCGTAACCGCGCATGGCCGTCTGCCACATGTGCCGATGGGTGTCGATCATGCCGGGCATGACGATGCCGTCGGTGGCGTCGATCTCCAATGTGCCGCCCGGGACGGGGAGTTGTGGCCCCACGGCGGCGACGCGGTCATCGATGACCAGCACGTCGGTGTCGGGCAGGACCCGGCGGGCACGGTCCATGGGCAGTACGGTGCCGCCGCGCAGGGCGACGGGCCGTCCGGGCGGGAACGATTGCGGCGGGTTAGACGAGTTCGACGGATCCGGCGGATCCGAGGGAGCTGAGGGAGCTGAGCGACGCATCACCGGTCTCCTCTCCGGCACTCCGTCACACTCGGGCCACTTCGGACGAGTGTCCGTATGCCGGTCGGCCATTGCCACCGATGCTGATGAAGGCGCACTCTTCTGTCAATCCCCCCATGCACAATGGGGAGTTGGAAACTTCCACGGCACGGAGGAGCCGCCATGCCCCGCGAAGGAACCGGCCCCGACTTCATCGAGGCACTCGCCCGCGGCCTGGACGTGATCGCCGCGTTCCGGCCGGGCCGGCCGGTGATGTCGCTCGCCGAGGTCGCGAGCGGCACGGGCCTCGCCCGCCCGACCGCGCGCCGCATCCTGCTGACGCTCACCGAACTCGGTTACGTCCGCCAATGCGCCGCAGGCTTCGCACTCACGCCGCGCGTGCTCGACCTCGGGGTCTCCTACGTCCGGTCGATGGGCCTGTGGGACGTGGCGCGCCCCCACTTGGAGCGTCTCGTCGAGCAGACGGACGAGTCCTGCTCGATCGCGCAGCTCGACGGTTCGGACATCGTCTACGTCGCCCGGGTGGCCCGCCCGAAGATCGTCACGCTGTCCGTACAGATCGGCACGCGCTTCCCCGCGCTACAGACCTCCCTCGGCAAGGTACTGCTCGCCGCACTGACCCCGGACGAGGCGGCGCGGGTCCTCGCCGAGCCGAGCCGCTCGGGCCTCACGCCACTCTGGCGCCCCGAACGCGCCGAGTGGGAACCGGAGTTGTGCGACGTTCGGGCCCGCGGCTGGGCCCTCACCGACGAGCAGCTCGCCCGCGGCATCCGCTCAGTGGCGGCGCCCCTGCGGGACGGCACGGGCCGCGTGATCGCCAGTGTCAACGTCAACGCGCACGCGGCGGAGACGTCGGTCGAGGTCCTGGTGCACGACCACCTGCCGCGCCTGCTGCACGCGGCGGGAGAGATCAGCCTGGACTTCGCCCGGGTGGAGTCGGTGCCACATGTGACGTCGGCGCCGAAGTCGGCCGATCAAGCCCCTGCGGCGCTTGAGCAGCGGGGGCCGGGGCGGAGCCCCGAGGGCGCGCCCACTCCTTGACGCCCACTCCCGCCGAGCCCACAATCGCCCGCACGGACAAGTGTCCGGCGTCCGGACACGGAGAGGCTGGGTCCATGCCGCCAAGCACCCCATCCGACCAACCCCCCGCCGCGGGACCGCTGTCGGGCATCCTCGTCGCCGACTTCTCCCGGATTCTCGCGGGCCCGTACGCGACGATGCTGCTCGCCGATCTCGGCGCCGACGTCATCAAGGTGGAGGGCCCGCGCGGCGACGACACCCGCACCTGGATGCCGCCGGTCCACGACGGCGTCTCGACGTACTACCTCGGCATCAACCGCGGCAAGCGCTCCCTGACCCTGGACCTGCGAGAGGAGTCCGACGCCGGCCTCGCAGCCGAACTCGCCAACCGCGCCGACGTGTTGATAGAGAACTTCCGCCCCGGCGCCCTGGACCGCTTCGCCCTCGACTTCGAGACGGTCCACGCCACGAACCCCCGCCTCGTCTACACGTCCATCACCGGCTTCGGCACCGGAGCGGGCCGCGACGTCCCCGGCTACGACCTGATGGTGCAGGCCATGTCAGGACTGATGAGCCTGACCGGGGCCCCGGAGGGCCCGCCGTTCCGGGCCGGTATCTCCGTCTTCGACGTCATGGCGGGCAACCACGCCGCCATCGGCATCCTCGCGGCGCTGCGCCACCGCGACGCCACCGGAGAGGGTCAGCACGTCGAGGTGAACCTGCTCTCCTCCGCCCTCACCGGCCTCGTCAACCACAGCTCCGCGTACGTCGCCGGGGGCACGGTCCCGTACCGCATGGGCAACGCCCACCCCAGCGTCTTCCCGTACGAACCGCTGCCGACGGCCGACCACGACCTGATCGTCGCCGCCGCCAACGACGGCCAATTCCGCACGCTGTGCGAGGCGTTAGGCATCCCACACACCGCAGACGACCCTCGCTTCGCCCGCAACGCCGACCGCACGGCGCACCGCGACGAACTGCGCCCGATCCTCGTCGAGCGCCTGGCCACGCGCGGCGCGCACGAATGGTTCACGCTGCTCGTGAAGGCCGGAGTCCCGAGCGGCCCGATCAACACGATCGACGGCGGCTTCGCGATGGCTGAGGAGTTCGGCCTTGACCCGGTCGTCACGGTCGGCGAGGGCGACCGCGCCCTGCCCACGACCCGCCACCCGATCCGCTTCTCGGCGACCCCGGCCGCGTACCGCCTGCCGCCGCCCGAACTGAACGAGCACGGCGAGGAGTTGCGCACCTGGCTGGCGAAGCCCCCGACCAGGGAGCCCCCACATGCCTGACGAGCCGCCCCACTCGACATCCCCCACCCACGCCTCCTACCCGACCGCCCTGGGCGCATCGGACCCGAAACGGATCACGCTCCTCGGCCAGGACCTGGCCGAGGACATCATGGGCTCCGTCGGATTCGGCGAGCTGGCGTTCTGGCTGGCCACGCAGCGCCGCCCGAGCCCCGGCGAGACCCGCGTCTTCGAGGCGGTCCTGGCCGCGCTCGCCGACCACGGCTTCACCCCGACCGCGATCGTCTCCCGCCTCACGTACCTCTCCGCCCCGGACTCGGTCCAGGGCGCCCTCGCCGCCGGGCTCCTGGGCGGCGGCTCCCGCTTCCTGGGCGTCACCGAGGACACGGGCCATTTCCTCAACGCGGTGGTGACCTCCCTGGGCGACGCCCCACCATCGCCCGACGACCGCCCGGCCTGGGACACGATCGCACTCCGCACCCTCCAACACAGCCGCGCCGCACACCAGTTGATCCCGGGACTCGGCCACCACCTCCACAAGGAGGGCGACCCGCGCACCCGGCGCCTCATGGACATCGCCCGCGAGGAAGGCGTCTTCGGCCCGCACCTGACCCTCTTCGAGGCCATCGGCCGCACCCACCCGAGCGTCCTCGGCCGCACACTCCCCCTCAACGGCGCCGGGGTGTGCGGAGCCGCCCTCGCCGACCTGGGCCTCCCGCTCCCCCTCCTGCGCGGCTTCGCCCTGCTCGCCCGCACCGCGGGCCTGATCGGACAGCTGGCGGAGGAGATCCGCACGCCGGTCGCCCGGGACATCTTCGCCTCAGTGGAACAGCACAGCACTCCGATCCCTCCGACCCCCGACTCCCCGCAGGAGTAGCCCGTGTCCACCGACGAGCACGATCTCACCGAACTGGCCGTCGACCGCTGGTCCACGGCCGAGTCCCCGCGCCTGGCCGAGCTGATGACCTCCCTCGTCCGCCACCTCCACGCGTACGCCCGCGAGGTGAACCTGACGGAGGACGAGTGGGCGGCCGCGATCACCTGGCTCACGGCCGCCGGCCGACTCAGCGACGACAAACGCCAGGAACTCGTGCTGGCCTCCGACGTCCTGGGCCTGAGCATGCTCACCGTGGAACTCGGCCACCGCTTCTCCGAGCGTGCCACGCCCGCCACGGTCCTCGGCCCGTTCCACATCGACGGCTCCCCCGCCGTGCCCTACGCCCACGACATGTCGGACGGCCTCCCCGGCACCCCGCTCTTCCTCACCGGCACGGTCACCGACACGGCGGGCACGCCGCTCCCCCACGTCGTCCTCGACGTATGGCAGGCCGACACCGACGGCGCGTACGAGTCCCAGGTCCCCGGGGTCGACGAGGCCCGGCTGCGCGCGAAGTACACCACCCGCGGGGACGGCACGTACTGCATCCGCACCGTCGCGCCCCTCGGCTACGCCATCCCCATGGACGGCCCGGTGGGCGAACTGATCCACAGGACCCGGATCAGCCACTTCCGCCCGGCGCACGTGCACTTCCTCATCGATCACCCCGGCCACCACAGGCTGATCACCCACCTGTTCCGGGAGGGCGGTCAATACCTGGACAGCGACGTCGTGTTCGGCACGAAGGACTCCCTGGTCGTCCCCTTCACGGAACGCCACCCGGCATCCGCCCCACCACCGGACGGAAGCAAGCTCACGGAGCCGTACCTCCAGGCCGAGTACACCTTCGTATTGGAGCCGGAGTAGCGCGCATCCGCACGCGCCGTCCGGGACTGTGACGGCTACCCACGAACATTTCGTGGGTAGCCGTCACAGTCCCGCGGCCAGCACCGCTTGCGCCGCCTTGCGCGCGTGCAGTGCGGCGTCCGCGTCCCCGGAGAACGTCGCGAGGGCCATCGCCCCGTCGAACAGCACGGCCAACTGGGCGCCCACCGCGACCGAGTCGCGCACACCCGCGGCCTCCGCCAACTCCGTCAGGAGGGCGCGCAGGGCGAGCTTGTGGGTCTGCACGGCGGTCACGACGATCGGCGCGGCGGCGCCCACCTCCCCGAAAGCGCCCGCGAACACGCAGCCGTGGAAGCCCGGTTGGCGGAACCAGTCGTTCAGGAAGTCGAACGGGCCGAGGAGCTTCGCGACGGGGTCCTCGATCGAGCCGACGCGCTGCCCGATCGCCGAACGCGCGATCTGGTCACGCCGGTCGAGGCAGGCCGCGAGGAGCAGGTCCTTGGAGGGGAACATCTGATAGAGCCGCTTCAGCGGCACGCCCGCCGCGTCACGGATGCGGTGCATCGTCACCGGGTGGACACCGTGGGTGTAGAACAGATCGTCCGCCACCTCGACCACATGAACCCGCAGGTCGTCCGGTATCAACGGGACGCCTCCTCCAAACGACTCGCCGCCAACCCACGGCCCCCGCACGCCCCTTGAGCGCCCGACGCGCCTCGCGCGCCGCCTTGAGAACCGCCGTTCTCGCCACTATGGTCCCAGCATAGGACACTTCAGGACGGCGCGCGTTCCGGTTCACCTGACCACCCCGGAGCGGGTGTCCGCACCACCCAACGCCGTGGCGGATTCGGGGGAAGCCGTGCTGCGTATTCACTTCAGTGCCGGGGATCTGGCCCGGACCAGGATCGCCGAGGAACCGGATCCGCTCTGGGAAATCGTGCTGAGCCTGCATCAACTCCGGGAGATGCGGCGTGAACCGGTGCTCAACGCGTGGCGGAGGCGGCAGTGCCCGCGCGACATGAGCGCGCTGCGGATGCTGTCGCCGCTGATGCCGCCGCGCGGCTACTTCCCGGACTTCCTGACGCCCGCCGCGGGTCTCGCCGGGCTCGAGTGCGGAATCGATGCCGTCCTGTCCACTCCCCGCCGTCAGCTACGCGCGGAGATGACGTTGCTGGCGGCCCAGAACAGCACGTTGCCCGCGTGGAGTCGGCCGCTGGCCGCCGGTGACCTGGGTTCGGTGCACCGGCTCGGCCAGGCCCTGCGCATCTACCACGCCTCGGTACTGGCGCCGGCCTGGCCGCAGATCGCGGCCCGCGTCGAGGGCGACCGGCGGCACCGGACCGGGGCGCAGGGCCGGCTCGGCACCGAGGAGATGCTGCGCACCTTCGCGCCCATACTGCGCTGGCAGTCACCCGTGCTCGTCGCCGACTACCCCGTTGAACGGGACATCCACCTCCAGGGGCGCGGGCTGCTCCTCGTACCCTCGTACTTCTGTCGCCGCACGCCGGTCGCGTTGCTGGACGAGGCGCTGTGGCCCGTCCTGGTGTATCCGGCCCGGCCGTTGAGCCCGGAGGTGGCCGACGGGCCGGGCCCGAGGCTCGCCCCGCTGCTCGGGCACACGCGGGCGGCGGTTCTGCAGGTCCTCCAAGAGCCGTGTACGACAACGGAGTTGGCGCGCCTGGCGGGGGTTTCACTGTCCTCGGCGAGCGAGCACGCGGCGGTGCTGCGGCGCGCCGGACTCATCGCCAGCACCCGGGAACGTCACCGGGTGCACCACAGCCTCACCCAGCTCGGCAGCCATCTGCTGAGCGGGGCGTTGGTGGGCTGAGCCCCCGCGAGCCGAGTGTTTCGGGCACGGCCGAACCAGGGCGCGCCCGCCCGCCTCCTCCCGACACCCTGAGGGCCACAGGGCAACGGGAGGGCAGGAGATGCGTAGAGGGCGAAGTGCCGGAAGCTGCCTGGTCGCGATGTGCACGGCGCTCGCCGTCGCCGCCACGGGCTGCGGCTCGAGCGACAGTCATGCCGATCGACCGAAGCACACCGAACTGGGCGGCCCCGACAGGGTCGCCGAACTCAGCGACGCCCAGCTGGCCGAGGTGTCCCACGCCCAGGAGCTGCTCACCAAGCACTGCATGGCGGACCGGGGCTTCCGGTACGGGGTGGCGAAGCAGCCGACCGCCGACGAACTCCGCACCCCCGGCTACGTACTCGACGACCCGCGCTGGGCGCGCGAGTACGGGTACGGCGGACAGCTCGAGCGCGAGCAGGACCGGGCACGCAAGGCCGACCCCAACGTCGCGCACTACCGGACGCTCTCGCGTGACGGTCAACTCCGTTGGAGCAACGCACTGTTCGGCGGTCCCGAGTCCGGGACGGTCGAGGCACGCACGCCCGGCGGCGGCACCGTGAGCATGGCTACCGGCGGCTGCAACGCCGAGGCGCTGCGCGCGCTGTACGGGGACCTCAGGACCTGGTTCACGGCGGACAAGACGGTGTCCGGGCTCGGCGCCCTGTACGAGCCCCGGATCAAGCGGAACAAGCGCTTCGCGACCGCCGTCGACTCCTGGTCCGTGTGCATGAACCGCCAGGGTCACCGGTACGCGGACCCCGCCTCGCTGCGCGAGCGCGTCCCCACGCTGACCCACGGGGTGAGCCATCGTCGGGCGCACGCGGTCGAGGTCCGGCTCGCCACCGCCGAGGCAACGTGCGCGCGCAGCAGCGGACTTGGGAACATCGCGCGGGGCCTTGAACGCACGTACCGCGCCGAGTACGCAGCGGGCCGCTTCCGCGAGCCGTTCGAGACACGTGTGCGGCTTCAGCACAAGGCGCTGGCCAAGGCCGAGCGCGTACTCGCCGATGTATCGGGCTGACCGACGGTCCCACCCGGCCTCACCGCTGCCGGGCCGCCGTCACGCTTCCCCGCCCGCGCGGGCGATCTGTCCGCGCAGCGCCGCCACGACGAACCCCACCATGTTGGCGAGGATCAGCGCCGCGACGATCCCCCAGATGATCGGAAGCGAGCGCGCGGGCCAGTCGTTGGCCGACTGGAGCCACAGTGTCAGGAGGGCCGTGATGCCGAGGGGGATGCCGTGCAGGCGCACCACCCTTCCGGCCGCGTCGTGGCACCGGTTGCCGCGGGCGAGCGCCGACCACAGGGAGCCGACCAGGGCTGCCGCGCCGAAGGAGAGGCACGCGAGCGCGCCGGCGAGGCGGTCCGTCGGCCAGTCCAGGGGGCCGTCGGAGGTCTCCTGCTGCTCGCCTTCGGTATCGCGCAGGTCGACGACGTCGCCGCGCCAGATCAGCCCGACCACCTTGTCGTGCGGTTCGAGGCCCGACAGCACGGGGTTGGTGTTCCGGAAGGTCACATGCCACGGCTTCCTGGAGGGCAGCAGCAGCTCGGCCTCCGGCGGCTTGTGCCTCGATCCGCGGTGCAGGTCCACGCTGCGCACGGTGAACTTCTGCTTCCAGCGGCAGTTCGACACCTCGACCGGGACGGAGGCGCACACCGGCGCCGCCCGGAACTCCCGCTCCCGTTCCTGCGCCGCGCGGAACTCTGGAATCATCGCCGCCCCCAGGGCGAGCATCAGCACCGCGCCCATCAACCACATGAGTGTCCGCGCGCCTCTGTCGCCTTTGCCCGTCATCCCGCCACCCGCCCCTTCGCCGCCGACCCGCGCGGCGATCCCGCGCGACACCCCACTCCCTCGGCCCGGATATGGGAACACATGGTGATTCAGGGGTCGCTGGCAGGGTCCTGGTGGCTCCGCGCAGCCTCTTGACTCGTGCAAGTGCCGGTGATCAGTTGGACTCACGCGCGGATCAAGGGATCAAGGGACCAGGCGACCAGGGGATCAGGGGATCAGGGGAGAGCGATGAAGCTGTCGGAGTTGCAAGGGCCGCTGTCCGGACGGGCCGATGCCGGCCTCGACGAGGTCGTCGACCGGCTCGATCGTCTGCTGTCCGCCGATCCCGATCTGTCGTTCCAGATCGCGGCGTACGTGGACGGGCGCATCGCCCTCGACGCGTACGGCGGGCCGCATCTGGGACGTGACTCGCTGATCGTGCCGTACTCGACGTCGAAGAACATCATCGGTGTCTCGGTCGGGCTCCTCGTCGAGCGCGGGCTGCTCGACCTCGACGCGACGGTGGCCTCGTACTGGCCCGAGTTCGCACAGGCCGGGAAGGCGCGGGTCACCGTACGGCAGTTGCTGTCGCACCAGGCCGGGCTGCCGTCGGCGCAACCCCGCCTGACCTGGGACGAGTTGCTCGACCATCACAAGGGCGCCGAGCGGCTGGCAGCGACACGGCCGCTGTGGCATCCGGGGTCGGCCTTCGGCTACCACGGCCTCACGATCGGGAACCTGGCCGGCGAACTGGTCTTCCGGATCACCGGGCGCACGCTCCACGACTTCTACGAGCAGGAGATCCGCAAGCCGCTCGGCGCCGCGTTCTACCTCGGTCTCCCCGAGGGGCAGGGGCTTGAGGAGCGGCGCGTGGACGTCCTGCCGATGATCCCGCCGCTCGGCGAACCCCCGAAACCGCAGGGCCCGCCGCACGCCATGCAGCGGCTGACCATGGGGTCCCGGCCCGAACCGGCCGTCCACCTCGCCAACGACGAGCGGTCCTGGCGCTTCGGCCACCCGGCGGGCTCGGCGACGGCCGACGCCCTCGGCATCGCCACGCTGCTCGCGGCGGCGGTCACGGGTGTCGAGGGTGCCGCGCCGCTGCTGAGCCCCGACACCGTCGCCACGGTCGGCCAGCAGCAGGTGCGCGGCTACGACGAGGTGCTCGACCAGCACGACCGTGCCCACGCCATCGTCTTCCAGAAACCGAGCAAGCAGCTGGCGTGGGGCGGCCCGCGCAGCATCGGCCACGACGGCGCGTGCGGCGCGGTGGGCTGCGTCGACCCGGACACGGGCGTGGCCTTCGCCTACACGGTGGCCCGCGGCCCGTGGCCGGGCGGCGCCGATCCGCGGGCCGTCGAGGTGGCCAGGGCGATCGGGGACCTCGTCGGGTGAGCCCGTAGCGCCCGCCCCGCCCCGCCTCGCCCGGCTCACTCCTTGACGGAACCCGCGTTCGCCCCGCGCACGAAGTGCCGCTGGAACACGAAGAAGAGGATCGCCACGGGGATCGTCGCCAGTGCTGCCGCGGCCAGCTTCAGCGGGTACTGGTTGCCGCCGCCGAGGCCCCCGGCCACGAAGCGGGCGAGGCCCGTGGTCAGGGTCTCGTACTGCTCGGACTGGGTGGCGACCAGGAAGTGGGTGAACTCGTTCCACGAGCCCTGGAAGGACAGGATCGTGAGCGTGATCAGGGCGGGGCGGGCCATGGGCAGGACCACCGACCAGAACGTGCGGAAGGTGCCGGCTCCGTCGATCCGGGCCGCCTCCTCGACCTCGCGCGGCAGTTGCTCGAAGAACTGCTTCATGATGAAGATCCCGGCCGCGTCCACGAGCAGCGGGATGACCATGCCCGAGTAGCTGTCGAACATGTAGAAGCTGTTCAGGACGAGGAACTTGGGGATCAGGAGCACGATCCCGGGGACCGCCATCACCGCGAGGACGAAGACGTTCAGCATCCCGCGGCCCCGGAAGCGGAGCCTGGCGAGTGCGTAGCCGGCCATCGAGTCGAAGAGGACGCGGCCCGCCGTGACCAGCGTGGTGACCACGAAGGAGTTGGTCAGCCAGCGCAGGAACGGCACGCTCTCGCCCGCGTCGGCGATCCCGAAGAGGCGCTGGTACGCGGCCGTGGACGGGGTCGTCGGCCACAGCGCGAGCGGGTTGGCCGAGGCGTCCGCGTCGGTCTTGAAGCTGTTGGCTATCTGGAGCACGAAGGGCAGGACGTAGAGCAGGCCGATGGCCAGGGCGAAGGCGTAGCCGAGGATGCGTACGGCCCGGGGGAAGCGCCCCAGGACCGCGCGTTCGGGGACCGGCTTCGGGCGGGGAGCCTTCGCCGGTGCGGGGGCGGGCCCAGGTGTCTCGGCCCTCGCGTCGGTGCGGGCGGCGTTGTCGGTGAGTGTCATGCCGGGCGTCCTTCCTTGCCCTGCCGCTCGCGCAGCAGCCACCGCTGCGCGCCGACGAGCACCAGGATCAGCGCGAACAGGATGAAGGCGATGGCCGCGCCCTGGCCGTAGTCGGCGTTGTCGAAGGCGGCCTGGTAGGAGAGGTAGGCGGGGGTGAGCGTGGTGTTGGCGGGGGCGCCCTGGCCCATCACGTACACCATGTCGAAGACCTGCCAGCTGCCGATCAGGGCGAGGGTCAGGACGAGGAAGAGGACCGGGCGGATCGCGGGGAGCGTGACGTGCCAGAGCATGCGGCGCCGGGTGACGCCGTCGAGCGCCGCGGCCTCCTCCAGCTCGCGCGGGACGTTCTGGAGTGCCGCCAGGAAGATCAGCATGAAGGTGCCGGAGGAGGTCCAGGTCGCCATCAGGATCATGGTGCACATGGCGATGGACGGGCCCGCGAGCCATTCGCTCAGCGGCAGGCCCATGATGACGTGGCTCGCGCCGGGCGGACGGGACGGGTCGACGAGGCCGAGGCCGCCGAGCGTCGTCCACACCAGACCGCGCGAATCGGTGAGCCAGTTCGGGCCCTTGATGCCCACCCAGGACAGGAGGTTGTTGATGGCTCCGCTGCCCTGGAAGAGGAAGAGGAACACCGTGGAGACGGCGATGGTCGAGGTCACCGAGGGGAAGTAGAAGGCGGTGCGCAGCATGCTGCGCCCCTTCAGCATCCGCTGGTTGACGACGAGCGCGAGACCGAGCGCGAGACCGGTCGACAGGGGCACGGCGAGCAGGACGTAGTACGCGTTGTTGCGCAGCGAAGTGGCGAGCAGGGTGCGGTCCAGGCCGTCCCGCGTGAGGAGGTCCCGGTAGTTGTCGAGGCCGACGAAGGTGGCCTTGCCGCCGGTGAACGGGTTCGACTGGCCGTCCCAGTGCAGCAGCGACACCCACAGTGCCATGAGGATCGGCAGGGCGAGGAAGAGGCCGAGTACAAGGACCATGGGGCTGACGAACAGCCAGCCCCAGGCGCCCTCGCGGCGGCGGGCCAGGGAGGTGGGGCGCTTCACCGCTGCGCCTCCTTGATGACCGGTTCGCCGTTGTGCTGAAGGTTGCCGAGGATGGTCTTCGGCGCTGCGGACCTGAGGTTGAGGAGCTCGCTGTTGAACTGGGCGAGCGGCTTGTCCATGCCCTTCACGGTGGTCGGGCCCTGGACGCCCTTGGCCATCGGTGACCACGGCTCGAACTCGGGGTGGCGGGCGAAGTACGCCTCGGCTGAGGACTCGCGGACCGGGATCGCGCCGAACTTCTCGGCCATGGCCTGCTGCTGCTCGGACGTGGACAGGTACTGGACGAGGTCGACGGCGGCGTCCCGGTGCCGGGACTTCTGGGCGACGCCCCAGCAGGTGGTGAACGCGAGGTTGCCCTTGCCGCCGGGGCCTTCGGGCAGGTCGAACAGTTTGTAGTCGGTGTCCGGGTAGTCGTGGGCGAGCTGGCCGTCGAGCCAGCTGCCCTCGATGGTCATGGCGGCCTTGCCCTGTCCGAAGGCCTCACCGGCGTTGAGGGCGTCGACCTGCTTGGAGAACTTCCACCAGCCGGCGTTCAGGCCCTTCTTGACGAAGTCGAGGCCCTTCTCGTTCGCCTTCGAGTCGGCCGTCATCGTCGTCTGCGACGCGTTGGTGACCCAGCCCCCGGCCTGCTTCATAAAGGCACCGAGACGCTGGTACTCCTCGGAGGTGACGAGCCCGGTGACCTTGCCCTTGGTGAGCTTCTTCGCGACGCGTTCCAGGTCGTCCCAGGTCCTGGGGTGGTCCTTGTCGGTCAGGCCCGCGGCCTTCCACAGCTTCGGGTTGACGGCGAGCGCCAGCGAGCTGCCGTCCTTGGGGACACAGGTCTGCTTGCCGTCGTTCGAGAAGGACGCCAGGAGGGACTTGGGGTACGCGTCGAGGTTCCAGATCTTGTCGCCGTACGGGTAGAGGGATCCGCCCTGCGCGTAGTTGGCGAACTGGTCGGAGTTGACGTAGAAGACGTCCGGTGGGTTGCCGCCCGAGAACGCCTGGCCGAGCTGCTGGTTGATGTCGGCGGCGGTCTGCACCGTGACCTGGTTGCCGGACGTCTTCTCGTAGCCCGCCACGGCCTGCTTGACGGCCGTGGTCTCCGCGGTGCTGGAGGGTGCGATGAGCACGGTCAGGCGCTGGTTTCCCGCCCGGGTCTGCTGCTGCCCGCCGGAACTGCCGAAGCCCGAACCGCAGCCCGCGGTCGCGAGGACCGCGAGTCCGCTCAGCACGGCAGTCGTCGTCCGGGCGGTCGTTCGGGTGCGGGCGCGGGCATGCGTGTGCGGACGCGGGGGTGCCATGCGGTTTCCTTCACGGGTGAGTGCGGCGCTGCGGCTCGGTGCGAAGCGTCGTGCGGGTGCGGGTGCGTGAGGTGTCAGCGGGTGCCGGTGCGAAGCGTCGTGCGGGTGCGGGTGCGTGAGGTGTCAGCAGGTGCCGGTACTGGCGCGCGGCTTCAACTGCGGTGTGAGCAGGACGTGTTCGGGTGCGCGCTGCGGTTCGGCGAGGCGGCCGAGCAGCAGCCGTACGCACTCGCGGCCGACGTCCTCCAGCGGCTGGGCCACGCTGGACAGGCCCGGCGTGAGGAGTTCGGCGGCGGGCGAGTCGTCGAAGCCGGCCACGGCCACGTCGCGGCCCGGCGTCAGGTCCCGTTCCGCGAGGGCCCGGTAGGCGCCGATGGCCAGGGTGTCGCTCGCGGCGACGACGGCGGTGGCTCCGGCGTCGAGCAGTCCGGCGGTCGCGATGCGTGCGGCGTCCGGGTCGTTGGCGGCCTCCGCCCGCAGGCCGCGCGAGGGCAGTCCGTGCCGGCGCATCGCCTCGCGCCATCCTGCGGCACGGTCGTCGCCGACGCCGGAGCCGCGCGGCCAGCCGAGGAACGCGATGCGCCGGTGGCCGAGTTCGACGAGGTGCTCGACCGCGGCGTCGGTGCCCGCGCCGCCGTCGACGTCGACCCAGTCCCCGATCTGCCGGCCCGACCATTTGCGGCCGAAGGCGACGAACGGGATGTCGTGCCGCTCCAGCCAGGCCTGCCGCTGATCGCCGCGGCCGGTTCCGGTGAGCACGAAGCCGTCCACGTTGTAGTCGTCGACGAGCTCCTGGTAGGCCTCCAGGGCCGAACTCGCGGCGGGGGCAGCGAAAAGGAGCACGCGGTGGCCCGCCGCGTCGGCGCTCGCGGCGAGGGCGTGCAGGAAGCGGTCCATCACAGGGGCGGTGCCGCCCGCCGGGGCGGGTTCGAAACCGTAGCCGATCAGCTTGCTGGAGCGGGTGCGCAGCGTCTGAGCGGCGCGGTGCGGGCGGTAGCCGGTGGCCTCGATGGCCTGTTGCACGCGCTCCAGGGTGTCGGGGCGCAGCAGGTCCGGGGAGTTGAGCGCGTTGGAGACGGTCTGCGGGGAGACACCGGCCCGCTTCGCCACCATCGTCAGCGTGACGCGTCCGGTCGACACCATTGTTCTCCACCCGATTCTCTCAACACTGCTCGCTGCTCAGTCTCCAGGAAAATTGGAACGCTCCAAAACCTTGTGAGCAGGAGTGAACTGTGACTACGTTCATTGGAACGCTCCAATGGCTGAGAGATTGGTACCTGCGCTCCATGACTGTCAAGACCCCTGAGGCGACCGAGGCCACGAACACGGCCGCCGAGGCCGGCCTGCAGCCCTTTCTGCACGACGCGATCGTCACGATGCGCGCACCGAGCTTCGTCGTCTCCCGCCCCGACGGCCGCTTCGGCGGCGGCGCGGACGGCTTCTTCCACGGGGAGCGCCGCGCCCTGTCCCGCCTCGACATCACTGCCGACGGGGTCCCCATGGCGTGGGTGGTCGGCGGTCTGGAGGGCGCGGACCGCGCCGTCTTCCGAACGATCCTGCGGGGCGCCGCCGAGACCACACCCGACCCGGCCGTGGTCCTCACCCGCCACCGGCACACCGAGGCGGGCTGCTTCACCGACCGCATCGAGGTGGTCAACTCCGGCCGCATACCCGCCGAGTTCCGGCTCACGGTGACCGCGGGTACCGACCTGGCCACCACGGAACAGGTCAAGTCGGGCACCCACGTGGCCGACGCCGAGGTCACCGCGGGTGGGTCCGGGGCGCTGGCCTGGTCCGACGGGACGTACACGGTGTGTCTCGCCGGCACCCGCCCGGCCATCGCCGGCACCACGCCCGGTGTGCTGCACTACGACCTCGTCCTCGCGCCCGGCGAGCGGTGGGAGACCGAACTCGTCTGCACCGCCGAGGACGCCCAGGGTGTCCCCTTCCCCGCCCCGGACGCCGCCGCCCCCGCCGCCTGGTCCAGGCCCGAACTGCGCAGCGCCGACCGCTCGTTGGACCGCTGGCTCACCCAGGCGGACGCCGACCTGGACGGGCTGCTGCTCGCCGATCCGGAGCACCCCGCCGACCGTTTCCTCGCCGCGGGCGCCCCCTGGTTCGCCACGCTCTTCGGCCGCGACTCGCTCTGGGCGGCCCGCATGCTGCTGCCGCTCGGGACCGACCTCGCCGCCTCGACGCTGCGGGTCCTGGCCCGCCGCCAGGGCCGGATCGACGACCCGCGCACCCAGGAGCAGCCGGGCAAGATCCTGCACGAGGTGCGGCGCGGCGGGCTGCGCCTGGATGGCGGGGAGATCGATCTGCCGCCGGTCTACTACGGCACCATCGACGCCACTCCGCTGTGGCTCACCCTGCTGCACGACGCCTGGCGCTGGGGCCTGCCCGCCGAGGACGTCGAGGCACTCCTTCCGCACGCCGAGGCGGCGCTCGCCTGGCTGCGTGACTTCGGTGACGCGGACGGCGACGGCTTCCTCGAATACGTCGACACCACCGGCAAGGGCCTCGCCAACCAGGGCTGGAAGGACTCCGGCGACTCCGTGCGCTTCCGCGACGGCGGCTTCGCCGAGGCGCCGGTGGCGCTGTGCGAGGTGCAGGCGTACGCGTACGAGGCGGCTCGCGGCGGCGCCGCGCTGCTGAGGGCGTTCGGCCGGGGCGGGGCCGACGAGTGGGAGGAGTGGGCCGAGCGCCTCAAGTCCCGGTTCCGCAGCGCCTTTTGGGTCGAGGACGCCCGCGGCGCGTATCCGGCGATCGCGCTGGACGGGGCGAAGCGCCCGGTCGACTCGGCGACCTCCAACATCGGCCATCTGCTCGGCACCGGCCTGCTCGACCGCGCGGAGAGCGAGCTGATCGCGAAGCGCCTCACCGGGCCGGACTTCGACTCCGGCTTCGGCCTGCGCACCATCACGTCCGACTTCCCGCGCTACAACCCCACGGGCTACCACCTGGGTTCGGTGTGGCCGCACGACACGGCCATCGCCGTGCAGGGACTGGCCCGAGCGGGCCTCGGCGAGGCCGCGGGCCGACTGGCCACCGGCCTCATCCACGCGGCGGACGGCTTCGACTCCCGGCTGCCGGAGTTGTTCGCCGGTTACGGCACGGACGAGAGCCGCCACCCGGTGCCGTACCCGGCGTCCTGCCGCCCCCAGGCCTGGGCCGCCGCCTCGGCGATCCACGTCACGGGCGCGCTGCTCGGCCTGTCCGCGAACGTGCCGGACGGCACCGTCACCGTCGCCGCCGAAGTGCACCCGGACTTCCGGCCGTTGCGCCTGTCCGGCCTGCGGGTCGCCGGCGAGCCCATGGAGATCGACGTGGCCGCGGACGGCACGCCGACGGTCACGGCGCCGTCCGGGATCACGGTCCGCACGGTCTGAGGCCGCCCGTCACACCACCGGGCCGGCACCCACCAAGGGTGTCGGCCCGCCCCATGCCCTTCACCGAGACACCGCCTTCACCCAGGCACCACCCTCACCAGCGAGCACCGGAGAACCCGCCCGCATGACCATCTCCCCCGCACCCCTGTCCACGCCTGCCCCGGCGACGACTCGTCCGACCGAAGCCACGCCCCTCCCGCCCTGGTGGCGCGACGCCGTCATCTACCAGGTGTACGTGCGCAGCTTCCGTGACAGCACGGGCGATGGCGTCGGCGACCTCGAAGGGGTCCGTGCCGGACTCCCCTACCTCAAGCGCCTCGGCGTGGACGGCCTGTGGCTCACGCCGTTCTACCCGTCTCCGCAGCGCGACCACGGCTATGACGTCGCCGACTACCGTGACGTCGATCCGGCCTACGGCGACCTCGCCGCCTTCGACCGGCTGATCGCCGACGCGCACAGGATCGGCCTGCGCTGCCTCGTCGACGTCGTGCCGAACCACTGCTCCAGCGAGCACCCGTGGTTCCGGCAGGCGCTGCGCGAGGGTCCTGGCGGCGGCATGCGCAAGCTGTTCCACTTCGCCGAAGGCCGCGGCGAGTGCGGCGAACTTCCGCCCAACAACTGGCACGCCATGTTCGGCGGCCCGGCCTGGACCCGTGTCACCGAACCCGACGGCACTCCGGGCCAGTGGTACCTCCACCTGTTCACGCCCGACCAGCCGGACCTCAACTGGCGTCACCCGGACGTCGCCGAGCACTTCGAGGACGTGCTGCGCTTCTGGCTCGACCGGGGTGTCGACGGCTTCCGTGTCGACGTCGCGGTCGGCCTCTTCAAACACCCCGACCTGCCCGACTCGGACGACCCGGCGGTCGACGAGCGCACCCACGACGCGCGCAACCCGCTCGCCTGGAACCAGCCCGAGGTGCACGACATCTGGCGCCGCTGGCGGGAGATCGGCGAGCAGTACACGGCCCGCGACGGCCGCGAGCGCCTGCTGGTCGGCGAGGTCTCCGTCCCGACCCCCGCCGAGCAGGCGGCCTACGTCGGCCCGGACGAATTCCACCAGGCCTTCTTCTTCCACCTGTTGAACGCTCCGTGGGACGCCGAGGCCTTCCGCGAGGTCATCACGGGCGCGCTGGACGACATCGCGGTCACCGGCTCCACGGTGACATGGGTCCTCAACAACCACGACATCGTGCGGACCGTGACGCGCTACGCGGCCCCGGCCACCCCCGACGACCCGGCCCCGCACCTCACACCGGAGCTGCGCCGCACGGGCGCCGACAGGGCCCGCGCGGGCGCGCTCCTGATGCTGGCCCTGCCCGGGGCCTCGTACCTCTACCAGGGCGAGGAACTGGGCCTGCCCGAGGTGACGGACCTGCCCGACGAGTTGATCACCGACCCGGTGTTCCACCGCACGGGCAGCCGCTACCGGATTCGCGACGGCTGCCGCATCCCGCTGCCGTGGACCGGCGAGGCGGCGCCCTTCGGCTTCAGCGGGGAACCGGCCGAGACATGGCTGCCGCAGCCGGAGTGGTTCGCCGAGCACACGGCCGAGCGCGCCCAGTCGGACACGGGCTCCTTCTGGCACCTGTACCGCGACGCCCTGCACCTGCGCCGCACGCTGGCGCAGCTCGGCGAGGGCCCGCTGCGGTGGCTGCCCTCGGGCGCGCAGGTGCTGGCGTTCGCGCGCGGCGAGGGCCTGGTGTGTGCGGTGAACTTCGGCGACACACCGGCTCCCGCCCCGGCCCCCGGCACACCGCTGCTGTCGAGCGGTCCGTGTCCCGAGGGCGTGCTTCCGCCGAACACCGCG
Organism: Streptomyces endophyticus; assembly: GCF_035798155.1. Taxonomy (NCBI): domain Bacteria; kingdom Bacillati; phylum Actinomycetota; class Actinomycetes; order Kitasatosporales; family Streptomycetaceae; genus Streptomyces; species Streptomyces endophyticus. The sequence goes on along the minus strand of NZ_JAOZYC010000001.1, from coordinate 170,353 downwards.
GGGTGGTGGTCCACCTCCGGCTGACCACCGGACGATCGACTACGCAGGCCACCCGCTGTCATGGAGCACCGGGTTGAGCGGGGTGTCCGGGACCTGGCCGATGGCGGTTCCGGGCATCCAGCCGCGGTCGGCGACCTGGTTGTCGTTGGTGGGCTCGGCGACGCGGGCGTCGGCGTCCATGTAGATCACTGTCATGACGCGGCGCGGCTCGGTGCCGCGGTTGGGGCCCGCGTGGTGGAAGGTCCAGCCGCGGTGGAAGCTGACGTCACCGAGCGCGAAGGGTTCGATGACGTCCTCGAAGTGCTGCGCGGCGAGGGTCTCCTTGAGGCGGGCCTCGGACTCGTCGGAGATCGGCAGGTCGCGCCCGTACGAGAACTGGTGACTGCCGCGGGCGAAGGCGAGCGGGCCCATGGCAAGTGGTGTCTCCTGCAAGGGGATCCAGGCCGTGACGCAGCGGTCCGACGACAGCGGCCAGTAGTACTGATCGGCGTGCCATGGTGTGATGCCGCCCGACGGCTCCTTGTAGAGCGCCTGGTCGTGGTAGAGCCGCACGGCGTGCACCCCGAGCAGTTCGGAGGCGATCTTGGCGAGGCGCTGGGAGAACACCAGCTCCCTCACCTTCTCGTTCTGCCGCCACAGATTGCACACCTGGAGGAACGCCTTGCCGTAGGTGTCACGTTCGGTGAGGGGTGTGTCCTGGGTGTTGAGCCGGATCACCTCGGAGGTGATGGTCGGCTCGTGGGCCGCGAGCGTCTCCGGTGACAGTACGCCCGACAGATGCACGAACCCGTCGCGGTTGAAGTCGGCGGTGGCGGTGGGCGGGAGGCCCTCGTACGGGCGGTGCAGTTCGGCGGCGGGGGCGCTGAGCGCGGTGTGGGTCATGGCTCCACGGTGGCAGGCGGCACACGCCCGGCTCCACGCCTCATGTGCCCATTTCTGATACTCAGTTGACCGTGTCCCCCGGCGTCCGGCCCGACTCACATTGTCTTACCGTGTCGGACGTGAAACCCCGCTTCGAGTCCCCCGGCACCCCCGCCGACACCACCTGGAAGTGCTTCATCCGCCGGGAGGAGTCGTTCGGGTTCGCCTGGCACCATCACACCGAGTACGAACTGACCCTGATCACCGAGGGCACCGGCACCCGCTACATCGGTACCACCGTCGAGCCCTACCGCCCCGGCGACCTGGTCCTCATCGGCCCCGACCTGCCGCACACCTTCAGCTCGGCACCGTACGAGGGCGGCATGGCGGAGGCGGCGGTGGCGCAGTTCCGGGGGGATTTCCTGGGCCGGGACTTCCTGGCGCTGCCACAGTTCCGGGCGGTCGCCGCCCTGCTCGACCGGGCCGCGACGGGGCTGCTCTTCGCCCCGGCACCCGCGAGCGTGCACCGCTCCCTGAGCGGGCTGCCCGAACTCGGCCCCACAGCCGCGACGGTCGAACTGCTCGCCATACTCGACGAGTTGACCCACGCGGAGCAGGTGCACGCCTTCTCGAGCCCCGGCCGCGCGGCCGCCCCCTCCGGGGACATCAGCCGCCGCATCGACAAGGTCTGCCGTCACCTGGAGCACGCCCACACCGGCCCGGTCACGCTCCCCGAGGTGGCGGCGCTCGTGCACATGGCGCCGACCTCGTTCAGCCGCTTCTTCCACCGCACGATGGGCCGCACCTTCACCGACTACGTCAACCAGCTCCGCATCGAGACGGCCTGCCACCTCCTCACCGACACCGACCTCCCGGTCACCGAGGCCGCCGCCCGCAGCGGCTATCAGAACCTCTCCAACTTCAACCGCCGTTTCCAGGAGTCACGCCGGATCCGGCCGAGGGAGTACCGGGCGGCCCATCGCGGGCCGTCCGGGACGCGCTGAGCGCATGGACGCACCCCGGAGCCCCTCGGTCGATCCGTCACTGGCACCGTCACCGCCGGATCCGGGTCATCTCCGGGTCGAAGAGGGGCTCCGCCGCCGTGGTCGCCGCCACCCGGTCGCCGAAGTAGCCGATCTCGACGCGGGTGCCGGGCTCGGCGTGCTCGGCGGGGAGCCAGGCGTAGGCGATCGGGCGGCCGAGGGTGTAGCCGTACGCGGCGCTGGTGACGTAGCCGCAGGGGTGGCCGTCGACGTAGACCGGTTCGTGGCCCATGACGACCGAGCGGTCGTCCTCGATGAGGAGGGCCGTGAGGCGGCGGTCCACGGTGTCCTTGGTGACGTCGCGGATGGCGTCGAGGCCGAGGTAGTCGCCCTTCTTCTTGCGGACGGCGAAGCCGACTCCGGCCTCGAAGGGGTTGTGTTCGTTGGTCATGTCGTGGCCCCAGGCGCGGTAACCCTTCTCCAGGCGCAGGGAGTTGAACGCGCTGCGGCCCGCGGCGATCACGCCGTGGTCCTGTCCGGCCCGCCAGAGTGTGTCCCACAGGCGCAGGCCCAGGTCGGCGGTGGTGTAGAGCTCCCAGCCCAGTTCGCCGACGTAGGACAGGCGCATCGCGGTCACCGGGACGTCCCCGATGAAGGCCTGCTTCGCCTTGAAGTAGCCGAAGTTCTCGTGCGAGAAGTCGGCGTCGGTGAGACCTTGCACGAGGTCGCGGGCGCGCGGGCCCCACACGCCGATGCAGCAGGTGCCCGACGTGATGTCACGGACCTGCACGGTGCCGTCGGCGGGCAGGTGGCGGCGCAGCCAGGCGAGGTCGAGGTTGCTGTTGGCGCCGACCTGGAAGCGGTCCTCGGCGAGTCGCGCGACGGTGAGGTCGCTCAGCACACCGCCCGCCTCGTCGAGCATCAGCGTGTACGTCACCGCGCCGACTGCCTTGTCCAGCTGGTTCGTTGAGAGGCCTTGCAGGAAGGTCAGGGCGCCCGGGCCCGTGACCTCCAGGCGCTTGAGCGGGGTCATGTCGTACATCGCCACCCGCTCTCGGGTGATCAGTGCCTCGGCGCCTACGACGGGCGACCAGAAGTGGGAGGCCCACTCGTTGCGCTCACCGATCCGGGACACCTCGGGCAGGTCGGCGTTGGCCTCGTACCAGTGCGGGCGCTCCCAGCCGGCGCCCTCCAGGAACACGGCCCCGAGCTCCTGTTGGCGTATGTGGAAGGGGCTCACGCGCAGTGGGCGGGGGCGGTTCGGCGGCTGGAGCGGGTGGATGATGTCGTAGACCTCGGAGAAGCTCTGGCAGCTGCGCTCGTGTACGTAGTCGGGGGCGAGTTGCACGTCCTCGAAGCGGTTGATGTCGCAGCCGTGGACGTCGATGCCGGGGCGGCCCTCGACCATCCACTTCGCCACGGCCCGCGCGACACCCGCCGAGTGGGTCACCCATACCGCTTCGGCCAGCCAGAAGCCGGACACCGTCGGGGACTCGCCGATCAGGGGCATGCCGTCGACGGTGAACGAGAACAGGCCGTTGAAGCCGTCAGCGATGTCCGCGTCGTTCAGCGCGGGCAGCAGCCTGCGGGTGTCGGCCCAGGCACCTTCGAAGTCGGCCTGCGTGAAGTCGAGCTTCGAGGGCTGGTCGGGGCTGTCCGCGGGGTGGGCGACGTCGTCGGCCGACAGGGGCATGGGGCGGTGGGCGTACGAGCCGATGCCGATGCGGTCGACGAGTTCGCGGTAGTACAGGCCCGCGTCCTGGTTGCGCAGGATCGGCAGGTTCGCCTCGTCCGACTTGCTGTTGCGGCCCTTGAGTTCGGTGATCGGTGTGGTGGTGGCGTACTGGTGGCCCATGGGGACGAGCGGCACCTCCTGGCCCACCATGCGGCCGATGCGCGGGCCCCAGAATCCGGCGCAGGAGACGACGATGTCGGCGGGGAAGGCGCCGCGGTCGGTGACGACGGCGCTGACGGCTCCGCCGGATGTCTCGATGTCGGTGACGGTGTGGTGGCCGAGGAAGGTGGCGCCGCGGGCGAGTGCGCGGCGGGCCTGTGCCTCGCCGATGCGCAGCGCCTTGGCGAGGCCGTCGCTGGGGATGTGGTAGCCGCCGAGGATGGCGTCGGGGTCGAGCAGCGGGTGGAGCTTGGCGGATTCCCCGGGGTCGAGGAGGTGGCTCTCGACGCCCCAGGAGGTGAGCCAGCCGTGCCGGCGTTCGAGTTCCGCCAGGCGTTCGGGAGTCGTGGCGATCTCCAGGCCGCCGACCTGCCGGTAGCACCAGTCGCCGTCGAGGTCGAGGGCGCTCATCTTCTCGACGGTGTAGCGGGCGAACTCGGTCATGGTCTTGGAGGGGCTGGTCTGGAAGACGAGGCCGGGGGCGTGCGAGCTGGATCCGCCGGTCGCGAAGAGGGGGCCCTGTTCGAGGACGGTGACGTCCGTCCAGCCGAGGGCGGTGAGTTCGTCGCTGAGGGAGCAGCCGACGATGCCGGCTCCGATGATGACCACCTTGGGCTGCGAAGACTGCGAAGTCATGGCGTTCCTCCGGGAGTTCATGGGTGCACGAGGGTGGCGTGACGTGGGAGGGGTCTTGGGTGGTGTCGTCAGAGGCGGACGACCGAGCGCAGCACCTCGCCGCGGCTCATCCGGTCGAAGGCGCCCTGCACATCGGTGAGGTCGATCGTCTCGCTCACGAACCGGTCCAGGTCGAACCGGCCCCGCAGATGGAGGTCGATGAGCTGGGGGAAGTCGCGGGAGGGCAGACAGTCGCCGTACCAGGAGGACTTGAGGGCGCCGCCGCGCCCGAAGACATCGAGGAGGGGCAGTTGCACGGTGCGGTCGGCGGTCGGCACGCCGACCAGGACGACGGTGCCGGCGAGGTCGCGCGCGTAGAAGGCCTGCCGGTAGGTCTCCGGGCGGCCGACCGCGTCGACGACGACGTCGGCGCCGAAGCCGCCGGTGAGTTCGCGGACGGCCTGCACGGGGTCGGTCGCGGTGGAGTCGACGGTGTGGGTCGCGCCGAATCCGCGGGCGAGGTCGAGTTTGCGGGCGTCGATGTCGACCGCGATCACGCGGGTGGCGCCGGCCAGTTCGGCCCCGGCGAGGGCCGCCATGCCGACGCCGCCGCAGCCGATGACCGCGACGGTGTCGCCGCGCGAGACGCCTCCGGTGTGCACGGCGGCGCCGAAGCCCGCCATGACGCCGCAGCCGAGCAACCCGGCGGCCGCGGCCGGCGCCGCCGCGTTGACCTTGGTGCACTGCCCGGCGGCGACCAGGGCCTTCTCGGCGAAGGCGCCGATGCCGAGGGCGGCCACCAGTGGTGTGCCGTCGTCCAGGGTGGTGGGCTGCGTGACCCCCAGGCTGTCGAAGCAGTACCAGGGACGGCCTCGCCGACAGGCCCGGCAACTGCCGCACACCGCCCGCCAGTTGAGGATGACGAAGTCGCCCTCGGCGACGTCCGTCACGTCGGGGCCGACCGACTCGACCACGCCCGCCGCCTCGTGCCCGAGGAGGAAGGGGAATTCCGTGCCGATGCCGCCCTGAAGGTAGTGCAGGTCCGTGTGGCACACGCCGCAGGCCTGGATGTTGACGAGGGCCTCACCGGGGCCCGGATCGGGCACGGTCACGGTCTCCAGGGTCGCCGGTGCGCCTGGCGCGCGGGCGACGACGGCCTTGACCTGATGGGGCATGGGGATCCTCCGAGCAGCGGCCCGTCGATGGGGCTTGTGGCGTTCGGGAGAAGTGCAGGCCGCCTGCTTCGGAGAGAGCGGCCGCGCGTTCACGTGGAGTTGACACGACAGTTGAACGTGATTGATATACCAGCGATCGGCACACTAGAACCGACGTGCGCCGGGCGTCAATGGGCCCCGTGCCACCCGTGGTTGAGGGGTGTTCAGCTGCCTCAGATGATCGAGCGGATCGCGCGCTCGAAGTTCTCCACGTGCTCGGCGGCCACGGCCGAGGCCTTGGCCGCGTCACCGTCGATGACGGCCCGCAGCAACTGCCCGTGTTCGTGGACGTGTTGCTCGAGTCCGGCCAGCCGGTCGATGAACAGGCACCAGATCCGGGTGGCGAGGTTGTCGTAGTTGACCAGCGTGGCTTCGAGGTACGGGTTGTACGTGACCGCGTAGACGGCGCGGTGCACCGCCATGTCGAGGCGGAGCAGGCCGATCTCGCCGTGCTCCGGCGATCCCTGCGCCTCCTCCTCCACGCGGGTGAGCAGCGTGCGCAGCCGGTCGCGGTCCGCCGCGGTGGCCCGCTTGCTGGCGCGCGCGGCGGCGAGGGGTTCGAGTTCCTGGCGCACTTCGGAGATGTGGCCGAGGTCGGCGATCTGTACTTCGGTGGCGAAGGTGCCGCGCCGGGGGAAGGAGACGATGAGCCGCTCGGTCTCCAGGCGCTTGAGGGCCTCGCGGACCGGGGTGCGGCCGAGGCCGAGGTCGGCGGCGAGGCGACCGTCGTGGACGGGTTCGCCGGGGCGGATCTGCAGGGTGACGAGCCGGTCCGTGATCTCCTGGTACGCCTGGTCGGCCAGTGTCGCGCCGTCCGACTGGCCCCCGGCGGCAGGCACAGATGCCATCTCGCCCCTCCCGTGACGTGTCCCCGATGGGACCTCACCGTACCGCATCCCTGTATTGATATATCAGGGGTGCGAAGCGGCGGGAGAGGCGAAGGCATGGTGGCGGGCCCTTCAGACGGCGGCGGGCGCGATCCTTTCCGCGGCGGGAATCAGGGTGCGGCGCAGGCGGTTGAAGATCTTCGAGCGGTTCATGGCGAGGACCGCGGTGGGCGCCCCGTCCTCCTTGTAGAGGGCCGCGAAGGACCGGCTCTCGTAGGAGCCCTCGACGAGTTCGAGCTCGGCGCCGGGGTTCACGCAGCCCGCGAGCTGGATGCGGACGTCGTACTGGTCGGACCAGAAGGACGGCGGGGTGGCCCGCGGCGTCGCGGAGTCGCCGGTGAGCAGCGTGCGGGCCGCGGTGGCGGCCGACTCCGCGGCGTTCGACCAGTGCTCGATGCGGGCGTGCCGACCGGTGAAGGGGTGCGGGCGGCGGGCCACGTCACCGACGGCGACGACGTTCGGGACGCTGGAGGCGCCGCCCGCGTCGCAGACCACGCCGTTGTCCACCCACACACCGGAGTCGGCGAGCCAGCCGTCGACCGGCCGGGCCCCCACCCCGACGAGCACGATGTCCGCCGGCAGCAGCCGTCCGTCCGTGAGCCGCACGCCGGTGACCCGGCCGCCGCCGCTCTCCAGTTCCGCCACCCCGGTGCCGCACAGCAGGCGTACGCCGTGGTCGGTGTGGAGGGAGGCGCAGATGCGGCCCATCTCGGCGCCCAGCTGGCGTTCCAGCGGGGTGTCGAGCGCCTCGACCACGGTGACGTCGAGGCCCAAGTGGTGGGCGGTGGCGGCGACTTCGGCTCCGATGAACCCGGCGCCGATGGCCACCATTCGGGGCACCCCGCTCACCAGCTCGGTGCGCAGGCTCCGGGCGTCGTCCAGGGTGCGCAGCGTGTGCACACCGGCGAGGCCGTCCGTGCCGGGGAGGCGGCGGGCGGTCGAGCCGGTGGCGACCACGACACCGTCGGTGTCGATCCTGCGCCCGTTGGCGAGGATGACGGCGGTGGTGGAGCAGTCCAGGTGGACGGCACGCTCGCCCAACTCCCAGTGGATGCCCAACTCTTCGTACTCCTCGGCGTCCCCGAGCGCGAGGGCCTCGGCCGTGACGTCGCCCTTGAGGTACGCCTTGGACAGGGGCGGGCGGTCGTAGGGGCGGTGCAGTTCCTCTCCTACGACGGTGATCCCTCCGTCGTATCCCTCGGCGCGCAGCGACCGGACGGCGCCGAGGCCGGCAAGCGAGGCTCCGACGACAGTGATGTGCTTCATGCGGGCTCCCCAACGGTGACGTGAAGCAGGACCTGACCGTCCTGGACGGTGATGTGGTGGGTGCGAACGGGCGTCTTCGCGGGCGGGCAGGTCGGGCGGCCGCTGCGCAGGTCGAACGACGCCTCGTGCAGGGGGCATTCGACGAAGCAGCCCTCGAGGAAGCCGTCGGCGAGCGAGGCGTCCTGGTGGGTGCAGGTGTCGTCGATGGCGTACACGGTGCCGTCCGCGTTGAAGACTGCGACGGGGGCCGGCACGCCCTCGGTCACGCGGATGGACTCACCAGGGGGCAGATCTTCGATGCGGCACACCGGGATCATGGGGAACCTCCAGGAAACAAACGGACGGTCAATTGGCGCGCTGTGTGCCGAGCCTGGCCTGGAGCCAGGCGTGGAACTCTCCGATGTGGTGTTCGCTGGGGACGAGGACGCCGCCCTTGACGTAGGCGCGCGAGCTCATCGCGGGCTGGGTGCGCTCGCAGGCGTCGAAGTCCTGCTGGTTGACGCGGTGGAACAGTTCGACGGAGCGCTCTATGTCCTTGCTGTCCCCGCCGCTGTCGACGACGTGCGGCAGGTACAGCCAGTCGCACTCGACGATGGTGCGGTCGTGGGCGATCGGGTACATCCGGTGGAGGATCACGTGGTCCGGGACCAGGTTGATGAACACCTGGGGCCGCACGGTGATCGCGTAGTAGCGCCGGTCCTGCTCGTCGGCGACCGAGGGGATGCGGTCGAGGCCTTCGGATCCGTCGACGGTGAAGCCCTGGGCCTCGTCGGCGAACTCGGCGCCGTGGCCGACGAAGTACTGGGCCGCGAGGCCGTCCTTGAACTCCGGGAGGACCTCAGTGAGTTCGGGGTGGATGGTGGCGCAGTGATAGCACTCCATGAAGTTCTCGATGATGAGTTTCCAGTTGGCCCGGACGTCGTAGGTGACGCGCCGGCCGAGGTCGAGGTCCTCGATGGTGTAGTTCTCGATGGCGTCGGCGCCGCCCAGGCGCTCGCTCACCGCGCCGATCACCTCGTCCTCGAAGGAGGGCGGCTGCTCGGCCAGGCACACCCATACGTATCCGAGCCACTCCCGGATGTGCACGTTGACCAGGCCGTATTCGGTGCGGTCGATGTCGGGCATGGACGTCAGGTTGGGTGCGGCGACCAGCTTGCCGTCGAGGCCGTAGGTCCAGGCGTGGTACGGGCACTGGAAGTTCCGCTTGACCTCGCCCGACTCCTCGGTGCACAGCTTGGCGCCGCGGTGCCGGCAGATGTTGAGGAAGGCGCGGACGGAGCCGTCGCGGGAGCGGGAGACGAGGACGCTCTCGCGGCCCACCTGGTAGGTGCGGAAGCTTCCCGGTTTGGTGAGGTCGGACGCCCGGCTGACGCAGAACCACATGGACTCGAAGATGTGCTCCTGCTCCGCCGCGAAGATCTGCGGGTCGGTGTAGTAGTCGCCGGGGAGAGTGGAGATCAGGCTCGGGGGCAGGCTCGTGATGCTCATCAGTTGTCACCTCGGTAGATGTCGTACGGACATGCGGCAGGTGCCGAAGCGATGCGAGTTGTGTGTGGTGTGGGGGCCCGGATCTGGTTCAGATCGCCCCCGCGCTCACAGCGTCACCACTGAGCGCAGTACGTCTCCGCGGCGCATGGCGTCGAACGCGGACTCCACCTCGTCCAGGCCGATCTCCTCGCTGACGAACGCGCCGAGGTCGAAGCGGCCCTGGAGGTAGAGGTCGATGAGGGCAGGGAAGTCGCGGGAGGGCAGGCAGTCGCCGTACCAGGAGGACTTGAGGGCGCCGCCGCGGCCGAAGACGTCGGCGAGCGGGAGTTCCAGCTTCATCTCGGGGATGGGGACGCCCACGAGGACGACGGTGCCCGCCAAGTCACGGGCGTAGAAGGCCTGTTGGTAGGTCTCGGGGCGGCCCACCGCCTCGACGACGACGTCCGCGCCGAAGCCGCCGGTGAGGGAGCGCACCGCCTCGACGGGGTCGGTCCTGGACGAGTCGACGGTGTCGGTGGCGCCGAACCGCTCGGCCTTGGCCAGCTTCCGCTCGTCGATGTCCACGGCGATGATGCGGGCGGCGCCGGCCACCTTCGCTCCGGCGATCGCCGCGATACCCACGCCGCCGCAGCCGATGACGGCCACCGAGTCGCCCCGGCCGACGCCTCCGGTGTTGACCGCCGCGCCGAAGCCCGCCATGACGCCGCAGCCGAGCAGGCCCGCCGCGGCGGCCGGAGCGGTCCGGTCGACCTTGGTGCACTGCCCGGAGGCGACGAGGGTCTTCTCGGCGAACGCGCCGATGCCGAGCGCCGGCGAGAGCGCCGTGCCGTCGAGGAGGGTCATGGGCTGCGTGGCGTTGCGCGTGGCGAAGCAGTACCAGGGCCGGCCGCGCCGACAGGCCCGGCAACTGCCGCACACGGCACGCCAGTTGAGGATCACGAAGTCGCCGGGCGCCACGTCGGTGACCCCGTCGCCGACGGACTCGACGAAGCCGGCGGCCTCGTGGCCGAGCAGGAACGGGAACGCGTCGTTGATCCCGCCCTCCCGGTAGTGCAGATCGGTGTGGCAGACGCCGCAGGCCCGCACCTGCACCAGCGCCTCCCCCGGTCCGGGCTCCGGGACCAGGATCGTCTCCACGGAGACGGGGGCGCCCTGCTTGCGGGCGACCACTGCGCGTACCTCATGAGTCACGGTTGAGCTCCTTGCTGCGGGGACGGCCGGGCACGGGAGCCCGACGGAGTCTGTCGAGGGAGGCAGAAGAGCCGTAAGGGAGCTTTTGAAGATCTGTTGAAGCACCGAACTCTGTTGCGCATGAAGAACCTTGACGCGTTCTACGCAACGCCCAAACTGTCGTCTCCGTCGACGGCGCGTGTCAAGGGGAATCTGAGAACTGTCCCGTCACACAAAACCCCCGTGCCCCGCACCGCCGGTCGACGTCGCGAACTGCGGTGCTGGACACGGGAGTTGAACCCCCGGTTCAGCAGGTCCTCAGGAGCGTTCGAAATCCCCCCTGCGCAGAGGTGGAAGATCCCGCACCGCTCACGTGTCCGCGGCAAGACGGCGCGCAGAGGTGCATGACTCCCGCAGGCCCGGGTAGCAGGAGTGGCTAGACGGGACTTGTATGCCCTAATTCAGGAGACACCGCTTATCGGAGACGAACGGGAAGATCGAGCCGAAGATCCGCTTCCGCATCGCCCTGCCGCCCGCCTGCGGACAGCGCCTATAGTCGCGCCATGAGAAAGCATGATGGAGACAGTGAGACAACGGGCTCGTCGGGCGCCGGAGTGCAGTCCGTCGACCGTGCCGTGAGCGTTCTGGAGATTCTCGCGCGGCGCGGGGAAGCGGGCGTCAGTGAGATCGCCGCGGAAATCGACGTGCACAAGTCGACGGCCTTCCGTCTGCTGGGCGCCCTGGAGGCGCGCGACTTGGTCGAGCAGTCGGCCGACCGGGGAAAGTACCGGATCGGTTTCGGCATCGTACGCCTGGCCAGCTCGGTCACCGACAATTTCGATGTGACACAGCAGGCCCGCCCGTTCTGCGAGCAGCTCGCGGAGGAATTCGGCGAGGCCGTCAACATCGCGATCCTGCAGGAACATTACGCGGTGAACGTCCTCCAGGTGCGCGGGCCGATGGCGGTCAGCACGCACAATTGGGTCGGCCAACTCACTCCGATGCATGCCACATCGAGCGGAAAAATATTGCTCGCTCATGTACCGGAGGAGGAGCGGACGGAAATGCTCGCGGCCTCTCACATGAAAAAGATGACACCGCACACCCTGACCGCCAAGGGAAAGCTCGAGAAGGATCTCGCGCAGACCCTGGAGCGCGGATATGCGGTGACACTGGAGGAATTGGAGATCGGGCTGCACGGAATGGCCGCACCCATCAGAAATGCCCAGGGTGAGGTCATCGCCGCGATCAGCGCCTCGGGACCGGCCTACCGGTTCACCGAGGAGCGGATGCACGAGCTCTCCCCCACGCTGCTGCGGAGCGCGCAGGACATCAGCCGCAAGATGGGCTACCTGGACTGACCGGGCCCCTCCCCCTCTGCCGGTTCCATCCGGATGATCACGGCCTTGGACGTGGGGGTGTTGCTGTTCTCGGCGACACTGTCCAGCGGCACGAGGACGTTGGTCTCCGGGTAGTAGGCGGCCGCGGAGCCCCGGGGTGTCGGGTAGCCGACGACACGGAACGCGGGCGCCCGGCGCTCGCTGCCGTCGGTCCACACGCTGATCAGGTCGACCAGACTCCCCTCCTCGAAGCCGAGTTCGGCGAGGTCCTCGGCGTTGGCCAGGACGACGCGCCGCGCGCCCTTGACGCCGCGGTACCGGTCGTCCATCGCGTACGGGATGGTGTTCCACTGGTCGTGCGAGCGCAGCGTCTGCAGGATCAGGTGGCCGGGCGGCGCGGTGAGCCCGGTGAAGGTGTTCGCGGTGAAGACGGCGGTGCCGCTCGCCGTCTGGAAGATCCGCTTGTTGACGGGGTTGGGCAGGTTGAAGCCGCCTGGTTCCCGCACGCGCCGGTTGAAGTCGTCGAATCCCGGCACCACGTTCGCGATGTGCTCGCGAACGGTGTCGTAGTCCTTCTCGAATGCCTGCCAGGTGATCCCGTGCCGCTCCCCGAGGGTCCTGTGGGCGAGCCTGCTGATGATGGACACCTCGCTGAGCAGCGTGGGTGAGGCGGGAGCGAGCCGGCCCCGGGTGGCGTGCACGTCGCTCATCGAGTCCTCGACCGTCATGAACTGCTCACCGCCCTCCTGAATGTCGCGGTCGCTGCGCCCCAGCGTGGGAAGAATCAGCGCGGTGCGGCCGCACACGGCGTGCGAGCGATTCAGTTTGGTGGAGATGTGGGCCGTCAACCGGCAATTGCGCAGGGCCCGTTCGGTCACGTCACTGTCCGGCGTGGCGCGGACGAAATTGCCCGCCACGCCCACGAACACCTGGGCCCGTCCGTCGCGCATGGCGCGGATCGCGTCGACCGCGTCGGCCCCGTGCCGGGTGGGCGGCGCGAAGTCGAATTCCTTCTCCAGGGAGTCGAGGAACGACTGCGGCATACGCTCCCACACGCCCATGGTGCGGTCGCCCTGCACATTGCTGTGGCCGCGGACCGGGCAGACGCCGGCGCCGGGCCGACCGATATTTCCGCGCAGCATAAGGAAGTTGACGACTTCGCGGATGGTGGGGACGCCGTGCTTGTGCTGGGTCAGGCCCATGGCCCAGCACACGATGACGCTCTTGGCGCCGAGCACCCGCTGGTGGACCTCCTCGATCTCCTCGCGGGTGAGTCCCGTGGCCTTGAGGACCTCCGCCCAGTCGAGCCCGCGGATGTTGTCGGTGAAGACCTCGTAGCCCGAGGTGTGGGCGTCGATGAACGCGCGGTCGAGGACCGTGCCGGGCGCCTTGTCCTCGGCCTCCAGGAGCAGCAGGTTCAGCGCCTGGAACAGAGCGAGGTCGCCGCCGGGGCGGATCTGCAGGAACTGGTCGGCGATCTCGGTGCCCCGGCCGATGACACCCCGCGCCTTCTGCGGGTGCTTGAAGCGCAGCAGCCCGGCCTCGGGCAGCGGGTTGACCGCGACGATCTTTCCGCCGCGCCGCTTGGTCTCCTCCAGGGCCGTGAGCATCCGGGGGTGGTTGGTGCCGGGGTTCTGGCCGACGACGAACACCAGGTCACTGTTGTGCAGGTCGTCGAGGCTCACGCTGCCCTTGCCGATGCCCAGCGTCTCGTTCAGGGCGGAGCCGCTGGACTCGTGGCACAGGTTGGAGCAGTCGGGCAGGTTGTTGGTGCCGTAGGCCCGCGCGAAGAGCTGGAGCAGGAACGCGGGTTCGTTGGCGAGCCGGCCCGAGGTGTAGAACAGCGCCTCGTCGGGGGTGTCCAGGCCGTTCAGTTCGTCGGCGAGCAGGCCGAGTGCCTCGTCCCAGCCGATCGGTTCGTAGTGGTCGCTGTCGGGGCGCTTGACCATGGGCTCGGTAAGGCGGCCCTGCTGGTTGAGCCAGTAGTCGGAAGCCTCCGCCAGCTCGCTGACCGGGTGCTCGGCGAAGAACTCGCGGGTGACGCGGCGGGTGGTGGCCTCGTCGGCGATGTGCTTGGCGCCGTTCTCGCAGTACTCGTTGCGATGCCGCTTGTCCGGTGCGCCCTCGGGCCAGGCGCAGCCCGGGCAGTCGATGCCGCCGTCCTGGTTGATGTTGAGCAGGGTCAGGGCGGTGCGCTTGGGCGAGGTCTGGCTCAGGGCGTACTGGAGTGCGTGGGCCACGGCGGGCGCCCCGGTGGCCCAGGTCTTGGGCTTGCTCAGGGAAAGGTCCTCTTCGGGCTCTTCGATCGCGCGCACGCCCATCACCTCTGTGTTTCCGGCTCACCGGGAGCAGGCACGCCCCCACGGCCCAGCATTCGTCCGCGCTCGGCCCACGGTCAAAGCGGAAGATCCGATCGTTGATAGGCAGCTACGATCATCGGCGGGCGTTGTCCACCGAAATCGGCCGGGAAGGGGGTGGGACCGTGCTCCTGCGCCAGCTCGAATACCTCGTCGCACTCACCGGCACCGGCCACTTCGCCAAGGCCGCCGAGCAGTGCTTCGTGTCGCAGCCGACGCTGTCCGAGGGCATCCGCAAGCTGGAGACGGAGCTCGGGGTGCCGCTGGTGCGGCGCGGCCGGCGCTTCGAGGGGCTGACGGCGGAGGGCGAGCAGGTCGTCCTGTGGGCCCGCCGGATGCTCGCGGACCGGGACGCCATGGAGTCGGGGCTCGCGGCGCTGCGCGAGGGGCTGAGCGGGGAGCTGCGGCTCGGTGCCGTGCCCACGGCGGTCGGCGCGGTCGCCCTGCTCACGCAGCCGTTCTGCGCGGCGAACCCGCACACCACGGTGAACGTCCAGGCCGACCTCCAGGGTGACGACATCGTGCGCAGGCTGCGCGCCTTCGAGCTGCACGGGGCGGTGTCGTACCACAGCCGGAGCCTGGATCTGCCGTTCGTGCCGCTGTACCGGGAGCGCTATGTCGTGCTCACCCAGGAGGATCAGGACCGCACGGCGCAGGAGATCAGCTGGGCCGAGGCGGCCGCGCTGCCGCTGTGCCTGCTGCATCCGCGGATGCTGGGCCGCCGGGTCCTGGACGACGTGTTCGCGGAGCTGTCCCTGTCGGTGGCGCCGCGCGTGGAGACGGACTCCATCGCCTCGCTGATCGCGCATGTGCGCACCGGTCAGTGGTCGAGCATCATCCCGCACACGTGGCTGCACGTCTTCGGGATCCCTTCCGGGATGGAGGCCGTGCCGCTGCACGGTCCGCGGCGCAGTGCGCGGATCGGCCTGCTGCTGCCGCCGCGCGATCCGCTGTCGGTGATGGAGCAGGCGCTCGCGGACCTGGCCCGCGCCTCGCGGATGCACACCGTCCTGGACGTGCTGCCGGGCTGACCGGGCGTTTCGCCTGTGAGAACCGGCCGCCGCAACTGGCCGCTTCGACGCGGCGGTTACCGCCCGGTTTCCTCCTCCGGACACCATTGACGCGCCCCTGAGGCGCTGGCTACCGTGACGACGTCCCGCCACTGATATATCAGAGCGACACCAGTCGGTTTCCAAGGAGTCCTCATGACCACCGACGCACGCGACCTGGCCGCCGCCGACCCGGACGTGGCCGCCGCCCTCGACGCGGAGCTGGCCCGGCAGCGCGACACCCTCGAGATGATCGCCAGCGAGAACTTCGCCCCGCTCGCCGTCATGCAGGCCCAGGGCTCGGTCCTGACCAACAAGTACGCCGAGGGCTATCCGGGCCGCCGCTACTACGGCGGCTGCGAACACGCCGACGTCATCGAGCAGTTGGCCATCGACCGGGTCAAGGAGCTGTTCGGCGCCGAGGCCGCGAACGTGCAGCCGCACTCGGGCGCGCAGGCCAACGCCGCCGCCATGGCCGCGCTGCTCACCCCCGGCGACACCATCCTCGGCCTCGACCTCGCGCACGGCGGTCACCTCACGCACGGCATGCGCATCAATTTCTCGGGGCGCCTGTACAACGTGATCGCGTACCACGTCGACGCCGACGACCACCGCGTCGACATGGAGGAGGTCGCCGCCCTCGCCCGCGAGCACCGGCCGAAGCTGATCATCGCGGGCTGGTCGGCGTATCCGAGGCACCTCGACTTCGCGGAGTTCCGGCGGATCGCGAACGAGGTCGGCGCGTATCTGATGGTGGACATGGCGCACTTCGCGGGCCTGGTCGCCGCGGGCCTGCACCCCTCGCCCGTGCCGCACGCCCACCTCGTCACCACGACCACGCACAAGACGCTGGGCGGTCCGCGCGGCGGCGTGATCCTGTCCACCGCCGCGCTCGCGAAGAAGATCAACTCGGCGGTCTTCCCGGGCCAGCAGGGCGGCCCGCTGGAGCATGTCGTGGCGGCGAAGGCGGTGGCCTTCAAGCTGGCCGCCGAGCCGGATTTCGCCGACCGGCAGCGCCGCACCCTGGAGGGCGCGCGGATCCTGGCCGAGCGGCTGCTGCGGGACGACGCCCGGGCCGCCGGGATCGACGTCCTCACCAAGGGCACCGACGTGCACCTGGTCCTCGTGGACCTGCGCACGTCCGATCTCGACGGGCAGCAGGCCGAGGACCGGCTGCACCGCATCGGCATCACGGTGAACCGCAACGCGGTCCCCAACGACCCGCGCCCGCCGATGGTCTCCTCCGGTGTCCGCATCGGCACCCCCGCGCTCGCCGCGCGCGGCTTCGGTGCCCAGGAGTTCACCGAGGTCGCCGACATCGTCGCCACCGCGTTCCTGCCCGGTTTCGACGACGAGACGGCGACCGCCCTGCGCAAGCGGGTCACCGCGCTCACCGAGCGCTTCCCCCTCTACCCCACCCTCGCAGCCACCACCCTGGAAGAAGGAGGCCGGCGATGACCACCCCCGGCGACGCCCTGCCCGACCACCCCGACTTCCTGTGGCGCAATGCCGACCCGAAGAAGTCCTACGACGTCGTGATCGTGGGCGGCGGCGGACACGGCCTGGCGACCGCGTACTACCTCGCCAAGAACCACGGCATCACCAACATCGCCGTACTGGAGAAGGGGTGGCTGGCCGGCGGGAACATGGCCCGCAACACCACCATCATCCGCTCCAACTACCTGTGGGACGAGAGCTCGGGCATCTACGAGAGCTCGCTCAAGCTGTGGGAGACGCTGGAGCAGGACCTCGACTACCCGATCCTGTTCAGCCAGCGCGGTGTCCTCAACCTCGCACACAACCTCCAGGACGTCCGCGACAGCAAGCGCCGCGTGTACGCGAACCAGCTCAACGGCATCGACGCCGAGTGGCTGGAGCCCGACGAAGTCGCCAAGGTGTGTCCGATCGTCAACACCAGCCCGGACGTGCGCTACCCGGTGCACGGCGCCACCTACCAGCCGCGCGCGGGCATCGCCAAGCACGACTACGTGGCGTGGGGCTTCGCCCGCCGCTGCGACGCGTACGGCATCGACCTCATCCAGAACTGCGAGGTCACCGGCATCGACGTCAGCGGGGGCCGGGTCACCGGAGTGCAGACCACCCGGGGCCGGATCACCGCCGGGAAGGTCGCGCTCGCGGCGGCCGGACACACCTCGGTGCTGGCGCAGATGGTCGGCCTGCGGCTGCCGTTGCAGAGCCACCCGCTGCAGGCCCTCGTGTCGGAGCTGTTGGAGCCCGTGCATCCGACCGTCGTCATGTCCAACGCGGTGCACGTGTACGTCTCGCAGGCCCACAAGGGCGAACTCGTCATGGGCGCGGGCATCGACAGCTACAACGGGTACGGGCAGCGCGGTGCCTTCCACATCATCGAGCGGCAGATGGCCGCGGCCCTGGAGCTGTTCCCGGTGTTCGCGCGCGCCCACATGCTGCGCACCTGGGCCGGCATCGTCGACACCACCCCGGACGCCTCCCCCATCGTCGGGCTCACCCCGATCGAGGACCTGTACCTCAACTGCGGCTGGGGAACCGGCGGTTTCAAGGCGACGCCGGGTGTCGGCTGGGCGTACGCGCACACCATCGCGACCGGTGAACCCCACGACACCAACGCGCCGTTCACCCTCGACCGGTTCACGACCGGCGCCCTCGTCGACGAGCACGGCGCCGCCGCCGTCGCGCACTGAGCACCTGCACCGAGCCCGAGGAGACCGAGAGATGCAGCTGATCCCCTGCCCCTGGTGCGGCCCGCGCGAGGAGGCCGAGTTCCACTACGGCGGCCAGGCACACGTCGACCACCCCGGTGACCCGCACGCGCTCGACGACGAGCAGTGGGCCCAGTACGTGTTCTTCCGCGACAACCCCAAGGGCCCCTTCGCCGAGCGGTGGGCGCACACGGCGGGCTGCCGCCGCTGGTTCAACGCCGTGCGCGACACGGTGAGTTACGAGTTCCTGACCGTGTACCCCGTGGGTTCCCCGAACCCGCTCGGCACCGGAAACGGCACCGGCACGCGAGAGCGCCAGGAGGCGACCGCATGAGCACTCCCTTCCGTACCTCCTCCGACGCGTACGGGCGCATCGACCGCTCCACCACACTGGACTTCGTCTTCGATGGCATGCCCTGCACGGGGCACCCCGGAGACACCCTCGCCTCCGCGCTGCTCGCGAACGGCGTGCACCGGGTGGCGACGAGCATCAAGTACGGCCGCCCGCGCGGCATCCTGGCCGCCGGTGTCGAGGAGCCCAACGCGCTCGTCCAGATCGAGGCGCCGTTCCCCGAGCCGATGCTCACCGCCACCACGGTCGAGCTCTACGACGGTCTGGTGGCACGCGGCCTGGGCGGCCAGGGGCGGCTCGCCGCCGAGTCCGATCCCGCCCGTTACGACGCGCGGCACCTGCACGCCGAGCTGCTGATCGTCGGCGCGGGCCCGGCCGGTCTCGCCGCCGCGCTCGCCGCGTCCGACGCGGGCGTCCGCGTCGTCCTCGTCGACAGCGCACCGGAGTTGGGCGGCAGTCTGCTCGGCACGCAGGAGACCATCGACGGCCGTCCCGCCCAGGAGTGGGTGGACTCGGCGACGCAGCGGCTCGCGGCGTCCGGGAACGTGACGGTCCTGACCCGCACCACCGCCTTCGGCCACTACGACGACAACCTCGTCCTCGCCCTGGAGAAGCGCACCGACCACCTCGGCGCCGCGGCCCCCGGCCACGTGTCCCGTCAGCGGGTGTGGCGCATCCGGGCCGCGCAGGTCGTGCACGCGACCGGCGCCACCGAGCGGCCGATCGCCTTCGACGACAACGACCGCCCCGGCATCATGCTCGCCTCCGCGGCCCGTACGTACCTCAACCGGTTCGGCGTCCTCGCCGGCCGCCGGGTCGCCGTCTTCACGACGAACGACTCGGCGTACGACGCGGTGCTCGAACTCGCCGACGCGGGCGTGGAGTTCGCCGCCGTGGTGGACGCGCGGCCGACCGTCCCCGAGCGGCTCGCCGGGGCGCTGGCCGAGCGCGGGATCCCGCTGCACCGCGACCATGTCGTCACCGGGACCAGCGGTGTGGAGCGCATCTCCCGTGTGCACATCGCCCAGCGTTCGGCGGACGACGCCCGGCGGCACGGCGTCGACTGCGACGTGCTGCTCGTCTCCGGCGGCTGGAACCCGGCCGTGGCCCTGTTCAGCCAGGCGCGCGGGAAGCTGCGCTACGACGCGGAACTCGCCACGTTCGTGCCCACCAAGGCACTTGCCACCGTACGGACGGCGGGCGCCGCTGACGGTCTGCGCACGCTCGGGGAGTGCCTGGGCAGCGGCATCGCCGCGACGGCCACGGCGCTGGAGGCGCTCGGCGTCGCGGTCGCGCCGGTCGGCGTCCCGGCCGCGGCCACGGAACTCCCGTTCCCCAGCGCTGTGTTGTGGCGCGTCCCCAGCCCGCGGGACGGCGCGGACGGTACGGCGCAATTCGTGGACCTCCAGCGCGACGCGCTCGCCAGCGACGTGTTCCGGGCCACCCGCGCCGGGCTCCGCTCCGTGGAGCACGTCAAGCGCTACACCACCATCGGCACCGCCCACGACCAGGGCCGTACGTCCGGCATCCTCACCTCGGGGATCGTCGCCGAGGCGCTCGGCGAGGAGGTGGCGGACCCCGGCACCACCAGCTTCCGGCCTCCCGTGCAGCCCATCGCCTTCGCGGCGTTCGCGGGCCGCAACCGGGGCGAGCTGTTCGACCCGGTGCGGGTGACCGCGCTGCACGCCTGGCACGAGCGGCACGGCGCGCTGTTCGAGGACGTCGGCCAGTGGAAGCGGCCGTGGTACTACCCGCTGCCCGGCGAGACGATGGACGACGCGGTGCAGCGCGAGTGCCGCGCGGCGCGCAACGGCGTGGCCATGATGGACGGTTCGACGCTCGGCAAGATCAGCGTGCAGGGCCCCGACGCGGGCGAGCTGCTCAACCGGCTCTACACGAACATGATGGCCACACTGAAGCCCGGCCGGATCCGCTACGGGGTCATGTGCGGCGTCGACGGCATGGCCATCGACGACGGCACGGTCATCCGCGTGTCGGAGAACGAGTTCCTCGTCACGACCACAACGGGCAACGCGGCCAAGGTCCTTGAGTGGATGGAGGAGTGGCTCCAGACGGAGTGGCCCGAGCTGCGCGTCCACCTCACCTCCGTGACCGAGCACTGGGCGACGATCCCGCTCGTGGGCCCGCGCTCGCGCGAGGTGCTCGCCGCGGTCGTCGGCGATGACCTGGACGTCTCCAACGAGGCGTTCCCGTTCATGAGTTGGCGCGACACGGTGATCGCCGGCGTCGACGCACGGCTGTGCCGGATCAGCTTCTCCGGCGAGCTCGCGTACGAGGTCAATGTGCCGGCCTGGTACGGGACACACGTCTGGCAGGCCCTGTACGACGCCGGGCAGCCGCTCGGCGTCACCCCGTACGGCACCGAGACCATGCACGTGCTGCGGGCGGAGAAGGCGTACCCGATCATCGGGCAGGACACCGACGGCACGGTCACCCCGCAGGACCTCGGGATGAACTGGGTGATCTCCAAGAAGAAGCCGGACTTCGTCGGCAAGCGCTCCTTCGCACGGCCCGAGAACCAGCGCCCCGACCGCAAGCGGCTCGTCGCGCTGCTGCCCACCGACGAGCGCACCCTGCTCCCGGAGGGCGCGCAGGTCATCGCCACCGAGGCGGTTCCCGAGCCGCCGGTCACGATGCTCGGCCATGTCACCTCCAGCTACCGCAGCGACGCCCTTCAGCGCACCTTCGCCCTGGCGCTCGTGCGCTCCGGCACGGCCCGCGTCGGCGAGACCCTCTACGTCCCGCTCGACGGCGCCACCGTGCCGGTGACCGTCGCCGAACCCGTCCTCTTCGACAAGGAGGGAGCCCGCCGTGACGGCTGACACCCCCATCCACACGCCCGCGCACATCCCCGCGCACACCCCCGCACGCATCAGCCCGCTCGCCGACTGGGACCCGCGGCTCCCCTCTGGCCTGGACGCCCGCGAACTCCCGTTCCTGACCCAGCTCACCCTCCGGGTGACACCGGGCGGCGCGGCGGCCACCGCCGTCGAGGGGTACCTCGGGTACGCGCTGCCCGGCGTCGGCCGCGCCCACCTGGACGCGGAGGTCAAGACACTCTGGCTGGGCCCCGACGAATGGCTCCTGGTCGGGCCCGCCGGGCGCGCCGGGGAACTGACGGCCGGGCTGCGGTCGGTGATCGGCGAGGAGTTCGCGACCGTCACCGACACCTCCGCGCAGCGCACCGTCCTCGCCCTTTCGGGCCCGCTGCTGCCCGAGGTCCTGTCGCAGGGCTGCGCCCTGGATCTCTCGCCGGACAAGACCGACGCCGGCGCCTGTCACACCACGCTGCTCGCGCAGGCCGGTGTCACGCTCGTGGTGCGCGAGGCGGGCCCGCGGGCGGTCTGGCTGCTCGTCCGGTCGTCCTTCGCCGGATACCTCGCGGCGTGGCTGGCCGACGCCTGCACCGAGTACGCCGGGGTCACTTGATGAGCATCAGCGTCTTCGACCTGTTCAAGGTCGGTATCGGGCCGTCGAGTTCGCACACGGTCGGCCCGATGCGCGCCGCGCACACCTTCGCCCACGCGCTGGAGCGTGACGGGCTGCTGTCCCGCACCCGGCAGGTGCGCGCCGAGCTGTTCGGCTCGCTCGGCGCCACCGGTCACGGGCACGGCAGCGCCAAGGCGGTCCTGCACTACGTGGAGCGGTTCATGCGTGGTGCCGACGCCGACGCCATCGTGCGCTTCCTCCTCACCGCGGGGGCCGTCGGCGTCCTGTTCAAGGAGAACGCCTCGATCTCGGGGGCCGAGGTCGGCTGCCAGGGCGAGGTCGGTTCGGCCTGCTCAATGGCGGCGGCCGGGCTCGCGGAGGTCCTCGGCGGCACCCCGGAACAGGTGGAGAACGCGGCCGAGATCGGCATCGAGCACAACCTCGGCCTGACCTGCGATCCGGTGGGCGGCCTGGTGCAGATCCCGTGCATCGAACGCAATGCCGTCGCCGCCCTCAAGGCGATCACGGCGGCCCGGATGGCCGTGCACGGCGACGGCCGGCACCACGTCAGTCTCGACAAGGCCATCAAGACGATGCGCGAGACCGGCGCCGACATGAAGGACAAGTACAAGGAGACCGCACGCGGAGGCCTCGCCCTCAACGTCGTCGAATGCTGAGGAGACACCTGTCGTGACCACCACACGCAGCGCACGCACCGACAGCGACCAGTACATCCTGACCCTCAACTGCCCGGCCCGCCCCGGCATCGTGCACGCCGTCACCACCTTCCTGGTCGGCGAGGGCTGCGACATCACCGAGCACCAGCAGTTCGACGACACCGACACCGGCACCGTCTTCCTGCGGACGAGTTTCACCGCACCCGCCGGTACGGGGCCGGCCCACCTGGAGGAGCGCTTCGCCGCGACGGCCGAGGCGTACGCGATGGAGTGGCGGCTGCGCGACGCGGCGGCCAAGCCGCGGCTCCTGGTCATGGTGTCGAAGTTCGACCACTGCCTCGCCGACCTGCTGTACCGGTGGCGCAGCGGCACCCTCGACGGGGACATCGCCCTCGTCGTGTCCAACCACCCCGATCTGCGCGAACAGGTGGAACAGGCGGGCGTCGAGTTCCTGCACCTGCCGGTCGCCCGGGCCACCAAGCCGGAGGCCGAGGAGCGGCTGCTGCGCCTGGTGGACGAGCACGCCATCGACCTGGTGGTGCTCGCCCGGTACATGCAGATCCTCTCCGACGACCTGTGCAAGGCGCTGGAGGGGCGGGCCATCAACATCCACCACTCGTTCCTGCCGAGCTTCGCCGGCGCCAAGCCGTACCACCAGGCGCACGCGCGGGGCGTCAAGCTGGTCGGCGCGACCGCCCACTACGTCACCGCGGACCTGGACGAGGGGCCCATCATCGAGCAGGAGGTCATCCGCGTGGACCACCGCCAGAGCGCCCAGGAACTCGTCCTGGTGGGCCGCGACGCGGAACGCCTGGCCCTGGCCCGCGCGGTCAACTGGCACTGCCAGAACCGCGTCCTGCTGCACGGAAACCGCACGGTCATCTTCAACTGAGCCCGATCACCTGAGCCCGTTCAACCGAGCCCGGCAGAAGGGCAGTTCCCACGTGACGACCCTCGTCAAGCTCGACGGCGCCAGAGCCGCCGCCGACATCAAGGCCGAACTGGCCGTACGCGTCGCCTCATTGAGGTCCCGTGGCGTGACACCCGGCCTCGGCACCATCCTGGTCGGAGACCATCCGGGCAGCCATGTCTACGTAGCCGGAAAGCACCGGGACTGCGCCGAGGTCGGCATCGAGTCCCTGCGGATCGAACTCCCCGCCGACGCCACCCAGGCCGACATCGAGGCGGCCGTCCTCACCCTCAACGCCGACCCGGCCTGCACGGGCTTCATCGTCCAACTCCCCCTGCCCCCACACCTCGACACGCACGCCGTCCTCGAACTCATCGACCCGGCCAAGGACGCCGACGGCCTGCACCCCACCAGCCTGGGCCGCCTCGTCCTCGGCACACCGGGCCCCCTGCCCTGCACCCCGCGCGGCATCATCGAACTGCTGCGCCTGAGCGACGTGCGCATCACCGGCGCCACGTTCTGCGTCATCGGCTGCGGCATCACGGTCGGGCGCCCGCTCGGCCTGATGCTGACCCGCAGCAGCGAACACGCCACCGTGACCATGTGCCACGAGCGCACGGAGGACATCGCCGCCCACGCCCGCGCGGCGGACGTGGTGGTCGCGGCCGCGGGCTCGGCCCACCTCGTCCGCCCCGACTGGATCAAACCGGGCGCCACCGTCCTGTCCGTCGGCATCACCCGCACCATCGAGGGCGTCCTCGGCGACGTCCACCCGGACGTCGCCGAGGTGGCGGGCCGCCTGGCGCCGACGATCGGCGGGGTCGGGCCGATGACGCGGGCGATGCTGCTGACGAACGTGGTGGAGTCGGCGGAACGGGAGGCGGCGCGGCTGGACGTCACGTAGGCCCCTCTCCGGCTACTCCACCGCCACCGGCCTCCGCGCCAGCCGTGTCGCCTCCCCCACGTCCGTGATCGGCCTCAGCCAGTACGTGTACGCGTAGTCCCGGTCGGCGAGGAGTTTGTACGGGGCGTGGGTCTGGGCGCCCCAGCTGTCGTCGCCGCCGACGCCCATTTGGCGGTGATTGACGCGCAGGATCACCTCATCGCGCGGGTCGAGCTGGTAGTCGTGGCGCACGCCGACGGACAGGTCCTCCGGGGTGAGGTGGGAGGCGGTGAGTTCGAACTGGGGGTGGTCGGCGGTGGGGTCGGCGGCCACCAGGAGGCCGCGACCGCGGTCGTCCGTGAGCGCCGCCCAGCGCACGTCCGTCTTGTTGCCGTTCTCCTGGGGGCGGATGTACGAGGTCCACTGCTCGGTCACGGTCGAGTCCCAACGCCCCACGTCTGTACCGTCGTTGCGGTCCCAGTGGTTCTCCTCCGGGCCGCGTCCGTAGTAGTGCAGCCGCTCAAGGGCCGCGGGCAGCCGCAGGATCGTGCCGACCTCGGGCAGGTACGGGAGGGTGGAGGCGCCGGGGTGCAGGGCGTTGTCGACCTTGACGGCACCGTCGCCGAAGACCGTGTACGCGGTGGCGTAGGTGGACTCGGTGGTGGTCGGCAGGGTGCCCTTGACCTCGATGCGCACGGCCCGGCCGTCGAGGCCACGCACGCTCACCCCGGTCACCTTGCGGCGTGCGCCCGCGTCCCGCCAGGTCTGGTTGCGGGTGTGCTGGCCGTTGCCGTGGTCGTTGTCGGTCGGGGCGCGCCAGAAGTTGGGGACGGGCCCGGAGCCGAGGAGCCGGACGCCGCCGGCTTCGTAGGAGGTGATGACTCCGGTGGCCTTGTCGAGGGTGAGGGTGAAGCCGTCGCCGGTCACGGAGACCGCCTTGTCCCCGTCCTCGTGGCGCAGGGTCGGTACGTCCTTCAGCGGTACGGGTGTCACCTTCGGGCTGCCCGCGTCGAGCGGGAGCTGGGCGCGCGCCACCTCGAAGCCGGCGTCCGCCCAGGCGGTGTCGTCCTTCAGCCGGAAGGACAGGTGCAGGAAGAACTCGGCGCCGGGTGCGGGGGCGCTGGGCAGCTTCAGCGGGACGGTGATGTTCTTGCGGGCGAGCGGCGCGACGTCGAGCTGGGTGCGGCTCAGGCTGCCGCGCTGGATCACCTCGCCGTCCCGGGCCAGTTCCCAACGGCCGTCGAACTGGCGGAGGTTGGTGAACAGGAACTCATTGGTGACGGTGATGTCCCCCGCTGGTCCGCCGCCTTCCTTCGGTGACACCTGGATCGCCTGGTAGACCCGCTTGATCTCCGCCGCCTTGCCGGTGTGGCCGCGGTCCGCGGTGATGATGCCGTCGGCGACGAAGTTGCCGTCGTTGGGGTTGTCGCCCCAGTCGCCGCCGTACGCGAAGAAGGTCTTCTCGCGCGGCTGCTTCTCCGTGACGCCGACCGTCTTGGCGTCGAACCAGAAGCGCACGCCCTCGCCGTCCGGGCCGCGTCCGTCGTCGGCGAGTTCGGTGGCGCTCAGCGCACGGGAGTACACGCGGGCGCGGCGGATGGTGCCGCTGAACTCGCGGATCATGTTGTCGACGTCCACGCCGAGGGAGAGCGGCGCGGTGTTGCTGCTCGGTTTGCCGGTCGTGTTCTTCGTGGCCTTCGCCGAGCCGTCGACGTACAGCGTGAGCGTGCCCGCGCTCGCGTCGAAGACACCGGCGAGGTGGTGCTCGCTGCCCGTCCAGCCATCGGCGGGGGTGGCCCAGCTCGCGGTGATCCACTGACCGCCGGAGTGGATGAAGAACTCCAGGTTCTTGTCGTTCTGCTTGAGCGCGTACTGGGTGTCGCCTTTCGCCACGATCGGCTGGTGGTAGCCGGTGACGTGCGGGGTCACCCAGGCTTCGAGGGTGAGCGATCCGGTCAGGTCGAGGCGGTCGTCGCGGGCGAAGACGGTGGCGCCGCTCAGCCCCTTGTCCCGGCTGAACTTCCCTGCCGGGTTGAGGAGTTCGCCCTTCAGGCCGACGGGTCCCGTCTCGGTCAGCAGCGTCCGCGGCGGTGTCGGCCAGCTCAGCGACTGGTCCACGAAGTCCCAGATCCAACCGCCCTGCAGCACGTCGTAGCGGCGGACGAGGTCC
Source organism: Streptomyces endophyticus (assembly GCF_035798155.1). Classification (NCBI taxonomy): domain Bacteria; kingdom Bacillati; phylum Actinomycetota; class Actinomycetes; order Kitasatosporales; family Streptomycetaceae; genus Streptomyces; species Streptomyces endophyticus. Next base: position 144,088 of record NZ_JAOZYC010000001.1, on the reverse strand, counting down.
CAGTACTCCTTGAAGTTGCCGTTCGAGTTCCCCATCGCGTGGCAGTACTCGATCATCACGTACGGGCGGGTGTCGGAGGTGTCCTTGGCCTTCGACTCGACGTGGCTCGTCGGCGGGTACATCTCGGAGCGGATGTCGCTCACGCCGGGGCTGTCGTCGCCCTCGTACTGGATGACCCGGGTGGTGTCGTAGGAGCGGATCCAGTCGTGCATGGCGGTGAAGGTGGAGCCGGCGCCCACCTCGTTGCCGAGCGACCAGATGACGACGGAGGCGTGGTTCTTGTCGCGGTGGACCATGTTCTGGGCGCGGGCGACGCACGCCTTCGTCCAGTCGGGGCGGCTGGCGGGGTAGTCGTCGCGGACGCCGTGCGTTTCGAGGTTGGTCTCGTCGACGAGGTACAGGCCGTATTCGTCGGCGAGTTCGTACCAGATCGGGTTGTTGGGGTAGTGCGAGGTGCGGATCGTGTTGATGTTCATCCGCTTGGCGATTTCGATGTCCTTGACCATGTCGGCGCGGGTGAGCGCGGTGCCGCGGTCGGGGTGCATCTCGTGGCGGTTGGCGCCGCGGAACGACACCGGCTGCCCGTTGATCCGCATCAGCCCGTCCTTGAGCGCGAACTCGCGCAGGCCGACGCGGTGCGAGAGCGTCTCGATCACCTTGCCCGCCGGGTCGCGCAGGCGGAGCACGGCGGTGTAGAGGTACGGGCTCTCGGCGGACCAAAGGTGCGGCGAGGGAAAGGACTTGGCGGCCCGCACCGTCACTTCGGAGTCGGCGAGGGCGGCCTTCTGGGTGAGCGGGCGGGACCAGACGGGGTGTCCGGCGGCGTCGTAGAGCTGGGTCTCGACGCTGTACGCGCCCCGGTCACCGGCGTAGTCGTGGACGGTGGCGTTGACCGCCAGCTCCGCGGTGGTGTATCCGTCGCCGAGCGGGGTGTCGAGCTTGAAGTCGCGCAGGTGCACGGAGGGCGTCGAGTAGAGGTACACCGAGCGGAAGATGCCGCTCAGCCGGATCATGTCCTGGTCCTCGAGCCAGTCACCGTCGGAGAAGCGGTAGACCTCGACGGCGAGCTGGTTGGTGACTTCGGTGAGGTGCGGGGTGATGTCGTACTCGGCCGGGGTGAAGGAGTCCTCGTGATAGCCGACGAGCTTGCCGTTCACCCACACGTAGTGGGCCGACTTGACCCCTTCGAAGTGCAGGAGGACACGTCTGCCCTTCCAGCCCTTCGGCACGGTGAAGGTGCGCCGGTACTGGCCGACGGGGTTGTAGCGGGTCGGCGACGCGGGCGGCATGGCCTCCTCGCCGAGGCCGTTGGCGCCCCACCACGGGTAGGTGATGTTGGTGTAGATCGGGAAGTCGTGCCCGTGCAGCTGCCAGACCGCGGGCACGGGGATGGTGTCCCAGTCGCCGTCGTCGAGGTCGGTCCGGTAGAAGTCCTCGTCGCGCTCGGAGGGCCGGTCGACGTAGGCGAACTTCCAGTCCCCGTCGAGGCTTTGGCGGTACGGGGAGCGGGTCCGGTCGGCGGCGAGGGCCTGCGCCACGTCCTCGTACGGCATCAGGGTGGTGTGCGGCGGTTCGGTGCCGAGCCGGAACAGGTCGATGTGGCCGTTCCACTCGTCGCCGTCGGCCGCGCCGGCCCGCGCGGCGGGGAGGGCCAGGGGCAGGGTGAGGGCCCCGGCGACGACCGCGCCGACCTGGAGCAGGCGCCGACGGCTGAGCGGCATGGGATGGGCGTGGTGCGGTTGCGGCATGGCTGTGCCCTTCTGCGGGTGTGGACACGTGCAACTGGTGTGGCGCGGAGTGCCTGGTGAGCCGGCACCACCCTAAGAAGGCAACACAACCGACACAATGACGCCGTAGGACTTTGTTGATTTCTGAGCACATCGGGAGGCCGCACCGCCGGGCTACGGCGGTGCGGCCTCCCAAGTGCCGGGCGAGGGACGCCCGTTCAGGGCGACTTGGTGGAGCCCGGGGAGCTCGGGGAGCCCTCCCCCGCCTCCTGCCGAGGAACGGTCGCACGCCCCTCCCCCGCCGCGGACCCACTCTCCGCACGCTTCGGAATGAGGAACAGCGCCCCCATGGAAAGGACACAACAGCCCACGATGTAGAGGCTGATGCCGGTGCTGGACCCGGTGTCCTCCAGGATGGCGGCGGCGATCAGCGGGGCGGGGCCGCCGGCGATGACCGAGGCCAGCTGATAGCCGAGGCCCGCGCCGCTGTAGCGGACGTTGGCGCCGAAGCCCTCGGCGATGAGCGCGGCCTGGGGGCCGTACTGCATGTCGTGGAAGACCAGGGACAGCACGATGGCGAGCAGTACGAGCCCGGGTGTCCTGGTGTTGAGCAGGGCGAAGTACGGGAACGCGAACGCGCCCACGCACACGATGCCGACGCCGTACACCAGGCGGCGTCCGTAGCGGTCGGAGAGGTGTCCGAAGAGGGGGATGGTGAGCAGGCCGATGGCGGCGGCGACGAGGGTGTCGTCGAGCAGTTCGTCGCGGGCGATGCCGAGATGGGAGGTCCCGTACGTCAGCACGAAGGTGATGAAGAGGTAGAACGGCGCCTGCTCGGAGAGCCGGACGAACGCGGCGGCGAGCACCTCGCGCCACTGGTGACGCAGCACGTCCCACAACGGGTGGCGGACGACGGCCTCTTCGCGCTTCACGGCGGTGAAGTCGGGGCTCTCCAGGACCTTGAGGCGTACGTAGAGGCCGATGGCGACGAGGACGGCGCTGGCGAGGAACGGCACGCGCCAGCCCCAGCTCTCGAAGCTGTCGCCGGAGGCGGAACTCAGCCACTTGACCATGCCGGTGGAGATGAGCAGCCCGAGCGGCACACCCATCTGCGGCCAACTGGCCATCAGCCCACGGCGTTTCTTCGACCCCCACTCCATGGACAGCAGCACGGACCCGCCCCACTCGCCGCCCACTCCGATGCCCTGGAAGACGCGGAGCACCACGAGGAGGATCGGCGCGGCGAGCCCGATCGAGGAGTAGGTGGGCAGACACCCGATCAGGACGGTGCTCACACCCATCAGCAGCAGGGTGATGACGAGCGTGGACTTGCGGCCGACCCGGTCGCCGAAGTGGCCGAAGATCGCCGCCCCGAGGGGGCGGGCGGCGAACCCGACGAACTGCGTGGCGAAGGAGGCGAGCACGCCCGTGTACTCGGACTGCCCGGGGAAGAACAGATGCGGGAAGACGAGTGCGGCGGCCGTGCCGTAGAGGAAGAAGTCGTACCACTCGATGGCGGTGCCGACCGTACTCGCGACGACCGCGCGGTTGCGGTGGTTGCGCACGGTGGGCTGCCCCGCCCCTGACCCTGCGATGTGCGTGTTCACGACGACTCCCTGCCCTGCCATCGGTCGAGCCACGGCGCACGGAACGAAAACCTCCGCGAGAGTGCTCCCCGGTCGCGTCCATGTCAAGGAACCCCACAATCTTCAACTACCGAGTGGGGGCCACCCGCCGCCGGAAACCCCGCACAATGGACCCGTGCCCCGCCTCCCGCCCTCCCGGCATCTCCTTCGCGCCCGTGATCTCGCGGACGCGCGGTATGCCGAGGCGCTCACGGTGGCGGATCTCGCGGCGGCCGCCACGCTGTCGCCCGCGCACTTCAGTCGCAGTTTCAAGGCCGCGTTCGGGGAGTCGCCGCATCAGTACCTGCTGACCCGGCGTCTGGAGCGGGCCGCCGATCTGCTGCTCGCCACCGACTGGACGGTGGCGGATGTCGGGGTCGCGGTGGGGCTGCGCGGCATCGGGTCGTTCACGACGAGTTTTCGGCGCATGTACGGGGTGACACCGCAGGCGTACCGGGCGGCGCATCCTCCCGCCGCGCGCCACGTGCGCATCCCCCGGTGCGTCGCGATGGCGTACGGGCGGCCGCGGAACCGCACGTTTCGAGAAGACAGCGCCCGAGCGGGTCCCTAGCGTCGGTGTCGGGACAATCCGTGTCCCAAAGCAGGACGGCCGACGAGTGAGGCGCGAGGATCGACATGTCGACCACGATCAAGATCGCCAATGCGCAGTTCTGGGTGCACGACCAGGACGAGGCGCTCGATTTCTACACCACGAAGCTGGGCTGGGAGGTCCGGGCCGACGTGACGATGGAGTCCTGGGCCTTCCGGTGGCTGTGTGTCGGGCCGCCCGGCGGCGAGGGTCCCGCCCTCGTCCTGATGCCGGTGCCCCGGCCGCCGATGCTCGACGAGGGGGACAGCGTCCAGCTGTCGGAGCTGGTGGCCAAGGGGGCCGGCGGCACGCTGTTCCTGGAGACCGACGACTGCAAGGCCGCCTACGACGAACTGTCCGCGCGGGGCGTCACGTTCAACGACCCACCGACCTCGCAGCCGTACGGCATCGACACCTCGTTCCGGGACCCGTCGGGCAACAACATCCGGCTGACGCAGGTGCTCGCGTTCGATCCCGGGCGGAGCTGACCGCGCGGCGCGCCCGACCTCACGAGGCTCTGGCGTGGCGGCCGACCTGCGCGTGCTCCGCGCGGGCCGCCTCCAGGAGGTTGCGCCAGGACGTGACGGTGGGGCGCCGGCGCAGCAGAGCCCGCCGTTCGCGTTCCGTGGCGCCGCCCCAGACGCCGTACTCGATGCGCTCGTCCAGGGCGTGCGCCAGGCACTCGGTCCTGACCTCGCACGTGTCGCAGAAGCGCTTGGCGTGCGACTGCGCCGCTCCTTCCACGAACAGGTCCTCGGGGTCCGTGCCCTTGCACGCCGCCTTGTCCCACCACGAATTGAAGATGTCCGCCACTCTCCGCTCCTTGCTTGCTCCTGGCACATTCGGTCTTCTCAGGTGCGATTCGCGACCGTACGCCATAGATCCTCAACAGGCAGCCCATGACCAGGAGTTGAACGGTGAGTTACCGACGGTTTCGGGCCGTCAGACCAGTCCGGACACGGCCTCGCCGAGCCTGCGGATCGCCTCGTCCACCGTGGAGCGCGGACAGCCCAGATTGACTCTCATATAGCCGTGCCCCTCGGCCCCGAACTTCTGGCCCCGGTCCAGCCACAGACGCGCCTCGGTGAGCATGAACCTGTCCAGCGCCTCGGCGTCCATCCCGAGGCCCCGGCAGTCCATCCACGCCAGGTAGAGCGCGTCCGCGGGCAGCACGCGCAGCTTCGAAGTGACACTGTGGACCGCCTTCGCGAAGTGCTCGTGGTTCCCGCGCAGATAGCCGAGCAACTCCCCGAGCCAGGGCTCGCCGTGCGTGTACGCCGCCTCTGCGGCGACCATGCCCAACACGTTGACCAGCGGGAACACATTGCGCTCGTACTGGCGGGCGAAGTCCTCGCGCAGTCGGCGGTCCGGGATCAGGATGTTCGCGCACTGCAGTCCGGGGAGGTTGAACGTCTTGCTGGGCGCCGTACAGGTGATGCTCGCGCGGGCGAACTCCGGGCCGAGGGAGGCGAACGGGACGTGCGTCCGCGCCGGGTTGAGGACCAGGTCCTGGTGGATCTCGTCGGACACGACCAGGACACCGTGCCGCGCGCAGATCTCACCCATGGTGCGCAGTTCGCCCTCGGTCCAGACGTTGCCGGTGGGGTTGTGCGGGTGGCTGAGGACGAACAGCTTGGTGTCGGGGCGGATGGCGGCTTCGAAGGTGCGGGCGTTGAACCGGTAGCCGTCGTCGGTGCGTTCCAGCGGCGCGTACGCGAGGTGGCGGCCGTTGAGCCGTACGTCCTCGTGGAAGTGCACGTAGACGGGTGGCTGGATCAGGACGGAGTCACCCGGCGCGGAGAAGGCCTGGACGATGGTCTTGAGGGAGGTGATGACACCTGCCGTCGGCACCACCCAGTCGCGCGACATCTCCCAACCGAAGTGCTTGGCCTGCCAGTTGAGCACGGCGTCGAGATAGCTGTCGGTGGCGCCGCCGGGATAGCCGAGGACTCCGTGGTCGACGGCGTCGTGCAGCGCGTCGAGGACCGCCTGCGGGGCCTTGAAGTCGGTGTCGGCGACCCACATCGGGAGGGGCTCCGCCGCCACCTCGTCGGGGGCCAGCAGAGAGTCGGCGAAGGTCCACTTCATGGAGTTCGAGCGCGTGCGGTCGACGACGGTGTCGAAGCGCGAAGCGGTTTCGGTTGCCGGGCCTGATGTCGTCTCGGATGCCATGACTGGATGCTAGATCCGGTCCGGCAGCCACGAATTGACCTAGATCCGGTCCGTCAGCTCCTCCGCGTACACCTGGGACAGCGGCTGGGGCCCCACGTACTGCTGGCAGTTGCACTGACCCGCCTCGTAGTGGGTCGGCTTCTTGTTCTCGTCCCAGGCCGTGGGGACCTCGACGCGTTCGTGGCAGCGGCCCGTCTTGTCGTGCTTGGCGAGGTGGTGGGCGCAGCCGCAGATCGGCTCCGGCGGCTTGTTCGCGGCCTCCACCGCGAGGCGCGCCTGCTTGGCCGCTTCGATCCGCTCCAGCTTCCGCTCGTGCCGATTGCGCAGCGCGCCGCGTGCGGTGTCCGCCACCCAGGCGAACGCCCCCGTCCAGAACAAGATGAGGACCACCCAAATCCAGTTCATCAACCGCCCCTTCCCCCCGGATGACCGCGCGGTGACCTACAGGATAGGCGCCGTGCCGCGGCTACGCGCCCTCCTGGTGCGCCCGCACCACCCCCGCGCTGCCGTCCACCGTGATCACGTCACCGGTCCCGATCCGGGTGACGGCGTCCGGCACGCCGACCACCGCCGGGATGCCGTATTCGCGCGCCACGACCGCTCCGTGGGAGTTGGCGCCGCCCATCTCCATCACGAGGCCGCCCGCCGTGAGGAACAGCGGGGTCCAGCCGGGGTCGGTGGACGGGGCGACGAGGATCTCGCCCGGCTCCAGGTGCGCGCCGACGGGATCGGTCACCACGCGCGCGTGCCCGGTGATCTCGCCCGCGGAGGCCGCGGTGCCTGCCAGGTCTCCGGGCACGCGGGGCGCGGCCTGAGCGTGCGCGGTCGCCTCGGGTTCCGTTCCGTCGGAGAGGAGGACGCGCGGGATGTGCCGGCGCCGCATCTCCCGCTCGTACTCCTCCTTGCGCACGGTCACCTTCCGGCGCAGGTTCCCCTCGGTCGAGCGCATCTCCTCGAAGTCCAGGAAGAAGACGTCCGGCGCGGCGTCGAGGCGCCCCTGCGCGTGCAGTTCGGTTCCGCGTTCGGCGATGCGGGCGCGGAGGGTACCGAAGAGCGTGATCGCCAGATACTTCGGGTATTCGCGCAGTCCCGCCAGCAGCCGGGTGCGACGCAGGGCGAACCGGACGAGCCCGCCGCGCCCCTTGGCCCGCCGCGCGAGCCGCTCGATCATCGCCTCAGCCTCGGCCGCTCCGCCCGCGAACACGGCGTCGGGCCGGGCCTGTTCGTCACTCAGACGCAGGTAGTTGCGGACGACGCCGATGATGTGGGTCGGGTCGTCGGACCAGCGCGGGAGGCCGAGGTCGATCTCGGCGACGGCCCGGTGACCCCACTGGCCCAGGAAGGCGCGGAGCCCGTCCTGCGCGACCGGCGGCAGCTCACCGGCGCGGTACCGGGCCACCAGCTCCTCGACGTCGGCACCCTGGAACACATCCACGGCGTCCCGCTCGGTGCGGATCGAACGCGCCAGGTTCCACAGGTCGAGGTCCATCTCGGTGGTGACGTTGTTCGGCAGGCTCCGCAGGACGGTCTGCAGTTCGCCGGGTTCGGTGCGCACCAGCCTGCCGGCGAGGCCCAGCATCGCGAAGCCGACCAGGGCGGTCGGGGCGACGGTGGGCAGCACCGGGACCACGCAGTCGCGCAGGGCCTCCTCGATGGACCTCTTTTCGGCCATTTCCAGCACGCGCGCCTCCGTGCTCCGTGCGCGCCGCACCGCCGCCTCGGGGTCGGCGAGGGCGCGCAGCACGGTGGAGGGGGCGTGGAACCTGCGGGCGAGGCGCGCCACCCGCCTGACGGCGGGCCACGGCGACGTCTGCGTCAGAGCCAGGCGCGGGTCGTCGTACAGACCGCGCAGGACCTGCGCCGAACGCGCCTCCATGACGTCCAGCACGCGCGGGAAGAAGGCCCTTCCCGTCCTGCTGCGGAGGACGTTGGTGACGTCGAGGAAGATCCGGCCGCCCGCCTCGGTGCAGCCGTTCGACGCCGGGTCGCCGATGATGGTCCCGGCGGCGGCCCCGGCGATCTCCCGGATCGCGGCGCGCCCGGCCGGGGTGATCGGCCGTTCCAGACCCTGGGCGAGGCTGAAGCAGAAGTACACGCGGAAGTCGTCGGCGGCGTGTTCGGGCACCGGGAACAGGGTCGTGATGGGGCGCGACTGGGTGAGGTGCAGGACGCCCTGGGCGTCGATCGCCCACTCGGTGTCCTGCGGGCTTCCGTAGTGCGCCTGCACCTTGGCGCCGAGCGCGGCGAGTTGGAGGATCTGACGGTCGGTGAGGCAGGGCGCGCGATTCTCGCCGATGTCGACCTTCTCCGTGCCGCCTCCCGCCAGCGAGCAGATGAGGAACCGCTTGTCCCCGAGCTTCCGTTCGACGATCTCCTCGCCGTCGACCACGAAGTGGTCCGGGTTGACCGCCCCGGAGACGACGGCCTCGCCGAGTCCGGGGCTCGCGTCGATGACCGCCTGATCCCGCTTGCCCGTGACCGGGTTGGCGGTGAACAGCACGCCGGACACCGCCGAGTCCACCATCCGCTGGACGACGACGGCGAGTTGGACGCTGCCGTGGTCGATGCCGTTGCTCTCGCGGTAGCTGACCGCGCGGTCGGTCCACAGCGAGGCCCAGCAGTGGCGTACGGCATCGAGGACGGCGTCGGCCCCGACGACGTTCAGGTACGTGTCCTGCTGCCCCGCGAAGCTGGCGAACGGCAGGTCCTCGGCGGTGGCGCTGGAGCGCACCGCGACGGCCGCGTCGTCGCCAAGTCCCGCGTACGCGGCGAGGATCGCGCCCTTGAGCTCCCCCGGCACCGCCGCTTCGAGGATGCGGCGGCGCGCCTTGGCGGGCTCAAGATCCGCGAGGCCGTCCGTGGCCGAGATCGTCCGGTACGCGTCTGTGGTGACGTAGAAGCCGTGCGGCACGGGGAGCCCGGCCTTGGTGAGTTCGCCGAGGTTGGCCGCCTTGCCGCCGACGGTGGCGAGCATCGTCGCGTCGATGGAACGGAGGTCGAGGACGAGCGGCATGACGTTCCTTCCTGCCTGCGGTGACCGCCCGGCGCGTCTGGTGACGCCGGAACGTGCCCTTATTCATCATGCGATGAATAAGGGCGGTGCGTCAACGCGCGGATTCCACGGGAACCGCCCTCGCAGGCACCCGCCGCGTCGCCAATGTCGGTACGGGTACGGGAGTCGCCACCGCGCCGACCAGCCATGAGTGCCACCTCACCGCTGAGTGCCACCTGACCGCTGAGTGCCGCCTCACCGCTGAGTGCCACCTCACCGCGCCGCCCGGAACCCCTTCCCGTCCACCACCGCCTCGACCCGGGTGACCCGCTGCCCCGCGCCCCGGCACAGCACCAGCGCCGTCGCCGAGTCCCCGTCGACGAGTACGTCCCGTGTGCCCTCGCAGGCGCCGCGTACGGCATCGGTGGCTCCGGCGCGCCGGATGCGGGCCCGGGGGCGGTCGTCGGCGTCGCCGGGGTCATGGTCCCTGTACTCGTAACGGACCGCGGTCAGCAGGCCGCTCTCGCCGAGCGCGAGGAGGGTGTCCCGGTCGCCGGCCGTGCGTCCTGGGCCCACGAGGGCGGCGATGCGGTCGCCGCGTGCGGGGGTCACCGAGGGGCGGCCCTCCGCGTCGAGTTCCTCGCCCCACCCGAGCCGGACCGTGTCACCGACCGCGCCCGCGTCGCCGTTTTCGAGGTTGACGACGGGTTCGAGCTGGGAGCGGCCGACCGGGACGCGCGCCCACGGGCTGCGACGGGGCCAGCCGTAGGAGAGGTTGAAGGTCGCGCGGGTATGGATCCGCTCGCGGCGGGCGCCGGACCCGCACCGCCAACTTCCCATCACATACGCGTGCCGCGGCGACGTAGCTCGTATCCGCTCCACCGCGCCGCGATCACAGCCGGAGGGCGCGGACACCGAACGCTCGCGTGGCGGGAGGAGCGGCGGCAGGTCCGGAACGCGGTAGTCGGGCCGACTGCGGCGGTCCTCGCCGGGCACGGTGACCTCCGGCAGCGTGACGAGCACGTCCTGGCTGCGGCAGCCGGTCATGAACAACGTGCCCGGAGAGGAGTCCGTGGCGTAGTCGGCGAGGTACCGGCACCCGGAGGCGGCGGGCCTCCCCCACCCGACGGGTTTCACGTCCTTGCGCCGCAACGCGACGACGCCGGAGTCCCCCGCGTCGACATGCGCGAGGTCCGCACCGGTCAGCGTCACCATGCGCGGCGCCTTGGCCACCGGCTGCCGGTAGGAGGTGACGAACCGCCAGGCCGTCCGGCCCGGCATGGGCAACACGGAGGCCCCGCCGACCCTTCCCGTGTACGAGTCGATACCGACGACCATCGAACCGACCAGCACCAGGACCGCACAGCCCCCGCTCACCGCGACCTGCGAGAGCTCGATCCGCTTCGACAGCCGCACGGTGAACGACCAGCGCTGCCGCCCGTCCTTCGGGTCCCGGCCCGAGATCCGTGCCGTACGGCGCCCTTCCTCCAGGGCCACGAGGGTGCCGCGCGCCCGACCCTCGTAGGCGCAGGTACTGAGCGCGACGGGCCCGACGAACGTGTGCCGCCAGGCGACCGCGCCCGGCTTCGCGGGGGCGCCGGGCGACCGGGTGTCCTCGGTGACCTTGCGCGAGCCGTCGTGCAGCCTCTCCCGCGGCACCGGCGAGGAGTCGGCGAACTCCGTCCACCACGGGCCGAGCGCTTCCACGCGCGCGTCCCGGACGGCGCGAGCGCCCTCCACGGTGGCGACGGAGAGCACCCCGCCGAGGAGCACACCGACCAGACTCCAGCTCAGCGCGGCCCGGACACGCCGCCCCAACTCCTCGCCATCCGCAGGGAGTTCATCGGCGTCGACCCCACGCCGTCGCGCGAGCAGCACCGCCGCCACCGCCACTCCGGCTCCCGCGCAGGCTGCCGCGAGCGGCGCGGCTTCGGGCCATGCCGTGAGCACGGCGTGCAGTTCGCTGTCGAACGGGCCGAAGTACCAGCCCTTCGATGTCGCGGCGGCACGGTCCTGGCGGAGCCCCTCGGCGATCTCGCCGGACCGGCTCCAGAGGACGAAGGAGAGTCCTCCCCCGAGCGCAGCCGCCGCTCCGGCCACCGCCGCACCCCACGCCCACCTCCGTCGCCCGACGCCGACGACACACGCGACCCCGGCACCGAGCAACAGGACGCGCAGCCACCAAGGGACCGCCCCGAGGCCGTCACCGTCCGTACGCCCGCTCCACCAGGGGAAGGCGCCACCCACGGCGAGCGCCACGGCCGCGCCGGGCAGCAGGAGGTGTCCGACTCGCTTCACGTCCGGCCTCAAGTGCCCACCCCCGTAGGGAGGTTAAGGGCGAATACCGCGTTCCGGGCCGACGCGGAGCAGGCCCTAGCTCTCCGCCTGCGGCTCCGGCAGCGGCTCCCCGGTCTCCAGGAGTGTCTTGAGGCTGGACAGCAGGGCCGGCCAACCGTCGCCGATCATGCCGCGGACGGTGCTGCCGGGCTCGAAGCCGTCGTGGACGACGGTGAGCTTCACGGTCTCCCCCATCGCCTCGAGATCGAAGGACACCTTCGAGCGGCTCTCGCTCGCGATGCGCTTCCGCAGCTCCTCGTCGACGCCTACGGACTGCGCCCACGCGGGCGTGAAGGTGTGCCAGGTGTAGGCGAGGCGGCGCGGCGGGTCGGCCTCAAGGACGACCTGCTCGGGGTCCTCGGTGCGGCCGTCACCCTCCAGCCACACCATGGGCGAGCCCGGCTTCCAGTCGGTCTCGAAGGCCACGCCCCAGTAGCGGCGGGTGAAGGCGGGCGAGGTGAGCGCCTCCCACAGCCGCTCGGGGGTGGTGCGGATGTAGCTGGTGTGCACGAAGGGCGCTGTGGCGGCGGAGCCGTCGGGGGCAGAGTCGGGGCCGGTGTCGGGGGTGGTGTCACTCATGGGAGGTTCCTCTTCCAATGCGGTACGGAGGTCGTCGAGGGCGGCGGCGCGGTGCCGGTCGTAGCGGCTGAGCCAGCGGTCGGCGACCGCGTTGAGGGGCGCGGCGTCGAGGTAGTGCAACTTCTCGCGCCCCTGGCGCACGGCCGTGACCAGACCCGCCGCCTCCAGGACGGCGAGGTGCTTGCTGACCGACTGCCGGGCCATGTCCAGCTCCCCGCACAGCTCACCCAGCGTCTGCCCTCCCCGCTCGTTGAGGCTGTCGAGCAGCCGCCTGCGTCCGGGGTCGGCGAGCGCCTTGAATATCGCGTCCACGGGGGTCGTGCCCTCTTCCGGTCGACTCGACGTGCAGCCGATCGACTGCGTAATCGACGATAGGCAGCCGTTTGGCTGCATGTCAATCGGAAGAGGCCTCCAAACCCTGTGACCAGGCTGTTATCGCTCGTCGAAATCCGTCGAAGGGGGCACCTCGCTCTGGACGCCCCAGATCCGCCGACCTAATGTCACCGTCGTTCCCCACCGGCGATTGCAGGGATGACCACGGGGCCCCGGCTCTCATCGAAACAATTCGACCGAGGCATTCGACCGACGCATTCGACAGAGACATTCGACAGAGACGGGCAGCGCAGACCATGGTCGGCATCACGGACGTGGCCAAGCACGCGGGTGTGGCCACGAGCACCGTGTCGTACGTGCTCAGCGGCAAGCGCCCCATATCGGCGCCGACGCGGCGCCGCGTCCTGGACTCGATGTCGGCGCTCGGATACCGGCGCCCGGCCCCCGCGCGCTCCCGGACCATCGGGCTCGCCGTGCGGGTCAACGACGGGGCCCACCGGCCACTGCTCGCCGAGTTCATGCTGTCGGCGAGCGTGGCGGCCCGCGGCCGGAACTGCAACGTCCTGCTCCTGACCGACCACGCCGAACACGGCGTTCTGGACGCGGCCCTCCTGGACGGACTCGTCCTCATGGACATCGGCATCCACGATCCGCGGCTGGACACGGTGCGCGAGCTCGATGTGCCCGCCGTGCTCATCGGCCTGCCGCGCGATCCGGCCGGACTCGCCTGCGTCGACCTCGACTTCCACGCGGCCGGCGTCCGGTGCGTGGACCACCTCGCCGACCTCGGACATCGCGAGGCGGTCTTCCTGGGGGCGCCGGATGCCGCCTACCGCCGCCGCACCGGTTTCGCCGTGCGCACCGCCGCCGGAGCCATCGAACGCGCCGCCGCCCGCGGTCTGCGCCTCACACACCGCGCGGTCGACGGCGACTGGGACAGCACCGCGGGCACGCTGACCCGAGCGCTCCAGGAACGTCCGAACGCCACCGCGTTGATCGTCCAGAACGAGGCGGCCACCCCACACCTCGCTCCACTTCTGCGCAGTCTCGGGCGGGCTGTGCCCGAGGACATGTCGCTCGTCGTGCTCGGTTCCGACGCGGTGGCCACCGCGGGCACGCCTGCGCTCACGTCCATCGCCGTTCCGGCCGCCCAACTCGCCGAGCGCGCCGTGGAGTTGCTGATCTCCCGGATCGACCGCATGGGCGGCGCCGCCGAGCCCACCCCCGTACTCCTGGAGCCGCGGCTCACGGTCCGCTCCAGCACCGCTCCTCCGCCGACTCCCGGCTGAACCGCCTGATCCCCCACAGGGACCACGACATGCCTGCCTCGGCGGCATGCCGTCACCCACCATGCCCCGCCGCCACCGAGCCACCGTCCCCCGACCCCCCGAAGGGCCCCTCGTGTCCACCCGTATCCGCGCAGCCACCGCCGCCTGCGCCGCGTTCACGCTCAGTGCGTCGCTCGGCGGCTGCGGCCTGATCACCGCCGAGACACCGCCGAACACCCTCACCGTCGCGGACTACTACACCGCCGAGCCCGGCAACACCGCACTCACCGAGATCCTCAAGACCTGTGGCCGCGCCACCGGCGTGAATGTCGTACGCGAGGTGATGCCGCGCGCCCAGTTGGTCCCCAAACTGCTGCGGGACGGCGCCGCCCGCACACTCCCGGACCTGGTCCTCAGTGACAACCCGGACCTGCCCAAGCTCGCCTCCACCGGGGCGCTGCTGCCGCTCAAGGGCCGCACGGACACCACCGGCTTCTACAAGAGCGTGCTCGAAGCGGGCACGTACAACGGCGAGCTCTACGGCGTCGCGCCGGGCGTCAACGGCCTCGCCCTCTTCTACGACAAGGCCGTCTTCCGGAAAGCCGGGCTCGAACCGCCGAAGACCTGGAAGGAACTCCGTGACTCCGCAGCCGAGTTGACGCAGACGCACCGCTACGGGCTCGCCCTGTCCGCCGTCGGCACGGAGGAGGGCAGTTGGCAGTACGAGCCGTTCCTGTGGGGCAACGGCGGCGAGCTCGACGGGCTCGGCTCGAAGGCCTCCGTCGACTCACTGACGTACTGGTCCGGCCTGTTCGGTGACGGATCGGTGTCGAAGTCCGCGCTCAACTGGCAACAGTCCGACGTCGCCGAGCAGTTCATCGGCGGGCACGCGGCGATGATGGTCAACGGGTCCTGGCAGCTGGCCGCCCTCGACGCCGAGAAGGGCCTGGACTACGGCGTCGTGCCGCTCCCGGTGCCCGAGCGCGGGGACACACCGGTCACCCCGCTCGGCGGTGAGGTGTGGGCCGTGCCCAAGGGCGAGCGGCAGGACAAGGCCACCGAGGTTCTCGACTGCGTGCTGAGCCCGGAGAACATGTACGACTGGGCCCGGTTGCGGGCCGATGTGCCCGCGCGGCCCGATGTCGCGAAGCGCCTGGTGAAGCGGCAGCCGGACCTCGCGCCCTTCATCGCGGGGGTCCCTGCCGCACGAGCGCGCACCACCGAACTGGGCACCGCCTACCCGGCCGTGTCCGAAGCGCTGTACACCGCGCTCCACCAGTCCGTGACCGGGACGCTCAGCCCCGCGCGCGCCCTGAAGGCCGCGCAGCGCGACGCCCGTTCCGCCGTCGACGACCACTGACCAGGCGAGGTGCCACACCCATGACCACCGTTGTCGACCGGCCCGCCGTCCCGGCCGCGGGCCCGACACCACCGTCCTCCGACGCCCGCGCGGCCGCCCGCCGCACACGTCTGGCCCGGATGAGTTTCTACGTACCGTCCGTCCTCTACCTGCTGCTCTTCTTCGGCTACCCGATCACCGCCAACGTGGTCATGTCCTTCCAGGACTACACGGTCACGTCGTTCTACGACGGCGACGCCCCGTTCAACGGGTTCGCCAACTACACCGCGATCTTCACCGACGACCTGTTCGGCGCCTCGCTGTGGCACACGGTGGTCTTCACCTTCGCCTCGCTCGTCGCCCAGTTCGCCCTCGGCCTCGCGCTCGCGCTCTACTTCCGCCGCCGCTTCCCGCTCGGCTCCGTCCTGCGCGCCCTGCTCCTGCTGCCGTGGCTGCTGCCGCTCCTCGTCTCCGGCACCGTGTTCCGCTGGCTGCTCGACCAGGACTACGGCGTCGTCAACCAGGTCCTGCTGAGCCTCCACCTGGTCAGTGACCCGGTGCCGTGGCTGGTCAGCCCCGATCACGCCATGGCGGCCGTGGTCATCGCCAATGTCTGGATCGGCGTCCCGTTCAACATGGTGATCCTCTACGGCGGTCTGCAGTCCATCCCACCGCAGCTGTACGAGGCCGCCTCGCTGGACGGCGCGGGCGCCTGGGGCAAGTTCCGGCACATCACCTGGCCACTGCTGCGCCCGGTCTCGGCGGTCGTGCTGATGCTCGGCCTCATCTACACCGTGAAGGCCTTCGACGTCGTCATGGTGCTGACCCAGGGCGGCCCCGCCGACGCGACGCAGCTGTTGTCCACCTGGTCGTATCAACTCTCCTTCACCAACCTCCAGTTCGGCCGGGGAGCGGCCGTCAGCAACGTCCTCATCGTCATCGCCATGGTCTTCGCGCTCGTGTACCTGCGGGCCGTGCGCGCCGAGCAGTCCGAAAGGTGAGGACCGAGATGCCCACCGCACAAGCCCGCTTCCGGGGATCGGCCTGGGGACACACCGTCTTCGCCCTGGTCCTCGTCGCCGTGTTCCTCTTCCCGCTGTACTGGATGGTCAACGCCTCGCTGCAGCCCGGCCATGCGCTCCTGAGCATCCCGCCCAAGTGGTTCCCCACGGAGCCCACCCTGGACGGCTACCGGGCCGCCTTCGACACCCAGGGCCGCCATCTGGTCATCAGCCTCTTCGTGGCCTGCGGCAATGTGGTCCTCACGCTGGCGCTCGCCGCTCCGCTCGCCTGGGCGCTCGCCAAGTTCCGGCTGCGCTGGGCCGCGCTGATGCTGTTCGTCCTGCTCATCGTGCAGATGGTGCCGGGGATCGTGAAGGCCAACTCCTTCTTCACTCTCTACAGCGAGCTGGGCCTGCTCAACAACACGATCGGCCTGATGCTCGCCCAGTCCACCCTGTCCGTGCCGTTCGCCGCGGTGCTGCTGCGGGCGCAGCTGCGCGACATCCCCGGCGAGGTCATCGAGGCCGCGGCGCTCGACGGAGCGGGGCACTGGCGGACGTTCCTGCGGATCGTGCTGCCCATGAGCCGCAACGGGCTGATCACCGCGGGCCTGTTCGCGTTCCTGTTCTCCTGGGCCGACTTCCTCTTCGCGATCACGCTCACGTCCCGCGAGGCGGTCACCCCGGTCACCGTCGGCATCTACCGCTTCATGGGCGCCAACGCCACCGACTGGAACGCGCTGATGGCCTCCGCCGTGCTCGCGTCGATCCCCGCGGCGATCCTCCTCGTCATCGCACAGCGGTACATCGCCGTCGGCGTGACGGGCGGCTCGGTCAAGGACTGACGACCGTACGCGGTTCACCCCCAACTCACCTACTGGAGAAGCACGTTGAACACCTTTCGGGAACACGACGGCGGCCTGGAGTGGCACGGCGGCCATGAGACGCTGCGCGTCGAGCCCTGGGGCGAGCACTCGGTGCGGGTGCGCGCCGCGCTCGGGCCGCTGCGCGACGACATTCCCGGCGCCCTGCTCGAACGGCCCACCGCCAGGGCCGAGATCACCGTCCCCGACCTGACCGGCCTGACGGTCTTCAAGAACGGACTCGGCTCCCCCACCGACCCGGTGCCACCGGCCCGCCTCGTCAACGGCCGGATCACCGCCGAGATCACCGTCGACGGCCTGCTGCGCTTCGTACGCACCGAGGACGGCGGCGAGCTGCTCGCCGAGAGGGCCGCACACTTCTGGTGGCCCGGCAGCCGCGCGTACACCCCGGCAGGCCACGGCTACAGCCGCCTTGAACAGCGCTTCGAGGCGTACGAGGACGAGCGTGTCTACGGGCTCGGGCAGCGCCAGCACGGACTACTCGACCAGAAGGGCACCGTCCTCGACCTGGTGCAGCGCAACACGGAGATCACCATCCCGTTCGCACTGTCGAGTCGCGGCTACGGCTTCCTGTGGAACAGCCCGGCCGTCGGCCGCTCGGAGTTCGTCGCCACGCACACCCGCTGGGTCGCCGACAGCGCCCGCCAGATCGACTACTGGATCACCGCGGGCGAGCGGCCCGCCGACATCCTGCGCTCGTACGCCGACGCCACGGGCCACGCGCCCGACTTCCCCGACTGGGCCACCGGCTTCTGGCAGTGCAAGCTGCGCTACCGCACCCAGGCCGAACTCCTCGACGTGGTCCGCGAGCACAAGCGGCGCGGACTGCCCATGTCGGTGATCGTCGCCGACTTCTTCCACTGGACGCGGCTCGGCGACTGGAGGTTCGACCCGGCCGAATGGCCCGACCCGGCCGCCATGGTCCGTGAACTGGACGAGTACGGCGTCAAGTTGATGGTATCGGTCTGGCCGTCGGTCAATCGGTCGTCCGAGAACTACGACGAGATGGAGCGCCGCGGCCTGCTGGCCGCCAACGAGTACGGCACCGCCGCGCACGCCACCTGGGTCGACAAGGGCGCGGACCACCGCGTGATGGTCTCCTTCTGGGACCCCACCAACCCCGAGACACGTGACTACGTCTGGTCGAAGGTGCGGGAGAACTACCAGTCGCTCGGCATCAACCTGTGGTGGCTCGACGCCTGCGAACCCGAGATGAAGCCGGGCCACCCCGCCAATCTCCGGTACCACGCGGGCCACGGCGCGGAGGTCGCCAACCTCTACCCGCGGGAGAACGCCCGCATCTTCCACGAGGGCATGGCCGCATCCGGCGACACCGACGGGATGTCCTTCTCCCGCTCCGCCTGGGCCGGCAGCCAGCGCTACGGCACCGCCGTGTGGTCCGGGGACATCGGCACCGACTTCCCCGCACTACGCGCGCAGATCGCCGCGGGCCTCAACATCGGCCTGTCCGGCATCCCCTGGTGGACCACGGACATCGGTGGCTTCCACGGCGGCGATCCGGACGACCCGGCCTACCGCGAGGTCCTCGTGCGCTGGTTCCAGTTCGGCGCCCTCTGCCCGATCTTCCGCCTGCACGGCTTCCGTCTGCCGTGGCTCCCGCTGGGCGGCGAGATGACGGGCGGCCCCAACGAGGTCTGGTCGTACGGCGAGGAGGCGTACGCGATCATGCGCGGCTACCTGGACCTGCGCGAACGACTGCGCCCCTACGTGGCCGAGCAGATGGCGACGGCCGCCCGCGAGGGCCTGCCGCCGATGCGGCCCCTGTTCCTGGAATTCCCCGACGACCCGGCCGCCTGGGACGTGTCCGACGCGTTCCTGCTCGGCCCGGACCTGCTGGTCGCCCCGGTCACCGAGGCGGGGGCCACGAGCCGCGAGGTGTACCTTCCGGCCGGCGCCCACTGGCGCTGCGCCTGGACAGGCGCCTCCTACGCCGCCGGGGCCCGGCACACCATCGACGCTCCGATCGACCGGATCCCGCTGCTGCTGCGCGACGGCGCGGAGCTTCCAGTGGTCAGCCCACGGACTTGATCGTTTTCATGGTGAGGTGGGACGTGAAGCGCTGAACTCCGGGAAGTCCGCTCAGCTTTTCCGTGAGGAAGGCCTCGCAGGCGGCGTGGTCGGCCACCGCGGCGCGGATGAAGTAGTCGGGGCGGCCGTACATGCGGCGGAACTCGGTGACCTCTTCGTAGGAGGCGACGATTGCCTCGAAGTCCTCGAAGCTCTTGCGGTCGTTGGCGTAGATCTCGACGTCGATGAGGACTTCGAGGCCGCGCCCCAGGGCCGCCGGATCGATGACCGCCCGGTAGCCGGAAACGACACCGGCCTCCTCCAGCCGCCTGACGCGGCGCAGGCACGGAGGCGGGGTGAGGCCGACCCGCTTGGCCAGCTCGACGTTGGTCAGACGTCCGTCCTCGCGCAGGTGGAACAAAATTTCACGGTCCGTGGCATCCAGTGTCACTTCATTGCCCATACGGCAAGCATAGAGGCACTATGCGCAACCATATGAGGCGACTTCTTTCCTAAAATGTCTCCATGCACACACGTTCCACCGTGGCCGCGGCTCCCGTGCGGCCTGCCACTGATCCACCGGGCCGGGCGCCGTCCGAGGCGCCGGCGGCATTCCGGGAATCCCTTTCCGTAGGGCTGGTCTTCGTCCCGCTGGGTCTCGCCTTCGGCGCACTCGTCGTCCAGTCGGGTCTGGACTGGTGGTGGGCCTCACTGTCGGCCGCCGTGGCCTTCGGCGGCTCGTTCGAGTTCCTGCTGATCGGACTCGTCGTCGCCGTGACCCCGCTCGCGTCGATCGCGGTAGCGGCGTTCATGGTGAACGTCCGGCACGTCTTCTACGCCCTGTCGTTCCCCTTGCATCGCGTCAAGGGCCGGCTCGGCAAGGCGTACGGCACCTTCGCCCTGTGCGACGAGGCCTACGCGCTGGCCTCCTCCGAACAGGCCCGCTCGTGGCCAGGCCCGCGCCTGCTGTGGATGCAGTTCTTCCTGCACATGTACTGGGTGGGGAGCGCGACCGCCGGTGCCCTGCTCGGCTCCCTCATACCCGAGGGCGTCACGGGCCTGAACTTCGCCCTGACCGCCCTGTTCACCGTGCTCGCACTCGACGCGCTGCGGGATCTGCGCGGCGACCTGCCCACCCCACTGCTCGCCCTGTCGAGCGCTCTGGTGGCCCGGGTCGTCGTCCCGGGCGAGATGCTCCTGGTCGCGTTCGCCCTGTTCACCGCCGGGTTGCTGGCCCGGCACCTGATGACCGCCAAGGGGCCGAGCCATGCCTGACGCCACGTACACCGTCGCCGCGGTCCTGGTCACCGCCGCGGTCACCTGGGCGCTGCGTGCCCTGCCGTTCGCCGCGCTGGCCCCGCTTCGCGAGAGCGGGACGGTGCAGTATCTGAGCCAGCGGATGCCCGCGGGCGTCATGGTCATCCTGGTCGTCTACTGCCTCCGCGACCTCCCGGTCACCGAAGTCGGCGCCGTGGCGCCGCTCGCGGCACTGGCCGTGACGGTCGGCCTGCATCTGTGGCGCCGCAACGCCCTGCTCAGCATCCTCGGCGGCACCTTCGTCCATGTCCTGCTGGTCAGTACCGTCTTCGCTGCGTGAACCTCTCACGACCCACCCCCCTGGAAGGACGCACACGTTGAGCACGGCCGGCTTCTTCGAACGCATCGACGAGCACCGCTTCAAGCCCACTCCCCACGCCGGTGGGGCGTGGGACCCCGACGAGATGCACTTCAGTCCCCTCGCGGGCCTCATCGTCCACGCGCTCGACCGCCACCTCGCCGGCCGACCGGACCGTGGCCTCACCGTGTCCAGGATCAGCTTCGACATCCTCGGCCGCCTCGCCCTCGACGAGTGCGAGATCCGCATCGAGACCCTTCGGCCCGGCCGCACCATCGAACTGCTCGAAGCCGTCGCCCTCATCTCCGGCCGGCCCGTCGTACGGGCCCGGGCCTGGCTGCTCGCCGCCGGCGACACCTCTGACGTCGCCGGCGGAGCGGCCGAGCGGCTGCCGCCGCCCGAGGAACTCGCCTCCTGGCCGCTGACATCCGTATGGCCGGGCGGCTACATCGCCTCGCTCGACGTCCGTCCGGTCTCGCCCCCGGAGCCGGGCCGCACGACCGCGTGGATCACGACCGGTCTCGACCTGGTCGCCGGAGAGGAGACCGGCCCCCTCGCCTCGTACGTCGCGCTGGTCGACACCGCCAACGGAATCGCCGTACGGGAATCTCCGACCGCCTGGATGTTCCCCAACGTCGACCTGACCATCCACCTCCACCGCCCGCCGCAGGGCCGCTGGACCGGCCTCGACACCACCGTCGTCTTCGGCCCCACCGGCCAGGGAGTCACCACGACGGTCCTGCACGACACCGCCGGACCCGTCGGCCACGCCCAGCAGATGCTCACCGTCCGCCCGCAACCGTCCCGGGAACTCTGAGCCCCTGCTGCCAGTTGTGACTGCCATGGAGTTCATCTTCTTCATGACACTGCCCGGCCTGGTCATCGTGCTGACACTGCTGGCCTTCGTCGACCAACTGCTGTTGCGCGCGGGCCGGGCCGGGGTGCTGCCGTGGCGCCCCGGCACTCGGCATGGCCAGGTGTCGGCGACCGGGTTCGAGCAGTTGCACGGCGCGCTGTCGCCCGGCAAGCAACACGAGCTCAAGGAGCGGCAGTCGGCGCTGGTCATGCCGGACAACGAGGACGACGGAGCGCCGCCGAACAGGACGACCGTGAACCTGGAGGGCGGCACGGCGGTCGTCCGCCTCCCCCGCGCCGCCGGTTAGCGAACCCGGGCCGCCCCCTACGCCGCCTTCACAATCCCGCCACGCCGGGCCGCCGCCCACTCCGCGACCAGCACTTCGTACTCACGACGCTGCTCAGCACTCAACCGCCCACCGGAACGCAGCATGAGATCGCGGATCAGCTCGTTGAGCTCATCGGCGGACCGCGCGGAACCATCCTCTGGTGTGGGGATCATGTGAAGAGAATAGTGGCCACCACTGACAACGGACACACGAATTGCGCCGGGGCGGGCGTGCTGTGCCACACACTCACGCCACCGACGGCCTCCGGGGCGCCGCATGTTGAGCCACCGACTCCGTCGCGGGCCTTCCCGTAAAGTGCGGAGATCACGGCGTCCAAGTCGATGTCCACAACCGGAACTTGGGCTTCTCGTATCACCGGGCCACAGCCGAGTTCCGGTGCATCACTCACATCGGGTGCGCCCACATGCCGACGGAACGGAGACCCACCGTCATGTCAGACACCACCTCGGCCGATCTCGGCCCTCGCGATGTCCTGGCCCGCTTCCACCGCGCCATGCTCGACAAGTCGGCGGATGATCTGGCTGATTTGTACGCGGCCGACGCCGTGCACGAGTTCCCGTTTCTCGGCTTCCCCGGCATGCCCGAGCGCTACCAGGGACGGGAAGAGGTGCGTGCGGGTTATCGAGCGGCCTGGGGTGCGAGCCCGGCACAGCCGCAGAGTATCGACGACGTCCGCGTCCACGAGAGCACGGACCCCGAATTGATCACGGTCGAGCAGGTGGTGGCCGGGACCGTGACCACGACCGGCCGAACGTTCAGCTTCCCCGGTCTCCTGGTGCTCCGGGTCCAGAACGGCCGGATCGTGCATGTCCGGGACTACATGGACGGCCTCCGCATCGCCCACACGATGGGCCGGCTGACCACCGTGGTCGCCGGCCTGGAGGCCGGTCGGGCGGAGACGCCACAGCACTGATCCCGCCCGGACCACGCTCAACGCCTCGGCGGTTGGAATCACGCCTCGCACGACCCGGAACGGGCCACGGGGGCCGCACGCACACACAGCGACCGGCCCCCACCCCTCACACCCGTCACACCCCCGCGACCAGCTCCAACCCCTCCGCCACGACCCGGCCGTCGTGCAGGACCGTGCGGTCCCTGCCCCGGTCCATGACCGCGCTGGACGGGGTCTCGCCGTCGACCAGGACGAGGTCCGCGCGGTCGCCCACCGCGAGGCCCGGGCGGTCGGTGACGCCGGTCAGGCGGGGTACCTCGTGGCTCATGATGGAGGCGCCGCCCATGGTCGCCACCGCGAGGGACATCTCGATGTGGTCGTCGCGGCGGAAGTTGTTGGTGAACGCCAACTGCCAGGTGCGGTCGAGGAGATCGCAGTTGCCGTACGGGCTCCAGTAGTCGCGCTGGCCGTCCTCGCCGAGGCCGACGCGGACGCCCGCCTCGGTGAGCTGGACCAGCGAGAGCTGGTTGCCCTTCGCGGGGGCGACCGTCGCCATGGCGATGTCCAGCTCCGCGAACTCCTCGATGAGGCGGCGGCTGGTGGACTCGTTCACGGAGCCGAGCTCGTAGGCGTGCGACATCGTCACCTTGCCCTGCATGCCGAGGGCGCGGACCCGCTCCAGGATCAGGTCGGTGGAGAAGACGCCAAGATCGCCCGGCTCGTGCAGGTGGATGTCGACCTCGACGCCGTACTTCTCGGCGAGTCCGAAGACGACGTCGAGGTGGCCCTTGGGGTCGCGGTCCAGGGTGCACGGGTCGATGCCGCCCATCACGTCGGCGCCCGCCTTGAGCGACGCCTCCAGATAGTCGGCGGTCCCCGGCTCGCGCAGGATGCCTGCCTGCGGGAACGTCATGATCTGGACGTCGGCGAGGTGTCCGAACTTCTCCTTGGCCGCGACCACGGCCTCGAACTTCTCCAGCTTGCAGTCGACGTCGACCTGCGCGTACGAACGCACCCGCGTCGTCCCGCGCGCGATCATGCGCTCCAGGGTGCCCGCCACCCGTTCGTTCAGCGGGACCTCGGCATCGCGCCAGTTCTCGCGGTCGTTCATCGTCATCGTCCACACCCCGGGGCCTCCGGTGTGCGGGCGGAACGGCAGGCCGATGCGGGTGGAGTCCAGGTGGACGTGCACGTCGCTGAAGGAGGGGAAGAGGAGCCGGCCGCGGCCCTCGACGACGTCCCCGGCGGGCTCGGCCTGCGGGTCGTGCGGGCGGATCGCGGCGATGCGGGCGCCGTCGAGCTGTACGTCACTGCGCTCGCCGCCCCAGGGGCGGACGTCACGGATGAGCATGTGGTGCAACTTCCTTCTGTTCGGTGGTGTCAATGGTGGTGTGTGGGTGGCGCGGTGGCTGGGTGGCTCGGTCAGTGCGCTGCCACAGCCGTCCTGTCCGCGAAGTGGCATGCGGGGGTCTCCGTGCCGGCCGTGGGTGGCACCTCGCCCGCACACCGCGCCTGTTCGGCCTCGTCGAGGGTCGGGCGCAGCGGGCACCGTGTGCGGAACACGCACCCGGAGGGCGGGTTCGCGGGGGTGGGAAGGTCGCCGCTGAGCCGGATCCTGCGGCTTCGGTCGGCGTCCGGGTCCGGCTGCGGGACCGCGGAGAGCAGGGCGCGGGTGTACGGGTGGCGCGGGTCGTCGAAGACCTCCCGCGTCGGCCCGCTCTCCATGATCTTGCCGAGGTACATCACGGCGACCCGCTCCGCGAAGTGCCGTACGACGGACAGGTCATGGGCGATGAACACGTACGACACACCGGTGTCGGCCTGGATGTCCTGGAGAAGGTTGACCACCTGCGCCTGGACCGAGACGTCGAGGGCCGAGACCGGCTCGTCGCAGATGATGAGGCGGGGTTCGAGGGCGAGGGCGCGGGCGATGCCGACGCGCTGCTTCTGGCCGCCGGAGAACTCGTGCGGGAACCGGTTGTAGTGGTCGGGGCGCAGGCCGACGCGGTCCATCAGCTCGCGCACCCGTGTCTTGACGCCGCCGGGCGGGTCGATGCCCTGGGCGTGCAGCGGCGCGGCGATGGCGCTGCCGACGGACTGGCGGGGGTTGAGGGAGGAGGACGGGTTCTGGAACACCATCTGGACCTGGCGCCGGTACTCCTGCGCCTCGGCCCGGTTCATCGAGCCGAGGTCCTGTCCGTCGAGGCGGACGGTCCCGGCCGTGGGGTCGACCAGGCGCATCAACAGCCGCCCGGTGGTGGACTTTCCGCAGCCCGACTCGCCGACCAGGCCGAGCGTCTGCCCGGCCCCGACGGAGAAGCTCACGCCGTCGACGGCCTTGACCGGCGCGCCGCCCCGGCCGAGCAGTCCGCCGCGTCCCGGGAAGTGCTTGGTCAGCCCTTCGGCCTCCAGCAAGGGGGTCGGGGCAGAGGTTGATGTCATCGCGCGGCCTCCTCGGCGGTGGCGAGGTTCTCCTGGTGGCACCGGGAGGGGTGATCGACGCCGGTGCTCGCGAGGAACACGGGACGTTCGGTGCGGCACAGGTCGTCGGGGACGAGGTGGGTCTGCGGGCAGCGGTCGGCGAACAGGCACCCGGCGGGCAGCGCGGTGAGCGAGGGCGGGAACCCGGGGATGGGGCGCAGCCGTTCGCCGTCGTCGCCGAGCGTCGGCATGGAGGCGAGCAGGCCCTGCGTGTACGGGTGGCGCGGGTCGTGGAACAGTTCGCGCACGCTCCCCCGCTCCACGCACTGTCCGCCGTACATCACGGCGACATGGTGGCAGACCTCGGCGACGACACCGAGGTCATGGGTGACCATGACGATGGATGTCCCGGTCTCCTGCTGCAACTCGCCGAGCAGGTCGAGGATCTGCGCCTGGACGGTGACGTCGAGGGCGGTGGTCGGTTCGTCGGCGATGAGGAGTTCGGGCTCGCAGACGAGGGCCATGGCGATCATCGCGCGCTGGCGCATGCCGCCGGAGAACTCGTGCGGGTACGCGCGGGCCCGCCGCTTCGGGTCGGGGATGCCGACGCGGCCCAGCATGTCGACGGCGACGGCCAGCGCGGCCCGCTTCGACACCTTGTTGTGGACCCGGTACGCCTCGGCGATCTGGTCGCCGACCGCGTGGAAGGGGTGCATCGCCGAGAGCGGGTCCTGGAAGATCATGGCGATCTTCTTGCCGCGCAGGGCCCGCATCCGCTGCTCGGACAGGGTGTTGAGGTCGGTGCCGTCGAGCAGGATCTCGCCGCCGACCTGGGCGCGGGTCTCCTTGAGCAGACTCATCAGGGCCTGGCTGGTGACCGTCTTGCCGGAGCCGGACTCGCCGACGAGGCCGACGGTCTCGCCCCTGGCGAGGCTGAGGTCCATGCCGTTGACGGCGTGCACGAGCCCGTCGTCGGTGGGGAAGGCGACGTGCAGATCCCTGATCCGCAACAGCGGTTGACTGGTCATCAGGCGGTCCTCACTCGCGGGTCGATGACGGCGTAGACGGCGTCGACGACGACATTGGCGATGATGATGAAGAAGGCGGCGAGCAGCGTGATCGCCATGGTCACGGGCAGGTCGCCGGCCTGGGCGGCGCGGACGGCGGTGAAGCCGATGCCGGGCACGGAGAAGATCTGCTCGGTGAGGACGGCGCCGCCGAGCAGCAGGCCGATGTCGAGGCCCAGCATGGTGACGACGGGGGTGAGTCCGGCGCGGGCGCCGTGCCGTACGACCATGGCTCCCTTCGACAGGCCCTTGGCGCGGGCGGTGCGCATGAAGTCCTCGCCGAAGGTCTCCAGCATGGAGCTGCGGGTGACACGGATGTACTGGGCGCTGAACAGGACCGCCAACGCGACCCAGGGCAGCAGGTAGTTGAGGAACCAGCCGTCGAATCCGGCAGGGCCGAAGGGTGAGGTGATGGCGTTGGTGGTGAACGGCAGCACGTCGAAGGTCGAGACGAAGACGAGCAGCAGGAGCAGTCCGGTGACCGGGATCGGCAGCGAGACGCCGATGGACGCGGCGCCGACGATCAGCTTGTCGGTGAGCTTGTTCTTGCGCAGTGCGGCGAGCGTGCCGAGGGTGACTCCGGCGACGGTCCACAGCACGATGGCGCCGACGGCGACCGACACCGTGTACGGCAGTGCGCGCTCCAGGACGGCGGCGACGTCCTCGTTCGTCTGGAAGGACTTGCCGAGGCAGGGCCACTGGCAGAGCGACTCGGCGCCGGGCGCGCCGATCGTCCGGCCGTGGAACAGGCCCGACATGTAGTTCACGTACTGAGTGAGGAACGGCTTGTCCATGCCGAGGGCGACGCGTGCCTCGGCGACGCGTTCGGGGGTGCACTCCTGGCCGCAGGCGGCGGCCGCCGGGTCGGCGGGGCCGAACTGGAAGAGCGTGAAGGTGACGAAGCTGATGACGATCAGCAGGGCGAGGGTGGCGCCGAGGCGCCGCGTCAGGAAGGCGATCATGTCAGGTCATCCCTTCCTTGCCACGGAGCCGGAGGAGCCGGAGCCGGAGCCGGACGCGACGGCGACCGTCGAGAGGTCGATGCCGCCGAAGAAGTAGCCGACCTGCGCGCCCCTGATGTCGGAGCCGACGACGCTGCGCGTCACGTTCCTGATCAGCGGGACGAGCGGGTAGTCCTGCATGGCGCGGTCGAAGAGCTTCGACCACTTGCGGCCCAACTCCTCGCTCGTGCCGTTCTCACCGCGCAGCGCGTACATGGCCTTGGAGATCTCCGGGTCGTGGTAGCGGGGGATGTTGGAGAAGCCGAAGGTCTTGCCGTCGACGCTCGGGCCCAGGTTGGGGTCGATGGTGGTGCGCACCGATCCGCTGTCGGCGCCGCCGCACCAGCCGCTGCGGGCGAGGTCCGGCATCCCCTTGCCCGCGAGGGTGGTGAAGTAGTTCGCCGCGGGGATGGGGCGCAGTTCGAGGTCGATGCCGAGCTGCCGGAGGTTCTCCTGGAGCGAGGTGCCCATGTTCTTGTAGCGGGGCGTCGCGTCCGCGTAGCCGTAGACGAGCTTCTTCGGGTACGAGCGTCCCTTGAGCAGCTTCTTCGCCTCGTCGAGCTTGGGCTGGCCCGTCGGGTCGAGGGCGGTGTGCTGCTGCACGTAGCCGCGCTGCTGGGGGTTGATGTACGACTGCGTGAGCTTGCCGAAGCGGGCGCCGCCGTACTGGAGCTGGATGGCCTTGCGGTCGATGGCGAGCGCGAGGGCCTTGCGGACGACCGGGTCCTTGATGGTCTCGGTGTTGAAGTCGAGGACGTCGGTGCAGCCGATGATCCCGGAGGCGGTGCGCCGGGCGATGCTCGGCTGGTCGAGCTTGGCCGCGTCCGACGCCTGGAGCCCGCCCGCGCTGTCGAGGGTGATGGCCGTGGGGTCGGAGTCGGCGAGGAGCTGCTGGCTGATGGTGGACTGCGCGGTGGAGAGGCTGAAGGTGAACGTCTCCGGCAGGGCGCTGCGGTTCGGGTCGGTGGCCGGGTCCCAGTGCTTGTTGCGGACGAGCTTCATGGCGCGCCCGCGCTGGTACGACTCGATCTTGTACGGGCCCGTGGACACCGGGTGGTTCGTGTAGTCGAGCTTGGTGTCCTTGGCGCGCGGCACGGGCGCGGTGTTGGAGCGGGAGACCAGGGCGGGGAACTCGGCGAACGGCTGCTTCAGCTTGAAGACGACGGTGTGGTCGTCCGGTGTCTCGATGCCCTTGAAGTCCCCGGCCGCTCCCTTGGCGTAGGGGCCCTTGTAGCCGTCGTCGGAGAGGGCGGCGTTCAGTTCCTGCGGCGCCTGGGTGTAGACGTCGCGGGCGTAGGTGCGCTCGACGCCGTACTTCACGTCCTTGGCGGTGATGGGCCTGCCGTCCTCGAACTTCAGCCCCTTCTTCAGGGTGTAGGTCCAGGTCAGCCCGTCCTTGGAGACCTTGCCGAGGTCGGTGGCGAGGTCGGGGACCACCTTCGGCGGCTTGCCTGCCTCCTCCTTCGCCATGGTGAGCGTGCGGTAGTAGAGCTGGCCCACGTTGGCGGTCTGGACGTAGTTGCTGTTGCCGGGGTCGAGGGTCTGGAAGTCGGTGGACATCAGGACGTTGACGTTGCCGCCCTTGGTGGTGTCACCGTCGCCGACCTTGACCGGGTCGAAGGCGTCGGCGGGGGCGCGGGAGCCCGATCCCGGCGCGGGCTTGGTGCCTCCGCAGGCGGTGAGGGCCATCCCGGCGGTCACCGTCAGGGCGAGTGCCGCCACGGTGCGTCGATTCACTGCTGCTCCTGGTGTTCCTGAAGGTGGTCAGCCACGGGAGGCCTTGGGGTCGAGGGCGTCGCGGACGGCGTCGCCGAGCAGGTTGAAGGCGAGCACCGTGATCACCAGGGCACCGGCCGGTACGGCGAGGAACCAGGGGTCGGTGAGGTACCAGTTGCCCTGCTGGGCGGCGTTGAGCATCTGGCCCCAGGACGGGGTGGGGTCCTTGACGCCGACGCCGAGGAACGAGAGCGCGGCCTCGGCCGTGATGTTGGTGGGGATCATCATCGTGGCGTAGACGAGGACGACGCCCATCACGTTGGGCACGATCTGCTTGAGGATGATCGAGGCGTGCGAGGCGCCGTAGGCGCGGGCGGCCTCGACGAACTCCTGCTCCCTGATGGACAGCACCTGTCCGCGTACGACGCGGGCGAGATAGGCCCAGCCGAAGAAGCCGAGAATGATCACGAGCGAGGCGATCGGCAGCAGACTCCCGTCCCCCAGCGCCGTGTCACCGAGCCGGGACTGCAGGATCGGCGTCAGCGAGAGCACGAGCAGCAGGTGCGGGAAGGCCAGGAACAGGTCCATGACCCGGCTGATCACCATGTCGACCTTGCCGCCGAAGTAGCCGGCGGCGGCGCCGAGCACGGTGCCGAGGACGACGGAGACGACGGTCGCGAGCAGCGCGATGACCAGCGAGACCCGGGCGCCGTGTGCCATGCGCGCGAAGGTGTCGCGGCCCAGGCCCGGTTCGAGCCCGAGCCAGTGCTCGCCGGAGGGGTAGCGGTAGTAGGACAGCGGCAGGCCCGGCGTGCCGTAGTCGTCCAGCACGTCCGGGCTGGTGCTGGTGGTGTACGCGTCCTGGCCCTCGATCGCGGTGAGCAGCGGGGCCAGCACCGCGAAAAGGATCATGAGCACCACCACGACGAGCGCGGCGAGGGCGATCCGGCTGCGACGGATGCGCAGCCAGGCGGTGCCGAGGAGGGAGCGGGCGGCGACCACGGGCGGGCCCGAAGTCACCGCCGCCGAGGGCGAGTTGGGCTCGGCGACGCCGTCGGCGTCGGAGGGCGGCCGAGCGGGCAGCACTGGGGAATCCGTCACGTCGCGTGATCCATTCGGCGCAAGGGGGAAGGTTGGCGGGACGGTATACCAGCTGGGTCGGGCAGCGATAGGGGTAACCGCATCTTGGTATACCGAGGTGCTGAACTAAGCCGCACAGGCGGACATTTAGGCGCCCGTTCGCGCTCCCCGGGTAACCGACGGGCACTCCCGTGGACACCACCTTCCCAACCCGGTATACCAACTCGTACGATCGACCACGTCCGCAACACCCCCACCTCAGGAGGCACTTATGCGCACCCGCTGGCGCGCCCGACACGTCCTCGCCCACCAGGACGGCGGCCACGCGCTGCTGCGGGACGGCGAGGTGGTGTGGCAGGACGACACCGTGATCTACGTCGGACCGCGGTACGAGGGCGAGGTCGACGAGGAGCGCGACCTGGGCGAGTCCCTGGTGATGCCGGGCCTCATCGACCTCGACGCGCTCACCGACGTGGACCACCTCGTCCTGGACTCCTGGGCCGGGCCCGAGCGGGGCAAGGGACTGCAGTGGTCGATGGACTACTTCACCCACCGCCGCCACGACGTTTTCACCCCGCAGGAGCGGGCCACCATCCGCGAGTACGCGCTCGCCCAGCTCGCACTGCACGGCATCACCACCTTCATGCCGATCGCCTCCGAGGTGCACAGCCGCTGGGCCGAGCCCTACGACGAACTGGTCGACATGGCGGGCACCGCGCGCCGCATCGGCCTGCGCGGCTACCTCGGCCCGGCCTACCGCTCCGGGGTCAACGTCGTCCTGCCGGACGGCACCCGCGACGTGGCCTTCGACGAGGAGGAGGGCCGCGCGGGCCTGCGCGACGCCGTCCGCTTCCTGGACCACCTCGACGAGCGAGCCGACCCGCTGCTCACCGGCGTCCTGCTCCCCTGCCGCATCGAGACACTGACCGAGGAACTGCTCGGGGAGACGGCCCGGATCGCACGCGAGCGCGGGGCCCTGATCCGGCTGCACGCGCTCCAGGGCCTGGCCGAGCGCGAGATCATCCAGCGTCGGCACGACGGCCTGACGCCGCTCGAACTCCTCGACAAGCACGGCCTGTTGGGCCCGAACCTGCTCATCCCGCACACGGTGCTGCTCGACCGGCACCCGGCCGTCCACGGCGAGGACCGCGGCGACCTGGCGCTGCTCGCCGCCAGTGGCATCTCGGTGATCCACTGCCCGCAGACGTCCCTGCGCTACAGCGAGATGCTGCACTCGTTCCGCGCCTACCGCGAGGCCGGGGTCAACCTGTGCCTGGGCACCGACTCCTTCCCGCCGGACCTGATCCGCGGCATGGACGTCGGCGTCCACCTGGCGAAGATCGCCGAGGGGCGCTCGGACGCCGCGCCCGCCGAGCACTACGTGGAGGCGGCCACGCTGGGCGGCGCCCGCGCCCTCGGCCGCGAGGACCTGGGCCGGATCGCCGTCGGCGCCCAGGCGGACCTGGTCGCCTTCTCCCTGGACGACATCCGCGACGGGGTCATGGACGACCCGGTCCGTACGTTCCTGCTCAACGGCACGGCGCGGCAGGCCACGAACTCGGTCGTCGCGGGCAACCCGGTGCTGGTCGACGGCGCGCTGCCCGGCACGGACCTGCCGCGACTGGCGCGCGACGCGCAGGCCCTGTTCGAGAAGATGCGCGCGGCCTACAGCGAGCGCGACACCGAGCGCCGTGACACCGGCACGCTCTTCCCGCCGACGTTCCCCGCGTTCCGTGCGGCCGGCTCGGCCGGGCCCGAGAGCGGGTCGCCCGCGTGACACTCACGGCAGAACGCGCCGGAGCCGGGACCGGGACCGCCTCGCAGGTGGAGCGCACCGAGGAGCTGATCCGGGCCGGCGTCCACTCCGGCGCGTACCCGCCCGACTCGCGGCTTCGGGAGCGCGAGCTGGCGGAGGCGCTCGGTGTCTCGCGGGTCCCGGTCCGCGAGGCGCTGATGCGGCTCGCGGCCGAGGGGCTCGTCGAACTGGAGCCGCGCCGGGGCGCCCGCGTGCGCCGGCTGACCCTCCGGGACGTCGAGGAACTCTTCGACCTGCGCCTGAGCCTGGAGGTGTTCGCGGCACGCCGGGCGGCGGAGATCGTCGCGGGCGGGGGCGGTCACGACGGCCTGCGGAGCGTGATGGCCGAGGCCGACGCGGCGACCCGGAGCGCGGACCAGGCCGGCATCGCGGCCGCGAACACGGCCTTCCACGCCGAGCTGATCACCATGACGGACAACCGGCTGCTCCAGTCCTCGTTCCAGCGCTCGCTCGGCCTGATGCACTGGCTGTTCCGGCTCACGGCCACCGAGCACGGCGCCGCACAGCACCGCACCGAGCACGAGCAGATCTGCCGGGCGATCGGCGACGGCCGCCCCCGCCTCGCCGAGGCGCTCACCTACTCGCACATCGACATCCGACGGGAGCCGGTGCTGCGGGCGTTGGCGAAGGTGCTGCCCGCGGAGTAGTCCCGGACGTGCCTCTACCTACCGGGCCGACCCCCCGTTAGCATGTTCGAACTGCGACGATCACCCAGATCGCCGCAGTTGCCCGCATCCGGAACCAAGCCACCAAGTCGGACAATTGAAGACCACACCACCTCCCCTGTCCCTGCCGCACCAGCGCGGCGCCGAGCCCCGGCCGCCCGCCTGGCGGCAGCCGCGCACCCTCCTGTGGATCGCGGCCGGACTGGCGACGCTCGGCTTCCACATCGCCCTGGAGTTCGTGGCGCGCCGCTACGGGCAGCCGGGGCCGATCACCGTGGAGGCCCAAGAGCTGATCTTCGCGCCGCACTCGGGGCCGCTGCTGTACGGCGGCCTGGCGCTGACGATGGTGGTGCTCACCTGGCGGCAGCGGCTGATCGCGGCGTGCGCGGCGGTCGGCATCGACATCGTGTTCTGGCTCGTGCGGTTGATCGTCGGCGCCGACATGAACTTCGGCAACGGCGCGCTGTGGGTGATCCTGGGCATCGCCGTCCTCGGCCTCGCCCGCCACACCGGCCGGGAGAGATCGGTCCTCCTCAAGGGCGCGGGCCTCGGCCTTCTTCTGGTCTTCGGCCACAAGACCGGCGACACCTGGCTCCTCATCACCTCCGAGACCCGCCCGATGGTCCTCGACCAGTACGTGGCCGCCGCCGACCACGCCCTCGCCAACCCGTCGTGGCTGGTCGGCCAGTTGGTCGAGATGACCTCGCCGATCAGCAGCGGCCTGCTCACCGTCGTCTACGGGCAGCTGCCCATGGCCGCCGCCCTCGTCGGCGTGTACCAGCTGCGCCACGTGGCGGCGGAACGCCGCTTCCCTGCCCACCACTTGGTGCGCACCTTCCTGGCCATCGGCCTCCTCGGGCCGGCCATCTACATGCTCTTCCCGGTCGTCGGCCCGCTCTACGCCTTCGGCCCCGACGGCGGCCACTGGGCGGTGGCCGACATCTGGCCGAACACCCTCCCGGCGCTCGGTGTCCCGCACCCGTTCCCGTTCGACGAGATCACCCCGCGCAACTGCATGCCGAGCCTGCACACCGCGTGGGCCATCACCCTGTTCATCCACACCCGCGAGGGCGCCCGCGCGATGCGCTGGGCCGGGACCTTCTGGCTGGTCGGCACCCTCACCGCGACCCTGGGCTTCGGCTACCACTACGGCGTGGACCTGCTCGCCGGCACGGTCTTCGCCCTGTCCATCGAGGCCTCGATGCGCGCCTTCGCGCGCGGCTGGGACCGCCAGGCCACGCTGATGGTGAGCTACGGGGCCGCCGCCCTCACCATGCTGCTCGTGTCCTACCGCTACCTCCCGACCCATATGGCCGCCCACCCCTGGGCGTTCGGCCCCCTGCTCCTCCTCCTTACGGGCTCCGTGGTCCTCCTCTACGTACGGACGACCAGGCAGTGGGGCCCGAAGGCCACGCCTCCGTCACCGCGCCCGTCGAAGGCGGGCTCGGCGGACCCGCAGCCGGAACTCGCATAGCCTCATCGCCAGGAGAAGAAGGTCAACTGGCGCCGCTCACAGCCGACTTGCGGCACGGGTGACGAACGGCGCCGGTACCCTCGGGCCATGTCCCAGACCACCGTGGCGCGCTTCTACGACGAACTGGCCGACGACTACCACCTGATCTACCCGGACTGGGACGCGAGCCTCCGGCGGCAGGGTGCGGCCCTGGACGCCGTGATCGGCCGGGGCGGCGCCGAGGTGCTCGACTGCTCCTGCGGCATCGGCACCCAGGCCATCGGTCTGGCGCTGCTCGGGCACCACGTGACCGGGACCGACCTCAGCCCCCGTGCCGCGGCCCGCGCCGCCCGTGAGGCCGCGGCCCGGGGGCTGCCGCTGCACACGGCCGCCGCCGACATGCGGCAACTCCCCTTCGCCGAGAGCCGGTTCGACGTCGTCGTGTGCGCCGACAACGCGCTGCCGCACCTGCTCACCGCGCAGGACGTGCGCACCGCCCTGGCCGAGATGCGCCGCGTACTGCGCCCCGACGGGCTGCTGTTGGTCAGCACGCGGCCGTACGAGGACCTGCTGCGCGAGCGCCCCGCCTCGACGCCTCCGCAGGTCCACGCGCCCGGCCCCGACAGTGCGGGGCGGACGGTCACCTTTCAGCTCTGGCACTGGCACGACGACGGCGAGCACTACGACGTGGAGCACTTCCAGCTCCTCCCGGACGCGGGAGAGGACTGGCGTGTCCGGGTGCGCCGGGCCCCCTACTGGGCCCTCGGTCAGGAGCGGCTGGCCGGGATCGCGGCGGACGCCGGGTTCGTCGACGGCGAGTGGCGGGCGCCGCGGGAATCCGGCTTCTTCCAACCGCTGTTCGTGGCCCGCTCCGGCGCGTAGGACCTTCCTCAGCCGGTGAAGACCAGGCTGACGTTGTGGCCGCCGAACCCGAAGGAGTTGGCCAGCGCGGCCGACCACTGCCCGGTGCGCCGCTCACCGTGGACCACATCCAGGTCCACGCGCGGGTCGAGTGTGTCGAGGTTGCGCGTGGCCGGCAACGCACCGTCCCTGAGCGCGAAGAGCGCGGCCATGGCGCCCACCGTCCCGGACGCGCCCAGCATGTGACCGGTCATCGACTTGGTCGCCGTGACCGCGGCGTGCCTGCCGATCACGCGGCCGATCGCCGCGGCCTCCGCCACGTCACCGGACTCCGTGGAGGTGGCATGGGCGTGCACGACCCCGATGTCCGCCGGAGCCACGTCCGCGTCGCGCAGCGCCAGTTCCATGGCGAAGGACTGGCCGTCCGCGTCGGACGCCGTGATGTGCTCGGCGCTCGAACTCACCGCGCTGCCGGCCAGCGTGCCGTGGACGCGGGCGCCACGGGCCCGCGCGAACTCGGGGCGTTCGAGCACCATCATCCCCGCACCCTCGCCCATGACGAACCCGGACCGCTCGGCGTCGAACGGACGGGACACCGTCTCCGGGTCCTGCGACCGCGTCGACAGCGCCTTCATCTGGGCGAACGCCGCGAGAGTGAAGGGGTGCAGGCACGCCTCCACACCACCGGCGACCACCACGTCCGCCCGCCCGGCGCGGATCAGGTCCTGCCCCATGGCCAGGGCCTCCGCTCCGGACGCACACGCGCTCACCGGGGTCCTGGCGCCGCCCTTCGCGCCCAGGTCCATGCTCACCCAGGCCGCGGGGCCGTTCGGCATCAGCATGGGGACGGTGAAGGGGGAGAGCCGGCGGATCCCGGAGGCCTCGAAGATGTCGTCCTGCCCCAGCGTGGTGAGCACACCACCGGTCCCGGTGCCGATGACGACGGCGAGCCGCTCCGGCGCGACCTGCGGGGCGCCGGCGTCCTGCCATGCCTCGCGCGCGCTGAGGAGCGCCATCTGCTCGCCGCGGTCCAGCTTCCTGGCCTCGGGCCGCGGAAGCAGTGAGGCGGGGTCCACGGTGAGTCCGGCCGCGACGTGCACGGGCAGCTCCTCGGCCCACTCCTCCTCCAGGAGCCGCACCCCCGACTTGCCGTCCAGCAGCCCCGCCCACGACGCCGGCGCATCGGCTCCCAGAGGCGTCATCGCGCCGACGCCCGTCACTTGCACATGACCGTTCCGAGTCACGTGACCCTCCTCGCATTGTTCAGATGCTACATAGTTGCCGCTCTGGCCTCCCAGCGATCATGCCAGCGGTCAGCGCGACTATCAGGCAAGGAGTCGACCGATTCCTCCGCGCAGCATTGTCGGGTTACGACAAGTACCTCACCACTCACCCGCACACCGCGAACACCCACTCCCGGGACCCGACCCCTTGATTTCCGAGATCGTACGTGCTCGGATCATCTCGGCAGGCGGGTTCGGAAGAACCCCCGGTGACGCCCTCGTACGGCGTCCGCCGCGGTGCTCCCGCATGCCTTCGCACCCTCCGCACCACCCGCACGTGCCATGTACGTCCGCGCTCGTCTCCCGGAGGAACACCCGATGTTCGACTTCTCGTCCGTCGACGTCCTCGACGCCTTCACCCGTGAACTGCAGCTGTGCAAGGTCCGCGAGGGAGAGCACGTCGTCGTGCTCTCCGAGCCCGGCAGCCGTGGTGACTACGTCGCCGCCGCGTTCGGCGCCGCCAAGAGCCTCGGCGCCCACGTCGTGTCCGCCACGGTGCCCGGCGGCAGCCCCGCCCCGCTGCCCAGCACCCACACGGGCGCGGGCCCCGGCCTCGTGTCCGTCCTCAACGACACCGCCGCGCAGGAGCTGTTGAAGGCGGCCGACCTGGTCGTGGACCTGACCCGCGAGGGCTTCATCCACGCCCCGCTGCAACAGGACATCCTCAAGACCGGCACCCGCATCATCTTCGTCTGCGACGCGCCCGACGTCCTCGTCCGCAACCTGCCGACCGAGCAGGACAAGGTGCGCGTCCAGGAGGGCGTGGACCGGGTCCGCGCCTCGTCCGTCATGCGCGTGACCTCCGAGGCCGGCACCGACCTGACGGTCCAACTGGCCGAATCCCACCCGGAGTTCCAGACCGGCTTCGCCGACGACCCGGGCCGCTGGGACCACTGGCCGAGCACGATGGTGCTGTGCTGGCCGGAGATTTCCGACGGGCAGATCGTGCTCGCCGAAGGTGACATCCTGCTGCCGTTCAAGGAGTACGTGCAGCGTCCCGTCACGCTCCATGTGTCGGGCGGCCACATCCAGGAGGTCACCGGCGGCGCCGAGGCCAAGCTGCTCAACACCTTCTTCGACGACTCGCACGACAAGTGGGCCCGCAGCCTCTCCCACATGGGCTGGGGCCTGATGAAGTCCGCCGACTGGTTCGCCACCGCGATGTACGGCAAGGACGAGTTGATGGGCATGGACGCCCGCGCCTTCGCCGGCAACTTCCTGTGGTCCACGGGCCCGCACCCGCACCTCCAGCGTGACTCCTACGCCCACCTCGACATCGCGATGCGCGGCTGCACGGTCAGCCTGGACGGCACGGACGTCGTCACCGCAGGACACCTCGTCGAAGGCTGAACCCCGGTTCCCCACCCCCCCAACGCCGCATCCCTGGAGGAGTCTTGCCTCTCAGCCAGTCCTACGAAGTCACCGTCGTCGGCGGCGGTCTCGGCGGCCTCACCGCCGCCCTGGCCCTGCGCCACAAGGGACTGCGCGTCACCGTCCTCGAACAGGCCGCCGAGCTCGGCGAGGTGGGCGCCGGCATCCAGACCGCGCCGAACGCCAGCCGGGTCCTGATGCGCCTCGGCCTGCGCAAGCAGCTGGAGGCCATCCGCACCGAGCCGCAGGACCAGGTGCGCCGCCGCTGGCAGGACGGCAGCATCATCGGGCTCACGCCGCTGGGCCGCCGCGTCCAGGAGGAGTTCAACGCCCCCTACTGGCACTACCACCGCGCCGATCTGCACCGCACCATCCTCCACGCCTGCACCGACCCGCTGGGCCCGGGCCCCGCCGTCGAGATCGTCACCGGGGCGCGCGTCGTGGAACTGGACCGTACGTCCCCGGACCGTCCCGTCGCCGTCACCGCCGACGGCACCCGGCACGAAACCGATGTCCTGGTCGGCGCCGACGGCATCCACTCCCGCGTCCGCGACCTCATCGGCGCCGAGGACACCCTCGTCTTCTCCGGCGACATGGCCTTCCGCACCCTGATACCCGGCGAGCTGCTCCAGGCCGACCCGGCCACCCGCTTCCTCTTCGACCGCTACCAGAGCACCATCTGGTACGGCCCCGGGCGCCATCTCGTCCACTACCTGATCCGTGGCGGCGAGTGGCTCAACATCGTCGGCTGCGTCCCGTGGAAGGACGAGTACGGCGAGAAGACGACCTTCTCCGGCACCACCGAGATGCTCGTCGACGCCTACGCCGAGTGGGACGACCGCGCCCCGGCCATGCTCGCCAAGGCCAAGGGCGACATCACCTGCTTCCCGCTCTACCACCGCCGCCGCGACCCGAACTGGGTCGACGGCCGCGTGGCCCTCCTCGGCGACGCCTGCCACGCGATGCTCCCCTACCAGGCGCAGGGGGCCTCGCAGGCCATGGAGGACGGGGCCGTGCTCGCCGAGGAGCTCGGCGCGGTGACCCGCGAGGGCATCGCCGGTGCGCTTCAGCGGTACGTCAACCGCCGCGCCCGGCACGCCGGAATGGTCCAGCAGGCCTCGCTGCGCAACCAGGTCTTCTACCGCTTCCCCGACGGCCCGGACCAGCAGGCCCGCGACGCCAAGCTCGGCGAGCGCTACGACGGCGAGTCCGACGTCTCCTACGACTGGCTGTGGCGCGGTACCCCGCTGGACACCTCCGACGACGAGTCCTTCGCCTACCGCCACCACCACTGAGCCGAATCCCCGGCCAGATCCTGCGGCCGGATCCCGCGGCCAGATCCCTCGCCCTGGAGGCCCCGTGCCAACCCCGTACGACCCCGCCACCGACCGCGTCTACGAACGCGCCGGATTCGGCGCCGCCGTTGCCCGCGGCCACCGTCCCGCCCTGATCGTGGTCGACCTGACGCGCGGCTTCACCGAGCCGGGCTTCGCCACCGGCAGCGATCTGACCGCCCCCGTCGAGGCCACGGCGGAACTGGTGCGCGCGGCCCGCGCCGGCGGCGTACCCGTGGTGTGGACGGTCATCGCCTACACACCGGCCGAGGCCGAGGGCGACTCGGTCACCTGGCTCGCCAAGGCGCCCGGCATGCGCGCCCTGCGCGAGGGCGGCGAGGCCGTCGCCCTGGACCCCCGACTGCCGTACGAGGAGGGGGACCAGTTCATCGTGAAGAAGGGTGCGTCGGCGTTCTTCGGCACCGCGCTGGCCTCCCTTCTCACCGGTCTCGGCTGCGACACGGCGGTCGTGTGCGGCGCCACGACGAGCGGCTGTGTGCGCGCCACGGCGGTGGACGCGGTGCAGTACGGCTGGCCGGTGCTCGTACCGGCCGAGGCCTGCGGCGACCGGGCCGCGGGGCCGCACGAGGCGGCGCTCTTCGACATCCAGGCCAAGTACGGGGATGTCGTGGGCCACGAGGACATGGTGAAGTACCTGACGACGAAGGGAGTTTGAGATCATGAACGCGTCTTCCGGAGCCGCACAGGATGCCGGGCAGGATGCCGGGCACGACCGCGAAGCTCGACGGCCGGAGCGTTTCCTCACGCAGCCGGGCCTCGCGGACCTCGCCGACATCCCGGCCGTCAGCCGCTGGGCCCGCAGCGGGGACGTGCGGCTGCACGTCCTGGACTACGGCGGCGACGGCGTCCCCCTGCTGATCCTGCCCGGCATCACCAGCCCGGCGGTCACCATGGACTTCGTCGCCCGTGAACTGACGGATCTGGCAAGGCCGTTGGTCCTCGACATCCGCGGCCGAGGTCTCAGCGACGACGCCGATGACCACTGCCTCGACACCCTGGCCGCCGACACGGAAGCCGTTATCCAGCAGCTGGAACTGGCGGACCCCGTACTGTTCGGCCACTCCATGGGCGCCCGGATCGCCGCCGCCACCGCGGTGCGGGACCATGTCCCGCTCGGCGGAACGCTGTTGGTGGACCCGCCGATGAGCGGGCCCGGCCGGGGACCGTACCCGACGACGCTCGCGGCGTTCACGCGCCAGCTGTCGCAGGCCAGGCGCGGTACGGATGCCGACGAGGTCGGCGGCTTCTGGCCGACCTGGCCGCGCCGCGAGCTGGAGCTGCGGGCCCGCTGGCTCGCGAGCTGCGGCCTGGAGGCGATCGAGCGCGCCCACCAGGGCTTCGAGAGCGAGGACTTCTTCGCCTGGTGGCCCCAGGTACCGGGTCCCACGACGCTGCTGTACGGGGCGAACAGCCCCGTCGTCACCGCCGAGGGCGCCGCCGAGGCCGCCGCCGCGAACACCACGGCGCGCATGGTTCGCATCCCGGACGCAGGACATATGGTCTTCTGGGACAACCCGGCACCGGCCCTGGACCTGCTGCGCACCGCGCTGCGGCAGACCCTCTCGCCGGAGCCGGACCACGCCATGACCACTCCACACGACAGCGGTGCCATGACCTCGCCCTCCACCCCCGAACAGGCCGACGACGTCGCCACCCCCGACGAACTCAGCCACGCCCCGGGCTTCCTGGCCCGCCGCATGTACCAGGCCTATCTCGCCGCCTGGCTGCACGACGTCGACGCGACGCTGACCGGGCCGCAGTTCGCCGTCCTGCAGATCACCGGCGAGAACCCGGGCTGCGACCAGCGCTCCATCGCCGACCTGGTCGCGCTCGACACCTCGACGATGGCCGATGTCGCCCGGCGCCTGGAGAACCGGGGCCTGCTGTCCCGCACCCCCTCACCCGCCGACGCCCGGCGCAAGCTCCTCAACCTCACCGAGGAGGGCCGCGCCACCGTGCACGACGCGAACCTGCGGGCCCGCAAGCTGGACGAGGAGCTGCTGCGGCCGATCCCGGCGGAGCAGCGCGCCGACGTCCTGCGGCACCTTGCGGTCCTCGCCGATCACTGGGAGCGGCTCGGCCAGGAGCACTGACCTCCGCGACCGAACCTCCGTAGTCACGCGTCCGAAGAACACACGCAGGCCCCCGCCCTCATCAGGCATGCCTCAAAACTTGGAGCGAACCATGCCGGACCACCACATAGGGATGATCGTCCCCAGCTCGAACCTCACGATGGAGACCGAGCTCCCCCGCCTGATGCGGGCGCGCGAGGCCGTCTCCCCCGAGGACCGCTTCGTCTTCCACAGCAGCCGGATGCGCATGAAGCACGTCACCCCCGAAGAGCTGCGGGCGATGAACGCGCAGACGGAGCGCGCCGTCCTGGAACTGGCCGACGCCCGGCCGGACGTCGTGGCCACTGCCTGTCTCGTCGCCATCATGGCGCAGGGCCCCGGCCACCACTGCACGGCCGAGGACGAGATCAAGGACGTGCTGCGCGCCCAGGAGGCGCTGGTGCCCGTGGTCTCCAGCGCCGGTGCGCTGCTCGACGGGATCGCCGCGCTGGGCGCGAAGAAGGTCGCCATCGTCACGCCCTACATGAAGCCGCTGACCCGCAAGGTCGCCGACTACATCGAGGACGCGGGCGTCGAGGTGGTGGACGCGCTGAGCCTGGAGGTGCCGGACAATCTGGCCGTCGCCCGGCTGGACCCGCAGGACCTGCGCGAGCACTACAAGCGCCTCAAGCTCGGCGACGCGGACGCGCTGGTGCTGTCCGCGTGCGTACAGATGCCGTCCCTGCCGGCGATCCAGCCGGTCGAGGACGAGCTGGGGCTCCCGGTCCTGTCGGCGGCCACCGCCACCGCGTTCCGGATCCTGTCCGAGCTCGGCCTGCCGCCGCTGGCGCCGAACGCGGGCAGCCTGCTGGCCGCTCCGACCGCGCCGTGAAACCACCGCGTTAACTCCGTGCGCGACCCCTTGCCAAGGGCAATCGTACGTGCTCGGATTAACTCCAATCCCGCTCCCCCGCCTCATCAGAAACTCAGGCACCTCCCGTCGCAGTTCGTCCCCGACACGACCCTGTGGAGCGCACGTGAGAACAGGCGATCAGATCGTTCAGGATCTCCCCTGGAGATGGAACGTCCAGGGCAAGATCTTCATCATCGGAGGTCTCGGCTACCTCTTCGACGCGTACGACATCGCCCTGAACGGCTTCCTCATGCCGCTCCTGGGCCAGCACTTCGACCTGTCCCTCGGTGCACGAGGGCTCGTCGCCACCGCCAACCTGGTGGGCATGGCCGTGGGTGCCATCGCCTGGGGCGCGGTCGCCGACCGGATCGGCCGCAAGAAGGCGTTCAGTGTCACCCTGCTGATCTTCGCCCTGTTCTCGGTCCTGGGCGCGCTCTCCCCCACGTACCCGGTCTTCCTGCTGCTGCGCTTCCTCGCGGGAGTCGGGCTCGGCGGCTGCATCCCGGTCGACTACGCGCTGGTCGGCGAGTTCTCGCCGCGCAAGTACCGGGGCCGGATCCTCACCGCGCTGGACGCGTGGTGGCCGGTGGGGGTGACCCTGTGCGGGCTCGTCTCCACGGCCATGCTCACCCTCGACGGCAACTGGCGCTGGATGCTCGCCACCATGGTGCTGCCCGCGCTGCTGCTGTTCTGGGCCCGCCGCGGCATCCCCGAGTCACCCATCTACCTGACGAAGAAGGGCCGCGAGGCCGAGGCACGGATCGTCATCGACGACCTGGTGGCCCGCACGGGCGCGCCGGTCGAGCCGTACGTCATCCCCGAGCCGGTGCCGGACGAGGGGCCGCGCGGGGTGGCCGCTGCCGCCCAACAGCTGCGCAACATCTGGTCGTTCAGCCCGCGCATCACCTCGGTGGCCTGGCTGCTGTTCGCCACCATCATGCTCGTGTACTACGCGGCGCTGAGCTGGATGCCCTCGATCCTCAAGGAGGAGGGGCAGGGTGACACCGCCGCCTTCATGAGCACGACGCTGATGAGCGGAGTGGGCATCATCGGTGTCCTCGTCTCGACGGCCCTCGTCGACCTGGTCGGCCGCAAGTGGCTGATCGGTGTCTCGGCCCCGGTCGCCTCGCTCGCCCTCGTGATCTTCGCGATCGTGCGGGACATGCCGACCGGCTCGGTCGTGACCATCGGCGTGTTCGGCTTCCTCGCCCAACTCGCCATCCCCGCCCTGTACGCGTACGTGTCCGAGCTGTACCCGACCGAGCTGCGGGCCAGCGGCTTCGGCTGGGCGTCCTCGGTCAGCCGGGCGCTCACCGGTTTCGCCCCGCTGTTCTTTGGTTCGGTGCTGTGGCCCC
Organism: Streptomyces endophyticus; assembly: GCF_035798155.1. Lineage (NCBI taxonomy): Bacteria > Bacillati > Actinomycetota > Actinomycetes > Kitasatosporales > Streptomycetaceae > Streptomyces > Streptomyces endophyticus. Next base: position 101,094 of record NZ_JAOZYC010000001.1, on the reverse strand, counting down.
TGCTGGGCCTTCCGTTGACGTTCGCGGTGCTCGGCGCGGCCGTGCTCCTCGCCGTCGGCTGGATGGCCGTGGCCGCGCCGGAGACGAAGGGACGGGAACTGGACGATCCGGACCTCGACGACGGCAGCGGGTCATCCCCGCGTCAGGAAAACCAGGAAGACCAGAAAGACCAGGAGAACCATGAAACCAGCCCCCTTCGGCTACCACAGGGCTCGTGACGTCGACGGCGCGACCCGGCTGCTCGCCGAGCTCGGCGATGACGCGAAGGTCATCGCCGGCGGCCAGAGCCTGGTCGCCATGATGAACTTCCGGCTCGCACGGCCCGGACACCTGGTCGACATCGCCGGCCTGCGCGAGCTCGACGGGATGCACCGGGACGCGGCGGGCGCGCTGCACATCGGGGCGCTCACCACCCATCACACGGTGGAGAGCGACCCGGAGGGTGTGCTCGGCCACGAGTTCGCGGTGCTGCGCGAGGCCATGCGGTGGATCGGGCACCTGCCCATCCGCACGCGCGGCACGATCGGCGGCAGTATCGCGCACGCGGACGCCACCGCCGAGTGGTGTCTGCTCGCCCTCGTTCTCCGGGCGGAGTTCGTCGCCCGCGGGCCACGCGGTGAGCGCCGCGTCGCGGCCGGGGACTTCTTCCTCGGCTACTACACGAGCGTGCTCGACCCGGACGAGCTGCTGGTCGAGGTCGTCTTCCCGCGCCCGGCCCCGCACGCCGCGCTCACCGAGTTCGCCGAGCGCCAGGGCGACTTCGCTCTGGTGTCCGCCGCCGTGGACCTCGACGTGACGGACGGTTCCGTACGCGGCGGGCGGGTGGCGCTCGGCGGGGTCGCGGCTTCGGTGGTCCGGGTGCCGGAGGCGGAGGCGGTGCTCGCGCGCGGCGGCACCTTCGCCGACTGCGCGCAGGCCGCGTCCGAGGCCGTCGAGCCCCCGTCGGACGCCTCGGGCAGCGCGCACTACCGCAAGCAGCTTGTCCGCACGCTGGTCCTGCGTGCCTGTGAGGAGGCGATGAGCCGATGACACATCCGGTGACACATCCGGTGACACATCCGGCAGACACCAAGGGGCAGTTGACCGGACGGTCGGTGCCGCGCCGCGAGGACCCGCGACTGCTGACCGGGCGCGGCCGGTTCGTCGACGACATCGCGCTGCCCGGCATGCTGCACGCCCAGTTCGTGCGCAGCACCGTCGCGCACGGCGAGCTCGCCTCCGTCGATCTGACGGCGGTGCGTGAGGTGCCGGGCGTGGTCGCGGCCTTCACCGCCGCGGACCTGGACCTCACCGACATCACCGCCGAACTCGGCCGCCCCCGCACGGAGTTCGTGCCCACGGCCATGCCGGTGCTCGCCCGCGACCGGGTGCGCTACGTCGGCGAGCCGGTCGCGATCGTGGTGGCGCGCGACGCGTACGCCGCCGAGGACGGCCTGGAGGCGGCCAAGGTGCGCTACACGACGCTGCCCCCGGTCACCTCCGAGGCCGAGGCCCTGGCGCCCGGCGCCCCGCGCGTCCACGAGGAGGCCGCGCGCAACACCTTGGTGGACGTCTCCCTGTTCGCCACGGAGGGCATCGACGAGGTCTTCGACGCCGCCGATTGTGTCGTGCGGGTCGAGTCGCGCACCGGCCGCCAGAACGCTCTCCCGCTGGAGACGCGCGGGGCCGTCGCCCACTGGGACGACCGGGAGGAGCAGCTCGTCCTCAACACCTGTACCCAGGTCCCGCACCAGGTCAGGACGGTGGCCTCGCGCTGCCTGCGCCTCGACGAGCGGGCGGTGCGGGTCGTCGTGCCCGACATGGGCGGCGGCTTCGGCCAGAAGTGTGTCGTGGGCCGCGAGGAGATCGCCGCGGCCGCCGCGGCGCTGCGCCTGCGCCGGCCGGTGAAGTGGATCGAGGACCGCAAGGACGCGCTGTCCGCCTCGTTCCTCGCCCGCGAGCAGCACTACGACGTCCGGGCCGCCTTCGACGCGGACGGGCACATCCTGGGGCTCGACGCGGACGTGGTGTGCGACATGGGCGCGTACTCCTGCTACCCGTTCACCGCCGGCATCGAGCCGCTGATGGCCTCGGCGGAGATGCCCGGTGTCTACAAGGTGCCCGCCTACCGGGTGCGCGGCCGGGCGGTCACCACCAACAAGGCGCCCACCGCCCCGTATCGCGGGGTGAGCCGCCCGCAGTACGTGATGGTGATGGAGCGTCTCTTCGAGCGCGCCGCCCGCGAGTTGGGCCTGGACGCGGTCGAGATCCGCCGCCGCAATGTCATCACCGAGTTCCCGTACACGGGCGTCAACAACATCACGTACGACCCGGGCTCCTACCTGGAGTCGCTCGACCTGTGCGAGCGGCTCGTCAAGGACGAGGGCTGGTACGAGAAGCGGGCCGCCGCGGCCGCCGAGGGCCGCTACCTCGGCATCGGGTACTCCTGCTTCAGCGAGCGCACCGGATACGGGTCCACGGCCTTCGCGCAGCGCAAGATGCAGGTCGTCCCCGGCTTCGACATCTCCGAGGTGCGGATGGACACCAGCGGCGCGCTCACCGTCACCAGCGGCACGATGAGCCACGGGCAGAGCCACGAGACGACCCTCGCGCAGATCGCCGCCGATGAACTCGGCCTGGAATTGCGGAAGGTGAAGCTGCATCAGGGCGACACCGACCGGATCACGTACGGCTACGGCACGTTCGCCAGCCGCTCCGTCACCATCGGCGGCAGCGCGGTGCGGCTCGCCGCGGCCAAGCTCGGCGAGAAGCTGTGCCGGATCGCGGCGGCGCTGTGGGAGTGCGACCCGGGCGAGGTGGAGCTGACGCGCGGCGGTGTGCGGCGCGCGGACGGCAGCGTCCTCACGTACGAGGAGCTGGCCGACGTCGCGTACCTGCGCGCGCACCTGCTGCCCCGTGACATCGAGCCGGGGCTGAGCGCGACCGCCACCTTCGACGTGTTCAACGACGGCACCTTCTCCAACGCCACCCACGCCGTCGTCGTCGAACTCCACCAGGGCACCGGGCAGGTGGAGATCCTGCGGTACGTGTGCGTCGAGGACTGCGGTGTCGCCATCAACCCGCAGGTCGTGGAGGGGCAGTGCCGTGGTGGCATCGCCCAGGGCATCGCGGGCGCGCTGTTCGAGCAGGTGACGTACGACGCGCAGGGCGAGCCCTCGGCGACCAGCTTCATGGACTACAAGGTGCCGACCGCCCACGAGATCCCCGACGTGCTCATCCACCACCTCGAAACGCCATGCACGTTCAACGAGACCGGCGCCAAGGGCGCGGGCGAGGGCGGCACCATCGGCGCGCCCGCCGCGGTCCTCAACGCCGTCAACGACGCGCTGCGGCCCACCGGCATCGAACTGGACCACACCCCGATCACCCCGGAGACGGTGCACCGCGCCCTGAACCTGGAGTCCTCGAACTTGGAGCCCTCCATATGACCAGCCCCATGACCAGCCCCATGACCAGCTCCGACAACCTGCTCCTGCTCACGCTGAACGTCAACGGCGAGGAGCACGAGGTGATCACCGAGCCGCGCCGCACGCTCGTCGACGTGCTCCGCCACGACCTGCGGCTCACCGGCACACATGTCGGCTGCGAGCACGGTATATGCGGGGCCTGCACGGTCCTGGTCGACGACCGGCCCGCGCGGGCCTGCCTGATGTTCGCCGCGCAGGCCGAGGGCGCCCGGATCCGCACGGTCGAGTCCCTCGCGGACCCGGCGACCGGTGAACTGGGCGATCTGCAGCGGTCGTTCACCGAGCACCACGGCCTGCAGTGCGGCTTCTGCACGCCCGGTTTCCTGATGCTCGCGGACGGGTTCCTCGCCGAGCGTCCGGAGGCGACCAAGGAGGAGATCCGGGAGGTCGTGGCCGCCAACCTGTGCCGGTGCACCGGCTACCAGACCATCGTCGAGGCGATCGACTCCTGCGCCACGGCCCGCCGCGCCGCGTGCGCGAAGACCTGCACCACGATCGAGGAGACAGCATGCAGCTGACCAACACCGTCGTCGTCAACGCCGCTCCGGACGCGGTGTTCGCGCTCGTCAGCGACGTGGAGAAGGTGGCGTCCTGCATGCCGGGCGCGGCCCTTGAGGGCCGGGACGGCGATGCCTGGCGGGGTGCCGTCAAGGTCAAGGTGGGCCCGATCAGCGCCGCGTACGCGGGCACGGTGCGCTTCCTGGAGGTCGATCCGGAGAAGCGCCGCCTGCGCGTGCACGCCAGCGGCGCCGACACCCACGGCAACGGGGACGCCGAGGCCGAGGTGGTCCTGGACATCGGCGAGGCACCGGAAGGCGCGCGCCTCGAACTCAACACGGATCTGCTGATCCGCGGCAAGCTGGCCCAGTTCGGCAAGGGCGCGATCGCCACGGTCTCGGACAGGATCCTTCAGCAGTTCGCGCAGAACCTGGGGAATCTGCTGCTCGATCCGGGGACCGCCCCGGTCGGTTCCCCCGCTGCCGCGACAAAGGCGGCCACCACGACCGGCACGACCAACACCACCGCGCCCGCGCCCGCTCCGGCCGAACTCGACGGCCTCTCGCTCGTCGCGGGCCCCCTTCTCGCCAAGTACGGCCCGGTCGCCGCCGGCCTCGCCGTCGGGCTGTTCCAGGGCTGGATGCTCGGCAAGCTGCGGGCGCAGTCGGCCCAGCTGAAGGACCTGCGCCGGCGAGGGTGACTCGCGCGTGCGGTCACCTGCCGTACGCCGCCGCCTCCCGCGCCGTCGTGCGCAGCAGCGGAACCATGGCGTGGAGTTCCTCGCGGCCCGTGAGGACGACGGTGGCGCCGAGGGAGAGGGCGAGCTGGGGAGGCCCGCCGTCCGGGTCGGTGGCAGGGACGCACAGGGCGATGGAGCGGACCCCGCGCTCGTTCTCCTCCTCGGCCTCCGCCCAGCCGAGCTCCCGGACGCGGGCCAGTTCGGCGCGCAGCTCGTCCGGATCGCTGAGCGTGTTCGGCGAGCTGCGGGGCAGCGGACCGGCCAGCAGACGCTCCTGGTCGGCCTCCGGCCGGGCCGCGACGAGGGCCTTGCCCATCGAGGTGGCGTGCCAGGGGTTGCGCGTGCCCTCGTCGCTGCGCAGTTGCAGGTGCTGGCTGCCCTGGACGGAGCGGACGAGGAGGACCTGGTCGCCGTCGAGGATGCCCGCGATGACGACCAGGCCCGTGCGCTCCGCCAACTGCCGCATGGGGCCCAGGAGATGGTTGAACCCGGCAGGGGTGCGGTGGAAGCCGTGCGCCAGCTCCAGGGCGCGCAGCCCCAGGGCGTAGGTGCGTGCGCTGGAGTCGTGGACGACGAAGCCCTCGTCGGTCATCCGCGCGAGCAGCCGGTGTGCGCTGCTCACCGGCAGCTGCGCGGCGCGCGCGGCGGCGCTGACGCCGAGGCCCTCGGGGTGCCGGGAGAGCGTGGTCAGCAGCCTGAGCCCGCGGCCGAGCATGTCATCGCCCATGGTTCACGCCCGCCCCCACCTGTGTCTTCGTCGCCGGATTGCTCGATTGGTCGCTGCCGAAGTTTACGTGGCGTGCTGTTCGCCGAGCTTGGCAGCCGGCGTCTCCAGCTCCGAGGGCCGTCGTACGAAGGCCATCAGCGCGGCCGAGATCAGGGTGCCGATCGCCATGACGGCGAAGGCGCCCATGTCCCCCATGGAGCTGCCGCGGATCCAGCCGACGAGGTACGTGCCGACGAACGAGCCAAGCGCGCCAAAGGAGTTGACGAGGGCGATGGCCGCGCCGGAGACGTTCTTGGGCGCCTGGTCGGCGACGAGCGCGAAGTACGGCCCGTAGGGCGCGTACAGGCACAGGCCCGCGACGATCAGGAGCACGAACGACATCGCGAACGAGGAGTGCGCGAGGTAGGAGCCGTACAGCGCGAGGGCGGCGACCACCAGCCAGGGCCAGATCGCCAGGCGCCGCTTTCCGCTGCGGTCGGAGAGCTGGGAGTTGACGAGCATCGCGATCGAGGCGAAGAGGTACGGGACCGCCGAGAGGAGCCCGGTGGCGCCGATGCCCTGCCCCGACGCCTCCTTGATGATCGAGGGCAGCCAGAACACGAACCCGTACACGCCGATCGACCAGCAGAAGTACTGGGCGGCCAGGATGAGCACCGGACGTGAGGAGAGCACCTTGCGGTATTCGGCGGTGCGGGCGACGGCGACGGTCGGTTCCTTCGCCAACTCCGCGTCCAGCTCGGCCCGTTCACTGTCGGGCAGCCACCCGGCCTCCGCGGGATGGTCCTTGATCAGCTTGAGGCAGAGCAGGCCCCACACGACGGCCGGCAGGCCCTCGATGATGAACATCTCGCGCCAGCTGGTGGCCTCGATGATCAGTCCGGAGACGGCGGAGAGCCACATCACGGTGACCGGGTTGCCCAGGATCAGGAAGGTGTTGGCACGCCCGCGCTCGCGCTGCGTGAACCAGCGGCCGAGCAGCATCACCATGGACGGCATGACCGCGCCCTCGACCACGCCGAGCAGGAAGCGCACGACGACCAGCCACGTCGGGCTGTGCAGCAGTCCCTGAACGGCGGCGAGCACGCCCCAGGCGATGGTCGAGTACGCGACGAGGCGGCGGGCGCTGCGGCGCTCGGCGTAGATGGTGCCGGGGATCTGGAAGAAGAAGTAGCCCAGGAAGAAGGAGGCGGCGACCAGCGCGTCCATGCCGCTGGACATGTTGAGGTCATCGGCCATGCCGCCGGCCGAGCCGATCGAGTAGTTCGACCGGTCCAGATACGCCAGCGAGTACGTGACGAAGGCGATCGGGATCATGTGCTTGGTCCGCGTGGACGACCAGAATCCACTGCCGCGTGCGGCGCGGGACGACGTCGCTGTCATCCGTCACACCTCCTGATTTCCGTGAGGGTTTTCTGAGGGGGTTCCCGAGGGGATTCCCGTGGCACTTTTCCGTGGGGTAGAAAGTGTTCTGTGGGACGGAAAGACGTTAGGGTCGACGCGTCGCCAGGTCAACAGCCTTGGCCGATCCGCTATTTGCCGCGCTTCGGCTGATGCCGCCCGGAAAGGTGCATGTATGCCCAGCCACGACTCCACCCACATGTCCGCCCGAACCGGACCCGGTTCCGAAGCGCCGGACGTGCTGGTGCCCTGGCCCGACCTCGACCGCGCGCACGGCTCCTGGCCGGACGGTGTGCGCGTCCATGTGTGGGACGGGGTGGAACCGGTCGGTCTCGATGCGGAGCAGCTCGCCCGGATCGGCTACTGGGCCATGCCGTACGCGACACCGGGCGCCGAGAAGCTCCTCCCTCAGCTCCCCGGGCTGCGCGCCGTGCAGTCGTTGAGCGCGGGCGTGGAGAAGCTGCGGCCGCTGCTGCCCGAGGGGGTGGCCCTGCACAACGGTCGCGGGCTGCACGACGCGAGCGCCGCCGAGCACGCCCTGGCGCTGACCCTCGCCGCGCAGCGGGACCTGCCGCGCTGGGTGCGCGATCAGGACGGGGGCCGCTGGGATCCGCACTTCACGCGCTCCCTCGCGGACTCGCGGGTGGCGATCGTGGGCTACGGGTCCATCGGCGCGGCGCTCGAACAGCGCCTGCTCGCGTGCGAGGCCGACGTCGTGCGCGTGGCCCGCCGCGCCCGCCCCGACAGCGACGTCCACGCGGTCTCGGACCTGCCGGAGCTGCTGCCGCACGTGGACATCGCGGTGCTGGTGCTGCCCGAGAACCCGTCCACGGTGGGCCTGTTCGGCGCGGCCGAACTCGCCGCGCTCCCCGACGACGCGCTCGTCGTCAACATCGGCCGCGGCCGCACCCTGGACCCCGACGCGCTGCTCGCCGAGACCCGCACGGGACGCCTTCGTGCGGCCCTCGATGTCACGTCTCCCGAGCCGCTCCCCGCCGACCACCCGCTGCGCGCGCTGCCGGGCGTCCTCATCACGCCGCACGTGGGCGGCGGTTCGGCGACGTTCCGGCCGCGCGCCGAGCGCCTGATCGTCGAGCAGGTACGCCGCTGGGCGGGCGGCGATCCTCTGGTCAACGCGGTGGAGTAGACGGGGAAGTAGAGCCCTCACTTGCCCATCAGGAAAGCAGCGCGTAACTTTCCTGCCGGGAAAGTAAAGCGGGGACGGGAGGGCGAGACGCGTGAGCACGCCGGTCGATGCCGAACAGGCATGGAGGGACCTGCAGCGCATTCGTGTGCCGCAGGAGCGGGTGTACGACGAGGTGGAGCGGTCCGCCGCGGCCGGCTCGGGCAGCCCGTGGGCCACGGCCGCGATCATGTGGCTGTTCCTGGCAGGACTGGGCCTGGACCTGCCCGGGTGGGGCGTGGGTCTGGTCATGGCCGCGTACGTCGCGGTGCTGGGCGGTCTTGCCGTGCGCCATCAGCGGCGCAGCCGGGTGCGCCTGCACCACACCCGGTGCACACCCCGCATGTTCGCCACCTTCGTGGCGGGGGCGGTGGTGACCGGCGGGACGGTGCTCCTCTCCGGCCACCTGGTCGACTCGCTGGAACCGATGCCCGGGAGCCTGATCCAGGCCACGGTCTCGGCGGCGGTGTTCGTGCTCTTCGTGGGGCCGACGGGCCGCTGGGCGGCCAGGTCGGCGCGGGGCCACGAGGCGCGGGCGGCGAACACGGAGGCGGGCCGATGAGCGTTCCCGCGGGCTTCGACGAGCTGATCCATCCCGCCACCCGGCTTTCGGTGGTCTCACTGCTCGCCGCCACGGAGTGGGCGGAGTTCTCCTTCGTGCGCGACAGCCTCTCGCTCAGCGACTCCGCGCTCTCCAAGCAGCTGCACACCCTTGAGGAGGCCGGATATCTGGAGCTCCACAAGGAGGGCGGCGGCCGCAACCGACGCACCCGGGTGCGGCTGACGGACCGTGGGCGCACCGCCTTCGAGGGGCACGTCTCGGCGCTCCGGGCGATCGTCGAGGGCGCCGCCACCGCGGTACCCACCACATCGGGGGCGAAGCGATGAGTGCCGAGCACACATCCGAACGTCCCGTCGTCCACGCCCGCGACATCACCATGGCGTACGGCGACATCGACGTCCTGCACGGCGTGGACCTGGACATCCACCGCGGCGAGGTCTTCGCGCTGCTCGGCCCCAACGGGGCGGGGAAGACGACCACCGTCGAGATCCTGGAGGGCTTCCGGCGCCGTTCCGCGGGGGAAGTCAGCGTGCTCGGCACGGACCCGGAGCGGGGTGACGACGCGTGGCGGGCCCGGATCGGCCTCGTCCTTCAGTCCTGGCGTGATCACGGCCGCTGGCGGGTCGGCGAGTTGCTGAGGCACTTCGCCACGTACTACCCCGACCCGCGCGACCCGGCCGAACTGCTGGCCCTCGTCGGTCTCACCGACCAGGCCGACCGGCAGGTGGCCCGGCTGTCCGGCGGACAGCGGCGACGCCTCGACGTCGCGCTCGGCATCGTCGGCCGCCCCGAACTCCTCTTCCTGGACGAGCCGACCACCGGTTTCGACCCCGAGGCGCGGTACGAGTTCCACGCCCTGGTCGAGCGTCTGGCCCGGGACGAGGGCGTCACCATCCTGCTCACCACCCACGACCTGGTGGAGGCGGAGCGGCTCGCCGACCGGATCGCCATGCTGGTCGGCGGCCGGATCCGGGCCTGCGGCACACCCGCGGAACTGGCCCGGCGGGCCGCCGCCCGCGCCGAGGTCCGCTGGACGTCCGACGACGGGACGGCGCGCCGCGAGCGCACCGCGGATCCCTCGCAGCTCGTCTGGGACCTGCACCGGCACGCGCCCGGCCCGATCGCCGACCTGGAGGTCCGGCGGCCGACGCTCGAGGACACGTATCTGCACATGGTGAACCTGGCGGCCGACGGCACGGACATGGGCCCGGAGCCGGACGAGGACGAGGACGAGGACGAGGACGGGGAGACACGGGCCGCGTGAGGAAGACACCCATGACGAACAGTTGGCGTGCCGGGATCCAGCGCGGCGGCATCGAACTGCGGCACCTCGTGCGCAACGGCAAGGAGATGTCCGGCCACCTGACAAACGTGGTCGTCGCGCTGGTCATCGCCGCCTACATCAGCAGCGACGTGCCGGGCACTCAGACGCCGATGTCCCACCTGGTGGTGGCCGGCTTCGCCGCGTACCTCCTCTTCCAGGTCGGTCTTGTCACGCTCCCGCAGATCCTCGTGACGGAGCGGGAGGAGGGCGCCCTGCTGCGGCTGCGTGCCACGCCCGGCGGGATTCCGGCGTACCTGGTCGCCAAGTGCCTGCTGATCGTGGTCGTTTCGGTCGCCACCTTGGCGCTTCTCCTGGCGGTCGCCGCGCTGGTGGCCGACGGTCCTGTGCCACAGGGGCCCGGCGGCTGGCTGACGCTGGCGTGGGTCACCGCGCTCGGGCTGCTGGCCGTCGTGCCGCTCGGTGCCGCCATCGGCGCGGTGCTGCCCAATCCGCGTGAGGCGCTGGCCCTGATCATGCTGCCGGTGATGGGGCTGCTGGTCACCTCCGGGGCGGTGTTCCCGATCACCGTGCTGCCCGTTCCGCTGCAACAGGTGGCGTCGGTCTTCCCGCTCAAGTGGATGGCGCAGGGCCTGCGTTCGGCGCTCCTGCCGGATGCGGCGCGGGCCGCCGAGCCGGCCGGTTCCTGGGAACTCCCCATGGTCGCCCTGGTCCTGGCCGCCTGGGCCGTCCTCGGCTTCCTCCTGGCGATCCCCCTGCTGCGCCGCGCCGCCCGCCGCGAATCCGGCTCCCGCCTGACGGAACGACACCGGAAGGCGGCGCTCCCGAGCTGAAGCTTGCCGTACAGCCTGGGCAGCGGTTCGCCCTCGGTGATCCAGTTGCGCCGGTCGCGTTCCCCAGGTCCGCCACCGATATCGAGGCGGCCGCGGTCAGAACGTGACCAGGATCTTGCCCAGGAGCCCTCCCGCCTCGAAGCGTTCGTGGGCGGCCCGGATGTCCTCCAGCGAGTAGCGGGCGGCGATGCGCACACGGAGTTCGCCGGTGTCGACCAGCTTGGCGATCGACGCGAGGTCGGCCGCGCTCTCCTGGACGTAGCTCTTGCGCGCTCCCGGCACGTCGGGCAACGGCTCGTCGGAGATCGATACGTAGCGGCCCCCGACGGCGAGGGCGGCGGACGCGTCGAGCCCCGCGGTGTCGAGGACGACCGGGTAGTGGCCGCGCGGCAGGTCCGCCGGGCGGTGCCAGACGTGCTCGGCGCCCAACTCCACCGCCGCCGCCTCGTGTTCGGGGCGGGACACCAGGGCGTCGGAGTGGACACCCATCGAGCGGGCCAGTTGGACGGCCAGGCCGCCGACCGCCCCGGCGGCTCCGACGATCAGGACGCGCTCCCCTGCCGCCAGTTCGGCGTTGCGCAGGGCCTGGAGGGCGGTCACTCCTGCCAGTGGCAGCGCTGCCGCGTCCGCCAGGGGGACACCGGTCGGCGCGGCGGTCACCAGGTGGCCCGGCAGGGCGACCAGGTCGGCCCACGTGCCCCGGCCCGTGGCGATCTGGGCGGACATCGCGATCACCTCGTCGCCCACCTGGTGCGAAGGGTCGTTGCTCGCGACCACGCGGCCGGAGATGTCCCAGCCGAGCGTGGCCGGCAGCGGCGGGCCGACCTCCCAGGCGCGGGTCTTCCAGTCGACCGGGTTCAGGCTGGTGGCCGTGGTGCGGATGAGGACCTCGTCGGCGGCGAGGACGGGCTCGGCGATGTCGTCGACGGTCAGGACGTCGGGGCCGCCGTGGCGGTCGATCCGGATGGCGCGCATGGTGTGAAGGCCCTTCCAGGGGTGCGGTGTTGGTCCACGTGACCGAGGAGACCGCCGACCGGCGACCTCCCCCGCTCACACCTGGAACGCTAAAGTCTCACATCGGTGTGAGAGTCAAGCCGAGTCGAGGAGGATCACGTGCGGATCGGTGAGCTGTCCCGCAGGACGGGTGTCCACGAGCGGCTGCTGCGCTACTACGAGGAGCAGCGGCTGCTCCATCCCGTGCGGCGCCCCAGCGGCTACCGCGAATACGGCGAGGCCGACGTGCACATCGTGCGCCGCATCCGCAGCCTGCTCGCCGCGGGCCTGAGCACCGCCACCATCGCCACGATCCTGCCGTGCCTGCGCGACGAGGACGAGCGCCTGGTGCCGACCTGTCCCGACCTCGTCGGCGACCTGCTCAAGGAGCGGGCCCGCATCTCTCGGGCCATCACCGATCTGCAAACCTCCCGTTCCGCGCTCGACGATGTCATCGCCGCCGCCCCGGCCGACATCGCCGAGCGCGCGAGAGGCGCCCTCACCACGGGCTGACCGTCACCCCGCCTGCGCCAGTGCCACCGTCCGTCCGCCGAGCGCCGCCGAGAACCGGTCCGTGACCTCGGCGAGTGCCTCGGCGGACGGCTTGGCGACGGCCAGTTCTCCGTTCTCGCCGACGGTGACGTCCCGGTCGAGGGTGAACCAGCCCGGCAGGATGTGGTGCGGGCCCATCGAGTTCAGGACGGGGCGCAGGGCGTAGTCGAGGGCCAGGACGTGGGCCGTGGTGCCGCCCGTCGCCAGGGGCAGCACGGTCTTCCCGGCCAGGGCGTACTGCGGGAGCAGGTCGAGGAGCGACTTCAACAGGCCGGAGTAGGCGGCCTTGTAGACGGGCGTGCCGATGACGATGCCGTCCGCCCGCTCGAACCGGGCGACGGCGTCGACGATGGCCGGGTGTCCGAACTCCGCGCCCAGCAGCGCGTCGGCCGGCAGGGTGCGTACCTGCAAGGAGGTCACTTCGTGCCCCTGGCCGCGCAGCCGTTCGTCGAGATGTTCCAGGAGTCGCGCCGTGCGGGACGTGGCGGAGGGGCTGCCGGAGACGGAGAGGATGGTGGCCATGGTGGGGCCTTTCGTGAGAGGTGGGGGGCGGGAGAGGGCGGGCGGCTACGGACACCGCCGGGCGGCGCCGTTCACCATGCGCTCGACACGACCGTGACCGCGGGTGTCAGGCCTTCGCGCAGCGCTTCGAGGAATCCCACGACCTCCGCGGCCACCGAGCGGTGCTGCTTGTCGTTGAGTACGTCGTGGTGGGCACCGTGGACGACGGCCAGGCGGGCGGAGGCCGACTTCTGTGCCGTGAGCGCGAGGGCGTCGCGGTCCGCCAGCGGGTCGGCGTCGCCGACCAGGAGCAGCTGCGGGAGGTCCGCCGCGCTGTCGTGGGCCAGCTCCAACACCCGTTCCGGCACGGGTGTGTTCAGCTCCCCGCGGCGTACGAGGGCGTCGTCCGTGAGCACGCCACGGTGTGTCGGGCAGGAGGTGCGGACGTCGAGTTCCTCGTCCCACGCCTCGGCGGTGGCGGCCGCCCGGCCCGGCAGTCCCGCCAGGACCACGGCGTCCGCGCGCAGCCGGCGCGCCCGGGCCGGGTCCGCGACGAGGGCGGCGACCGCCGCGGCTCCGCTGTCGGAGCCGACCAGGACCAGCGGGGCGGCCGCGGTGCCGCCCGCTTCGGACGCCGTGCCGTCGGCCGCTTCGGCGAGCCGCTCGACCAGGGTGTCGAGGGAGGCGTCGAGGTCGTCGCCGCTCAGGTCCGGGGTGTCGACGACCCGTACGCGGTAGGCGTCCGCGGCGAGCCGCCTGCCGAACCGTTCGTACACGGCACGTGTCTCGCCGCGGCCGGGCACCACGATGACGGTGCCGCGGGTGAGCAGGCCCTCGGGGGCGAGGTGGTCGGTGTACTGGCGGCTCATCGCAGGGCTCCAAGGGGGGCGGTCTCGGTGGTGTGGCGGTTGGCCGGGATCGGCAGGCCGAGGTGGCCGCGCAGGGTGTCGGCCTCGTACGCGGTGCGGAACAGGTCGCGCTTCTGGAGGATCGGGACGACGCCGTCGACGAAGAGCTCCAGTTCCTCCTCGGTGCGGAAGGCGAGGTTGATGCCGTCGAAGGTGCCGGCGTCGAACCACTCCTCGATCCGGTCGGCGACCGTCTCGGGCGCCCCGACGAACGGCGAGCGGCGGAACTCGGCCAGGGACTGGGCGACTTGGCGCAGGGTGAGGTTCTCGGTCCGCGCGCGATCGATGATCTTCGCGGCCCCCGTCCTGCCGCCCCGCTCGGCGAGGTGGGCGACGTCGGGGAACGGCGCGTCGAGGTCGTGGACGCTGAAGTCGTAGGCGCCGAAGGAGCGGCCGAGCAGGGCGAGGTGGCGGTCGAAGTCGTTGTCCTCCTCGAAGATCTCGCGCTCGCGGCGGCGGGCGGCATCGTCGGTGGCGGCGACGACCGGCCCGCCGTGGATGAAGATCTTGATGTGCTCGGGGTCGCGGCCGTGGGCGGCGGTGCGGCGCTTGATGTCGGCGTAGTAGTCCTGAGCCTGCTGGAGGGAGCCGCCGGGCGCGTAGATGCCCTCGGCGACACGGGCGGCCAGGTCGCGGCCCTCCTCGGAGACCCCCGCCTGGAAGATCACCGGCTGGCCCTGCGGGGAGCGCGACAGGTTGAGCGGGCCCGCGACCCTGAAGTGCTCGCCCACGTGGTTCAGTTCGTGCAGCTTCGCCGGGTCGAGGAACACATTGCGCTCGACGTCGGCGGGGAACGCGTCGTCCTCGTACGAGTCCCACAGGCCGCGGGCGACCTCGACGAACTCCAGGGCCCTGCCGTAGCGGGTGGCGTAGTCGAGGTGTTCCTCGAACCCGTAGTTGCGCGAGGTGCCGGTGTCGAAGCTGGTGACGACGTTCCAGCCGGCCCGGCCGCCGCTGATGTGGTCGAGGGAGGCGAAGCGGCGGGCCAGGTTGAACGGCGAGTTGTACGTCGAGCTGGCCGTGCCCACGAGGCCGAGGTAGCGGGTGTGCGTGGCCACGGCGGAGAGCAGGGTGAGGGGTTCGAGCCGGTTGAGGTAGTGGGAGGGGTAGGTGGCGTTGATGAACTGGCTGTCGACGACGAACAGGGCGTCGAACAGGGCGTGTTCGGCGGCCTGGGCCTGTCGTATGTAGTAGTTGATGTCGGTGCTGGCGTTGTTGGCGACGCGCGGGTCCTTCCACAGGCCGTGCTGGCCGGGGCCGCCGACGCCGTAGGGATGCAGCGCGAGGTGGATCTTCTTGCGGGGCATGGGTGTGCCTCTCTGTGGGAGCGGGCGGCGGGTGGCTCAGGCGGGCAGCAGGGCGCGCAGCGCCTCGCGTTCGGCCCGGGTGGCCGGGGCGCCGTGCAGGGTGGGTGCGGAGCCGAGCAGGAGGCGGGTGTAGGGGTGCTGCGGCTCGTTGACGACGGTGTCCGTCGCGCCGACCTCGACGAGTTCGCCCCGGTACAGGACGGCGACGCGGTCGGCGACGCCCGCGACGGAGCCGAGGTCGTGGGAGATGAACACCAGGGCCGTGCCGTCCGCTCGCAGCTCCTTGAGGATCTCCAGGATCTGGACGCGGTTGGCGGAGTCGAGGGCACTGACGGGTTCGTCGAGGATGACGAGGCGGGGGCGCGTCACCAACGCCCGTGCCACGGCGACGCGTTGGCGTTGCCCGCCGGAGAGCTCGCCGGGCAGTCGGCCCAGCAACTCCTCGCTCAGCCGCACCCGTTCGAGGTACGCGCGGATCCGCTCGGCCGCCTCGGCGCGGGGCACGCCGCCGACGCGCAGTGGCTCGCTCAGGGACTCCTCGATGGTCAGGTCCGGGTCGAGGCTGCGCAGCGGGTCCTGGAAGACGTACTGGATCACGCCCCGGCGGCGCAGGCCGCGCCATTGGCGGCGGCTGTGGGAGGTGACGTCCGCTCCCCCGATGGCGATCGTGCCGGATGTGGTGGGGACGAGGCCGAGGACGGCGCGGGCGAGCGTGGACTTGCCCGACCCGGTCTCGCCGATGAGTCCGAGCGTCTCGCCGGGAGCGACGCTGAGCGAGACCCCGCGCAGGGCCTGGCGGCGGCGCCGTCGGGGCCCGTAGTGGACGTCGAGCGAGGTGACGTCGAGAACTGAACTCGCCGCCCCGGTCGGCTTGTTGTCACTCATGCGTCCTCCTTGACGGAAGCGGCCGACGTCCCCGTGCGGAACCTTTCGAGGCCGTACAGCTCGTGTTCGGCGATGAGCAGCCGGGTGTACGCGTGCCGTGGGGCGTGCAGCACCTCGTTCGTAGGGCCCTGTTCGACGACGGTGCCCTCCTTCATGACCAGCACCTCGTCGCACAGCTGGGCCACCACGGCGAGGTCGTGGGAGACGACCACGAGGGCCAGGCCCGCGCGGTCGCGCAGGTCGGCCAGGAGGTCGAGGATCTCCGCCTGGACGGTGACGTCGAGTGCCGTCGTGGCCTCGTCGGCGATGAGGACGCGGGGCTCCGCGGCGATCGCGGTGGCGATCAGGACGCGTTGGAGCATGCCGCCGGAGAGTTCGTGGGGGTACTGGTCGTAGCTGAGTTCCGGGTCGCGCAGGTGCACGGTGCGGAGCAGCTCGATCGCCTTCCGCCGTGCCTCGCGCCGGTTCAGGCCCTTCTTCACGCGGAGCACCTCGGCGAGCTGTGCGCCGACGCGGATCGAGGGGTTGAGGTAGGAGGCCGGGTCCTGGAAGACGGCGGCGATGGTGGTGCCGCGCAGCCGGGTCCACTGCTTCGTGGTGAGGGTGGCGGTGTCGGTGCCTTCGAGTTCGACGTGGCCGCCGGTGATCTCGAAGTGCGGTGGCAGGATGCCGAGTGCGGCGCGGCAGGTGAGGGTCTTTCCGCTGCCGGACTCGCCGACGATCCCGATCGTGGTGCCGGGCCTGAGGTCGAAGCCGACGCCGTGCACGATCTCCCGGTCGGTGGCCGTGTCGGCGATGCGTACGTCGCGCAGGGACAGCACGGGGGCGGCCCGGATGTCGTCGTCGCGGTCCTGTTCGCGGGCGAGGTCGGTGGGCGCTGTGGTCATGTCGTACCTCCGGCGGGGGCGGTCTCGTCGAGGCGGTTCCGGCCGGCGCCGACGGGGGTCCGGCCGCTCGCGGCCGTGCCGGACACGTCGCGGATCGCGTCGGCGAGCAGGTTCGCGGCCCATACCGTCGCCATGATCAGGAGCGCGGGCGGGAGCGGGGCCCAGGGCTGCTGGCCGAGGTAGCCGAGGTCGGAGGCGAGCAGCCCGCCCCAGGTGGGTTCGGGCGGCTGGACGCCGATGCCGAGGAACGTCAGGCTCGACACGATCACGAACCCGGTGCCGATGGTCTGCGCGAGGGCGACCGCGAGCGGCGGCAGCACCTTCGTCCAGACATGGCGTCGGACGATCCAGCCGATCGAGGCCCCGGAGATCAACGCGGCCTCTACGTACGGGGATCGGGCCACCGCCAACGTGGCGGCGCGGGACACCCGGTAGAACAGCGGGGACACCAGCACACCCGTCACGAGCATCGCCTGCGTGATGCCATTGCCCAGCAGCGCGATCACCGCGACCGCGAACAGCAGGAACGGAAGCGCGACGAGGGTGTCGGCGAGGCGCAGCGTCAGCCACTCGAAGACCCGGCCGAGGTACACCGACAGGATTCCCGGGATCGACCCCACGACCAGTGCGGTCAGGGCGACTTCGAGCGAGCCGAGGACACTGACGCGGGATCCGTCGAGGAGCCGACTGAGCACGTCGCGGCCGAGGTAGTCGGTGCCCAGCCAGTGCTCCCCCGAGGCGGCGGCGAGGGTGTCACCGCTCGTCGCGAGGGGGCCCTGCGGGGCGAGCAGCGGACCGAAGAGGGCGAGCAGGGCGACGACGGTGAGGATGACGACGGCGATGCGGCCCGTGGTGAGGGCGAGGATGCGGCGCACCATGGTGGCTCACACCCCCCGCTGGGCGGCCGGCGTCACGCGCGCCAGGACCAGGTTGACGATCAGGTTGAAGCCGACGACGAGGACGATCGACACCACGAGCACTCCTTGTACGGCGGGTACGTCGCCTGCCTGCGCGGCGTCGTTGGCGAACCGGCCGAAGCCCTGGAGGCCGAAGATCCATTCGGTGACGACGGAGGCACCCACGAGAGCGGGGAACTTCAGGCCGAGGGTGGCGAGCGTCGGGCCGAGAGCGTTGCGCAGGACGTGCCCGAGGAAGATCCGCCGGGGGCTCAGACCCCGGACGACGGCCCCGGTGACGTAGTTCTCCAGGGAGGCGGCGATCAGGCTCGTCCGCAGTTGGCGGGCGACGTCAGCGACGACGTCGCAGCTCAGCGCGAGGGCGGGCAGCAGGATGTGCAGCGACCACGGCCCGAAGCCCTGCGCCAGTGGCACGTATCCGGCGGACGGGAACCAGCCGAGGCCGACCGCGAACACGGTGACCAGGACGATGCCGACGACGAACGCCGGCATCACCGAGATCACGGTGACGAAGCCGGTGACCGCCCGGTCGATCCAGGTGGTCCGGCGCAGTGCGGCCACGGTGCCGAGGACGAAGCCCAGGACCACCCCGATGACGAGCGCGGCGCCCGCCACGGACAGACTCACGCCGAGGCCGGTCCCGATGAGGGTCGAGATGTCGGAGCCGTTGGTCCAGCTGGTGCCCAACCGGCCGTGCAGGACGCCGTTGAACCAGTCGCCGTACTGGGCGAGGAAGGGCCGGTCGAGTCCCCACTGGGCCTCGACGCGGGCGATGGCCTCCGGGGTCGCCTTCTCCCCCAACTGGATGCGGGCCGGGCTGAGTCCACTCATCTGACGCAGCGCGAACGTCACGAACGTCGCCACCACGAAGACCGGGATGAAGATCCCCACGGAACGCCCGACGGTGGCCAGGACGCGGCCCAGGATGTGCGCGGATCTCTTCCGCGTGTCAGGCATGCCGCTCACGCCCCGGGCTTGATGGTGACGCCGGTCCAGTCGATGTGGGCCGGGTTCTTCGGGAGGCCGGAGACCGTCTTGCTCTTGGCGATAAGGTTGGGCTGGGAGTACGTGAAGACCAGCGCCTTGCTGTGCAGTCCCGCGCGGGTCGCGGCCTGGAGGACCTTCTGGTAGTCGGGGTCGTCGATGCGGGTCTCACGGACCTTCGCGATGGCGTCCTTGAAGCCCTTCGGCTCGTACGGGGTGCTGAGGTTGAGGGGTCCGTCGGGGCCGAAGTGCGCGGTGAGGGTCTGCGCGGCGGAGTCGCGGCCGGTCGTCGCGTACAGGGAGAACGTCAGGTCCTTGGCGAAGAACGGCGTCGCCCAGTTCTTGTCTATCTTGATGTCGACCTTGATGCCGACCTTGGCGAGCTGCGACTGCACGATCTCGGCGTCGGGCTGCTCCTCCGGGATGACGAGGTCGAGCTTGATGTCACCCGCCTTGTAGCCGGCCTGGGCGAGCAGCTTCTTCGACTTCGCAGGGTCGTACGGGTAGGCGTTGGCCGACGTGGGGTCGTAGGCCGTGTATCCCTTGGGGAACGGCTGGTCGGTCTCCTGCCCGTAGCCGAACGTCAGCTTGTCCACGAACTCCTGACGGTTGATCGCATGGCGGACCGCGTCGACGACCTTGTCGTTGTCGAACGGCTTCTTGTTGACGTTCAGGCTGATGTTGGAGGCGTTGAAGCCGGGCTGTACGAAGACGTCGAGGCCGGCCTTCTTGGCGGCGTCCGCCTGGCTGGGCTCGATGTCGGCGAAGTTGTAGACGCCGGTCTGCAGGCCGGAGACGACGGTGGAGGCGTCGGGTGCCGAGGTCAGTTCGACCTGGTCGATGTGGATGTTCTTGGCGTCCCAGTACTTCGGGTTCTTCTTCAGGACGGCCTTGGTGCCCGGGATGAGCTGGGTGACGGTGAACGGTCCGGCACCGACGGGCTGCTGGTCGAGCTTCGCGGGCGACCTGGCCGCCTTGGGGCTGGCTATCTGCAGGACCCGCTGTCCGAGCAACTGCGGTATCTGGTAGTCGACTTGATTGAGGTCGACGATCGCGTCGAGCCCCTTCGCGCGCACCGATTCGATCGAGGTGAGGTCGCCGAACAGCGCCGAGTTCTTCTGCTTCTTGGCCCGCTCGATCGCGGCCTTGACCGCGGCCCCGTCGACGGGTTCGCCGTCGCTGAACTTCTGTCCCGGGCGCAGATGGAAGGTGATCCGGTCGCCGCGCTTGTTGTAGTCCCAGCTCTTGGCGAGGTCGGGGACCGCGTCGCCCTTCTCGTCGGTGCGCGTCAACGACGCGTAGACCATGGAGAGTTCACGGAACTGGGCGCCACTGCCACCGACCACCGGATCCCAGTGGGTCGGGAAGTAGGTGGAGGTCCACTTCAAGGTGGAGTCCCCGCCCGCCGCCGAGGCGCCGTCGCCACCGCATCCGCTGAGGGTGGAGACGAGGAGGAGGGCGGCCCCGGCGGCCGGGACGGCGGCCTTCAGGGATCGTCGGCGCATTCTGGGCATGGGGCGTCCGGACATGAGTGTCTCTCTGCGACGGCTCCCGCGCGTCGAGGGCAGCGCGGAGGAGCGAAGGACAAGGCACGCGCAGCCACCCCACGAAATGCGCATGGGCACACCAGTGGGCAGGGCGGAACGCGGTGAAGGGAGGCATGACGGGAGAGAGGCCCTATGGGCCGGCCGTCAGGAAAGAGCGCCCGAGGCGTCCTGGGCTCCCGGGGAGATCCAGGGAGAAGGTTCAGGCACGCGGGGAGCTACGTGGAGAGGAACGTGGTCAGCGACAGAGTGCGCTACACGTGCGCCGCAGGTCCACGTAGCGGCACACCACGCCGGGGTGCGTCGTCAGCATGCTGCACATCCTGACCTGCCCGGTCCCCGGCTGTCAATGGACACCAATTGGTGTCTCATTACGCGGGACGGCTCGATGTGCCTGGTCAACGCGTTGTCAGCGGGCTGGAGTTGCCGTGGGGCGCGTCGCCGGATGCACTTCGGCCTCGCTCGGGCAGAGCCACAGCGGGCCGTTCGCGGTATCGACACGGTCCGCGTCCGGGGGCGGCCAGGGACCGCCCGCCAGGGCCCTCCGCTCGGGTTCGGTCAGGGTGCGGTGGCGGCGCAGCGCCTCATTTGCGGGCAGCGGCGGCACCGGTGCCACCAGACCGGGGCTCAGCTCCTCCACGGCCGCGACGTACTCGCGGTACGGCCGCCACCCCGGCACCGCCCGATGCCCCGCCTCCCCGCGCACCAGCACAGTGGGCAGGGCGTACCGCAGCCCCGTCCCGTCGTCCGTCTCCTTGGCCGCGCCGGGATGCGGCGTGTCACCGGATGGCGGCGCGAGTACCTCGGCCACCGGTCGCCGGGCCTCGGCGTGGTCGGCAAGGACCTTCTCCCGTACGGCTTCTGATGTGGCGTCACGGTGCAGCCGGGCGGCGTCGAGTCCGGGGACGTCGCGTACGGCGCTCAGGGCGAGGTCGAGCGTGTCGGCGGGCTCCCCCAGGACGAACACCGTCTCGCGCAGGCGGCGCAGCGCCCGCACGGCCTCCTCCTCCCCCTGGGCCTCCGCCGCCTTCGCCACCAGGGACGCGGGCCAGGAGCTCGCCGCGACCCGGCTCAGGCGGGCGGCGTACGGGGCCCGGGTGTGCGCGCCGACCTCCTCGATGTAGCGCGCGTACCAGGCGGTTTCCGCGGCGGGGTCGGGGGCCGGGTCATCGTCGTCGTCGAAGAGGATGCAGTACACCCGGCGCCAGCGGACCCGCCCCTCCAGCGCCTGCCGCAGTCTGCGGAAGGTCGGCTCGGAGCCCCAGGCCCAGGGGCACAACGGGTCGGTGTACTCGACGACTTCGAGCCGCGGAGCCACCGGGTCGCCGCTCACGCGACGCCCTGGGCGGCGACGGGCCCCGCCCCGCTCTCGGCTTCGGCCTCGGCCTCGGCCTCCGCCAGGAGCGCCGCCACGGTCACCCCGCCCAGCACGGCGGCGGCGTCCGCCTCGATCCGCCGCCACACCTCCGGCAGCCCTCGCGCGGCGCCGGAGTAGCCGAGTCCGGTCAGTGGCTCGCCGCGCAGGGTGATCAGCTCGCCGTCGACGGCGCGGGTGACATCGAGCAGCGTGATCGTGTCGGCCGGCACACCCAGCCAGTAACCGCCCACACAACCGCGCTGGCTGCGCACCAGTCCGGCCCTGCGCAGCTCGCCCACCACCGACTTGAGGAACCGGAACGGAATCCCCTGGGCGTCGGCGATGGCCTCGCAGGTGAGCGGTCGTTCGGGGGCGCGGGCGAGTTCGAGGAGCGCGCGCGTGGCGTAGTCCGCCTTCGCGGAGATATGCATGGCCACATGATGCCCGAAGACCGCCGCGGGGCAAGGTGTGTGCGGCGGTATCCCCGAACATTGCGGGAACATTGCCGCAGGTGAGAGCCAATGGACACCTCTTGACATCTTTTCTGTCGCCGCTCTAGCGTCGCCACCATGACCGAGCCGTTGACGACACCCGGTGAGGGCTTCCACCCCCATCTCCACGACGCCCCGAACCCCTCCTCCGCTCCTCTGCGTTCGCGGCTGCACCACATCCGCGCCGACGCCCTGGACGGCGACACCGCACAGAGCGGTGGCATGCGGCGCTTCGCCGCCGTCAGCGGGAACACGGTGGGGTCCGAGAAGCTGTGGATGGGCCAGACGCACGTCGCCCCGTCGACCGCGTCCTCCGACCACCATCACGGCGAGTCCGAGACCGCGATCTACGTGGTGAGCGGACACCCGGAGTTCGTGTTCCTCGACGGCTCGGGCACGGGCGAGGACGAGGTCAGGCTGCGCACCTCACCCGGGGACTACATCTTCGTCCCGCCCTACGTGCCGCACCGCGAGGAGAACCCCGACCCCGCCGACGAGGCCGTGGTCGTCATCGCCCGTAGCACGCAGGAGGCCATCGTGGTCAACCTGCCGAAGCTGTACGCGCTTTCGGATCCGGACGACGCGTAGCCGGCTCTGCGAGGATGGCCCCATGGAATCGATCTCCTTCCCCGGAGCCAAGGCGCCGTCCTCCAACGTCGTGCTCGGCCTGATGCGCATCGCCGAGCTCGACGACAAGGATGTCCGCGCCCTCTACGACAGCGCCCGCGACGCCGGGATCAACAGCTTCGACCACGCCGACATCTACGGGCCCACCCGGCACGCCTGCGAGGAGCGCTTCGGCGAGGCGGTCACGCTGAGCGCCGCGGAGCGCGATGCGATCGTCATCCAGAGCAAGGTCGGCATCCGGCCCGGCTTCTTCGACTTCTCGCGCGAGCACATCGTGCGCACGGTCGACGAGTCACTCGCGGCGCTGCGCACCGGCTATCTCGACATGCTGCTCCTGCACCGTCCCGACACCCTCGTCGAGCCGGAGGAGGTCGCGGCGGCCTTCGACGAGCTGCACGCGGCGGGCAAGGTCGTGAACTTCGGCGTCTCCAACCACACGCCGGGCCAGGTCGAGCTGCTGAAGACGGCGGTGCGCCAGCCGCTCGTCGCCAACCAGGTGCAACTGAGCATCACGCACGCCCCGTTGATCGCCTCCGGTGTCGCCGCCAACATGGCCGGGCTCGACCAGTCGGTGAGCCGTGACAACGGGCTGCTCGACTACTCGCGCCTGCACAAGATGACCCTGCAGGCGTGGTCGCCGTTCCAGAAGGGCTTCTTCGACGGCGTCTTCATCGGCGACCGTGAGAACTACGCGGAGCTCAACACCGCGCTCGACGAGCTGGCCGCCAAGTACGAGGTGACACCGACCGGCATCGCGGTCGCCTGGATCACCCGGCACCCCGCCGACATGCAGGTCGTGCTCGGCACCACCAACCCGGGACGGGTCGCCGAGTCCGCGGCGGGCTCGGACATCCCCCTGACCCGCGAGGAGTGGTACCGCCTGTTCCGCGCGGCGGGTCACACGCTGCCGTAGGGCACCGTCGGCGGACCCGGGCGAGGCCGCTGGGCGATCCCCAGCTGGGAAAAGTGTCGCAGTCGTACGTATAACTGCGACACTTTTCCCAGCACACCATGTGCTCCGGGCCGGGGAAGCCGTGTTCACTCGCAGTGCTGCCGCGGTCGTTCCCCTTCGGGCTGTGCGGCCACCGTCGCCGAGGAGCGCGCCCCCACCGCCGGAGCGAGGAAGACGGCCACCGTGGTGAACGCGAGCACGACCACCATGGCCGTCCGCAGCCCGTAGTGCTCCCCGAGGAAGCCGAGGCACGGCGGTCCGACGAGGAACGCGATGTAGCCGAGCATCGCCACCAGGCTCACCCGCGCCGCCGGGTTCTCGCCCGAGTCGCCGGCCGCCGAGAGCGCCACGGGGAAGCCGAGCGAGGCACCGAGCCCCCAGAACAGCACGGCCGCGCTGGCGAGGGCGGCGGAGTCGGAGAAGACGACCAGGGCGATGCCGAGCGTCGCCGATACGGCGCTGGCGCGGACGACGGGCTTGCGGCCGAACCGGCCGATGAAGTACCCGCCGACGAACCGGCCGATGGTCATCGCGGCGGCGAAGCCGGTGAAGACGGCCGAGCCGAGCGCGGGGTCCATGTCGTGGCCGTCGACCATGAGCAGCGGCAGCCAGTCGTTCGCGGCTCCCTCGGCGAGCGCCATGGCGAGGATGATGCCGCCGAGGAGCAGCAGCTGCCGGTCCCGCCACACCTTCGCCTTGGAGGCGCCGTCCGCTGAGCCCTCCATCGGCGAGCCGCCCGACGCCTTGCCGACGCCGGAGGGGACGGCCCGGATCGCGTAGCCGAACATGGCGGTGGTGACCACCGCGACGGCGATCAGGTGCCACTGCACCGGCACCTCGACTGCCGTGCACAGGATGCCGATCGCCGCTCCCACGACCGTCCCCAGGCTGAAGAAGCCGTGCAGCGTCGGCAGGACGGTGCGCGCGGTGATCCGTTCCACCTCGGCGCCGTCGACGTTGATGGCGACCTCTCCCCCGCCCATTCCTGCGCCGAAGAGGAGCAGTCCCGCGGTGACGAGGGGCGCGGAGGACGCCATCGCGCCGAGGCCGATGACCGCCATGCTGACGGTGATCAGCACCGTCGCCACGCCCATGACGGGCCGCGAGCCGAACCGGCCGACGAGCGTGCCGGAGCACAGGATGCCGATCATCGAGCCGACCGAGAGCCCGAAGAGGATGAGGCCCATCTGCGCGGTGGACGCGCCCAGTTGGTCCCGTACGTCGGGTGTGCGCGTCACCCATGACGACATCGACAGGCCGGGTATGAGGAAGAAGAGGAACAGTGCCGTCCGCCTGCGGCGGGTGTCCATGTCCATCGGTAGCGTGCTCTCTCTTGCGTGGAGATCGAGAAAAGGATCATCGCCACGCTCCCACATCCGGGGAGCGCATCAGTAGGGGCGGCACCCGCCGACCTTGGCGGGTGCCGCCCCAGGGCAGCTCTTGGAGGTGAGTTACGCCTCCGGGTGCGTCAGCCTGATGTCGAGCTCGCCCGGCTCCGCGTCGCCCACCCGCAGCGTCTGCGCGGCCGGCGGGTACCCCGTGGCGATGACGGAGTAGTCGCCCGCGTCGAGGTCGGTGAAGGCGTACGCGCCGTCCGATCCCGTCGTCGTCGTGGCGATCACATTGCCCGCCGCGTCGACCAGGGTGACCCGCGCGTCGGCCAACGGGCCGTCCTCCGTGCCGGCCCGGACCACGCCCTGTACCCGCTTGCCGACCCCGAGCACCAGCTCGACCTGGGTCACGCCCTGCGCGCCCGTCTCGACCTGCTGCGCCGTGGGGCGGAAGCCGGGTGCGTTGACGGCGAGCGTGAACAGGCCGTTCACCAGGCCGCCGCAGGCGAAGTCGCCGTGCAGTCCGGTGCGCGCGGTGGCCACGACCTCGCCGCGGACGTCCGTCACGACGACCAGCGCCTCGGGCACCGGGCGTCCGCCGGATTCGCGCACCAGGCCCGCGAGTCCGCCGGTGCCGGTGAGCAGGATGTCGTGGGAGAGGAGTTCCCCGTCCACGCTGACCGTCGAGGCCTGCGGCTGGTGCCCGTCGGCCGCGACGATCAGCACGTAGGTTCCCGCGCCGGGTACGTCGAGGCTGTAGGCGCCGCCGGAGTCGGTGACGGAGCGGCTGATCTGCCGCCCGCCCGTCGAGATCAGCGTGATCGCGGCGCGCGCCACGACCTCGCCGCCGCCGGTGCGGACGGTGCCGAGGATGCCGTTGCCGTTCGGGGTGAACGACCGCGCGCCGTCGCCGACTTCCGCGGCCGACGCCGTCGCCAGATGCTTCTGCGGCTGCGCCGCGCCCTGCGCGCCGACCGAGGCCGTCACGAGCTCGCGCTCCGGCTCGGTCGGGTGCGGCAGCGCGCCGTCGGGCACCTCATCGGCGGGCCGCGCGGCGCGGGCCTCGTCGAGCTCGCGCAGGCCCTCGCCCTCGACGTCGACGTTCGGCAGCGCGCGGTCCAGCCACTTGGGCAGCCACCAGGCGCCGCGTCCGATGAGCGCGAGGACCGCGGGGACGATCGCCATGCGCACGATGAACGCGTCGAAGAAGACGGCGACGGCGAGCCCGAAGCCGATCATCTTGATCATGGATTCGGTCGAGCCGATGAAGCCCGCGAACACGGCCATCATGATGACCGCGGCCGCCGTGACCACGCGGGCGCTGTACCGGAACCCGGTGACGATCGCCTCCTTGGCCGTCTCGCCGTGGACGTACGCCTCGCGCATCCGTGTCACGAGGAAGACCTCGTAGTCCATCGCGAGTCCGAAGACGACACCCACCATGAAGATCGGCATCATCGACATCACGGGCCCGGTCTCCTCGACGCCCATGAGGTCGGCGAGCCAGCCCCACTGGAACACGGCGACGACGGCGCCGAGCGCGGCGAGGACGGACAGCAGGAAGCCGAGCGCAGCCTTCAGCGGCACCAGGATCGAGCGGAAGACGACGATCAGGAGCAGGAAGGCGAGGCCGACGACGAGCGCGAGGTACGGAAGCAGCGCGTCGTTGAGCTTCTGCGACACGTCGATGTTCATCGCGGTGGAGCCGGTGACCATCAGCTCGGCGCCCGTGTCGGCCTTGATGCCGTCACCCGCGTCGCGGATGTTCTGCACCAGGTCCTCGGTGTCGGTCGAGGTCGGCTTCGACTTCGGGACGACGCTGAGCATCGCGGTGTCACCGGACTTGTTGAACGTCGCCGGGGTCACCACGGCGACGTCGCCGAGTCCCTTGACGGTCTTGGTGACATCGTCGACGGCGGACTTCGGCCGGTCGCTGCCCTTGGCGTCGACGACGACCATCAGCGGCCCGTTGAAGCCGGGGCCGAAGCCCTCGGAGAGCAGGTCGTACGCCTTGCGCTGCGTGGTGTCGGTGGGCTGCGAACCGTCGTCGGGCAGGCCGAGTTCGAGGGACGTGGCCGGTACGGCGGCCGTACCCAGGGCGATCACGCCGAGCAGCAGCACGGCGACCGGGTGCTTCACGACGAGGCGCGCCCAGCGGGTGCCCAGGGCGGGCTTGGGCTCGGCGTGCTCCCCGTGGACGTGGCCCTGCTCCTGCGCCGTGCGCTGTGCCTTGCGTTCCTTGCGCTTGCTCTTGGCTCCGGCGGGGCGCACCCGGCTCCGGGCGATGCCGAGCAGCGCGGGGATCAGGGTCAGGGCGACGAGCACGGCGACGACGACGGTGCCGGCGGCGGCGAAGCCCATCTTCGTCAGCATCGGGATGTTCACGACGGCGAGGCCGACGAGGGCGATGACGACGGTCAGCCCGGCGAAGACGACGGCGGACCCGGCGGTACCGGCGGCCCGTCCGGCGGCTTCCTCGCGCTCGCGCCCCTCGGCCAGTTCGGCCCGGTACCGGGACACGATGAACAGCGCGTAGTCGATGCCGACCGCGAGGCCGATCATCATCGCGAGCGTCGACGTCGTCGAGTCCAGGTCGAGCGGCTTGGCGAGCGCGGTGATGGCGGAGACACCGATGCCGACGCCGAACAGCGCGGAGACCAGCGGCAGTCCGGCCGCGATCAGCGAGCCGAGGGTGATGACGAGGACGACGGCGGCGACCACGACGCCGATGACCTCGGTCGAGCCGGTCTCGGGCACGGCCTGGAGCGCGTCGCCGCCGACCTCGACGGTGAGGCCGGAGTCACGGGCGTCCTGCGCCGTGTCCTTCAGCGCGTCGCGCGAGGATTCCTCCAGCTCCATGCCGGAGACCTTGTACGACACCTGCGCGTACGCGATGGTGCCGTCGCGGCTGACGGCCTTGGCCTTGAACGGGTCGGTCGCGCTCTGGACCTCGGAGCCACCGCCGAGTTCCTTGACGGTGTCGCGCACCACGCTCTGGTTGGCGGCGGAGGTGATCTTCTCTCCGTCCGGCGCCTTGAACACGACGCGCGCGGTGGCGCCGTCGGCGCTGCCGCCGGGGAACCGTTGTTCCAGCAGGTCGAAGGCCTTCTGGGCCTCGGTGCCCGGGATCGAGAAGGAGGAGGATGCGGCCGTGGGGGCCTGGGAGGCTCCCACGCCCACGGCGGCGAGGACCACCACCCAGAAGAGGGCGACGAAGTACCGTCGCCTGAAGGCGAATCGGCCCATTTTGTAGAGGAATCGAGCCACGAGGGCGTACTCCCGGTCAGGTCGTTTTTGGTGCTGGGCAGGGGACTTCGGCCCGACGACGGTGAGCGGTGGCGTCAGGTGCAGAGGTGCAGAGGGGGGAACTCTGTGGTGTGTGGGTGGGGGGATCAGGCGCAGAGGGCGGGGAGGACCACTGCGTCGATGTATGAGATGAGGTACTCCTGGGTGGGCGGCAGTTCGTCGATCATGCCGCGGGTCGCCATGGCGCCGACCATCATGTGCAGCGTGTAGTCCATCGCCGGGTTGTCCTGGCGGATCTCGCCGCGGGCGACGGCTCTCTGGAGGACCTGGTCCAGCTCCTCCAGCTCCGGTTCGATCAGCAACTCCCGGAACGCGCGCAGCAGATCCGGGTCACTGTGCATCGCCATGGCGAGCCCTCGCATCAGCGCCGTCGACTCCTCGACCGAGCAGTCGTCGTGCCGGCCGGCGAGCGTGTGGAGGTCCCCGCGCAGGGTGCCGGTGTCGATCTCCGAGATGTCGACCGGCTTGTGGTGCCGCATCGCCTTGACGACGAGCGCGGCCTTTCCGCCCCACTGGCGGTAGAGCGTGGCCTTGCTGGACCGGGTGCGGGCCGCGACGGCGTCCATGGTCAGCGCGTCGTAACCGACTTCACGCAACAGCCCGAGCACG
Organism: Streptomyces endophyticus; assembly: GCF_035798155.1. Classification (NCBI taxonomy): domain Bacteria; kingdom Bacillati; phylum Actinomycetota; class Actinomycetes; order Kitasatosporales; family Streptomycetaceae; genus Streptomyces; species Streptomyces endophyticus. Next base: position 72,254 of record NZ_JAOZYC010000001.1, on the reverse strand, counting down.
GCGTCGTACAACTCGGCCTCGCGCTCCGCCGTCATGCGTCTGCGCCGCACGGTGCCGGTCTCGGGCACGCAGCATCACGTCCACATCTCTCAGGCGCCGGGTGCGCGCCGAACGAAACGGTTTCGTACGTCGGCAGAGTATCCCGCCGCCGAGATGAAACGAAACCGTTTCGTACGTGGCACGGATCACGCCCTGTGCCAGGGTGAGGCCCCATGAGCGAAGCGATCACGTACACATGGCGCGACCCGGTCCACGACGAGGAGATGGTCGACCTGGTCCGGTCCCACGGCGGCAACGACGTCGCCGGCTGGTGGGCCAAGGTCCAGAAGTACAGCCTCGGCTGGGTGACGGCCCGCGACGCGGACCGGCTCCTCGTCGGCTTCGTGAACGTGGCGTGGGACGGCGGCGACCACGCCTTCCTGATCGACACCAAGACCCGGGGCACACACCAGCATCGCGGCATCGGCACGGCCGTCGTGCGCCTAGCGGCGTCCAGTGCGCGGGAGTCGGGCTGCGAGTGGCTCCACGTCGACTTCGAGCCCGAACTCCGCGACTTCTACTTCGAGGCGTGCGGATTCCGGCCCACGGATGCGGGCCTGATCCATCTGCGCCCGTGAGACTCAGAGCCAGTTCACCGGCTCTCAGCCCTTGGCGCGCCCCCTTTCGCGCAGCGAGGCGACGGTGACTCCGGGGGACAGCCGCCCCTCTGCCACCTTGAGCTGGATGATCGCGGCGCGGCCGCACGCCAGCGCGCGGTCGAGGGCCGGGGCGAACTCCTCGGTGGTGGTGACCGTTTCGCCGTGGGCGCCGAAGGCCTGGGCGTAGACGGCGAAGTCCGGGTTGCCGAGGGCCGTGCCGCTCACGCGGCCCGGATACTCCCGCTCCTGGTGCACGCGGATGGTGCCGTACTGGGCGTTGTCCAGGACGAGGATCAGCGGGGCCGCGCCCTCGGCCACGGCGGTGGCCAGTTCCTGGCCGTTCATGAGGAAGCAGCCGTCACCCGCGACGGAGACGACGCGGCGGTCCGGGTGCGCGATGGCGGCCGACACCGCGGCGGGGACGCCGTAGCCCATCGAGCCGTTGCGCGGGCCGAGTTGGCGCATGCCGTCGCGGTACGTCAGGAAGCGCTGCGCCCAGATGGCGTGGTTGCCCGCGCCGAACGTGACGATGGTGTCTCCCGGGAGCCGGTCGTCGAGGTGGGCGAAGACCGCGCCGAGGTCGAGCGGGTCGCCGTCCGGCTCCGGGGTGCGGGCGGCCAGGTGCTCCGCGCGGGCCTGCTTCGTGCGCTCTGCCCAGGGCACGGGCGCGGCGGGGCTCAGGGTGCGTATCGCGGTGCCGAAGGCCTCGGGGGCGGCGAGCAGGGTGAGTTCGGCGCGGTGCACGACGCCGGGCGGCTGTGCCTCGGGAAGCACCTGCACCAGGCGCGGGCCCGCCTCGTCGCCGCCGACCGTGGCCAGCGCCCGGTACCCGTCCGTCGTGACGTCCCCGGGCGCCGCGCCGACACTCACCAGCAGGTCCGCCTCGCGCACCCGCTCGGCGAGGGCCTTGGCGCGCCCGTAGCCGAGGTTGCCGACGTAGACGTCGGCCTCGTTGTCCATCAGGTCCTGGCAGCGGAAGTCCACGGCGACGGGCAGCGACCATGCCTCGGCCCACGCGCGGACGTCGGCGCGTGCCCGGTCCGTCCAGCGGCTGCCCCCGAGCAGCACCACCGGCCGCTCGGCCGCGGCCAACAGGCCTTCCAGTACCGCCAGTTCCTCGGCCGACACACCGCCCTGCGGCACCGGCAGCGGCCTGGCGTCGGCCACCTCGACGACATCCGTCAGCATGTCCTCCGGCAGCCCGACGACCACGGGCCCCGGCCGTCCGCTGCGGGCGACGGCGAAGGCGCGGGCCACATACTCGGGGATGCGGGCCGCGTCGTCGATCGTCTCGACGAGCTTGGCGTTCGTGCCGAACGTGCCGCGCAGGTCCAGCTCCTGGAACGCGTGCCGGTCGGTGTGGTCGCGCGGCACGAGGCCGACGAAGAGGATCAGCGGGGTGGCGTCCTGGTGGGCGGTGTGCAGGGCGACCAGCGCGTTGGTGGCGCCGGGCCCCCGCGTCGTGAAGCACACGCCGGGGCGCCCGGTGAGTTTGCCGGAGGCCTCCGCCATGTACCCGGCGCCGCCTTCGTGGCGGCACACCACCATGCGGACCGGCACGTCGTACAGGGCGTCGAGGACGGCGAGGTAGCTCTCGCCGGGCACTCCGTAGACGGTGTCGACGTCGTGGGCCCGGAGCTGGTCGACGAGGACCTGGCCACCGGTGCGGGCGGGATGGTGCACGGTCATGCTGCAACCTTTGCGTTCAGTGAGTCGCTGGAGGGAAGGGAGCCGTGCCGGCGCAGCACGGTGCCGGCCGCGACGGACCCGGCGACGGTGCAGGCGGCCACGAGGACGAGGAGCAGCGCGGCGCCCCACGAGGCGCCGCCCGCCGCGCCGGTGACCGAGGCGGCGATGAGCGGGATGAAGCCGCCGAGGACACCGGCGAGGTTGTACGACATGGCCACCGCGCTGTAGCGGAACTCCTCGGGGAAGAGCGAGGCGACGACCGCGCCGATCGGGCCGTACGGGATGGAGAGCGCGCCGATGCCGAGCGCGACACCGAGGTACACCAGCGGGGTCTGCCCGGTGTCGACGAGCCAGAAGGCGGGGAACGCGGCCGCCATGGTGACGGCGGCGCCGATGGCGCACACCTTCCACGAGCCGATGCGGTCGGCGAGGCGTCCGCCGATGATGATGACCACGACCTCGACGACGGCGCCGACGACGGTGGCGTTGAGCATCGTCTGTTTGTCGATGCCGAGTTCGCCGGTGCCGTAGCTGATGATGAACGTCGTCATGAGGAAGAAGCCGCCGACGCCGAGGAGCGCGGCCCCGATGCCGACGATCATGCGGCCCCAGGTGCGGCGGAACGCCTCGACGAGCGGCGCGGGCGGCGGGCCGTTGCGCTCCGCGTCGTCCTGCATGGCGCGGAAGACCGGGGACTCCTCGATGCGTACGCGCAGGTAGAGCGCGAAGCCGAGCAGCGGGAACGCGGCGAGGAACGGCAGCCGCCAGCCCCAGGAGTAGAAGGCGTCGTCGGGCAGCATGCCGACGAGGGCGAAGGCGCCGCTGGACAGCAACGTGCCGACGGGCGAGCCCAGTTGGGGCACGGAGGAGTAGCTGCCGTGCTTCTCCTTCGGGGTGTGCTCCAGCGTGAGCAGCATCGCGCCCGACCACTCGCCGCCGACGGAGATGCCCTGGACGAAGCGGAGGACGGTGAGCAGGACCGGCGCCCAGATGCCGATGGTGTCGTACGAGGGCAGCAGGCCGATACAGCCCGTGGTGGCGCCCATCATGACGACGGTGATGATGAGGGACACCTTGCGCCCGTAGCGGTCGCCGACGTGGCCGAAGATCGCGGCGCCGATGGGCCGGGCCACGAAGCCGACGGCGAACGTGCCGAAGGAGGCGAGGGTGCCCGCGGCCGCGTTCAGGTCGGTGAAGAACAGCTTGTTGAAGACGAGCGCGGCGGCGGTGCCGTAGAGGAAGTAGTCGTACCACTCCAGGGCGGTGCCGCTGAACGCGGCGAACAACAGCCTTCGGATGTCCTTCACCGGGGGCTTTGTGGAGTTGCTCACGGGGTCTCCTGGGGAGGGGCGGCCGGGGTGGCCGGAGCGGAAGGGGGACCGTGGCGTGCGGGGGTGCGGGTGAGGTGGTGCGGGTCGTGGGCGGGGTCGCCGCCCACGACGGTGGCGAGGACGCCGATCGCGCCGATGCGGTCGGGGTCCGTGCGGACGGGGTCGCCGTCCAGGACGGTGAGGTCGGCCAGATACCCGGGGGCGAGGCGCCCCTTGCGCCCGCCGAAGCCGGTGGCGAGGGCCGAGCCCTCGGTCCAGGCGCGCAGCGCGGCGAGGGCCGGAACGCCTTCGTCGGGACCGTACGGCACCTTTGTTTCGGTCAGCCGCACGACCATCGACTGGATCGCGGGCAGCGGCGCGCCCGGTGCCACGGGCCGGTCGGAGCTGCCGGGGACGGGCAGCCCGAGGTCGAGGAAGGAGCGCATCCGGTACGACCACGGGGTGCGTTCGGGGCCGAGCGCGGCGGCCATGGCGTCGCCGAAGGTGTGCAGGAAGTTGTGCTGCGGGACGGGGACGACGCCGAGTTCGGCGAAGCGGGCGAGCTGCTCGGGGCGGACGACGCCGGCGTGCTCGATACGGTGCCGGACGCCGGGGCGGGACCGTTCCTTGTGGGCGCGGGCGAAGGCGTCGAGGGCCAGGTCGACGGCGCGGTCGCCGATGGCGTGCGCGGCCACCGTCCAGCCGGAGCGGTGCGCGGCGACGACGAGGTCGGTCATGGAGCCGGCGTCGCCCTGGAAGTAACCGGTGGGTCGGTCCTCGTTGTGCGGGCACCCGCAGAAGGGTTCGGTGACGGCCGCCGTCCTCCCCAGCAGCGAGCCGTCCAGGAAGATCTTGACCGGGCCGAGGGAGAGCGTGTCGTCGCCGAAGCCGGTGCGCATGCCGAGGTCGAGGCCGAGCGTGATGTCGTCGTCGGTGTGCGCGGTGAGCGGGTGCAGCACGTCAGAGGCGGCCATCAGTTGGGCGCGGGTGTGCAACCGGCCGCTCTCGCGGGCGAGTTGGTAGGCGGCCACCTCGACCGGGGTCTGCCCGATCCAGCCGCCGCCGATCCCGGCCTCGGTGAAGCTGGTGACACCTTCGGTGAGGTAGTGCCGGGTCGCCGCGTCGACGGCGTCTGCGACGGTCTCCACCGGGTACGGCAGCACCTGGCGCTGCGCGAGGCTCTGCGCTGTCTCCTCCAACAGGCCGTCGGGGCGGCCGTGTTCGTCGCGGGAGACGACGCCGCCGTCCGGGTCCTGGAATCCGTCCGCCAGCGCTCCGGCGGCGTGCAGCACGGGTGTGTTGACGACGCAGGCGTGCCCGGAGGTGTGCTTGATCCAGACGGGCCGGCCGCCCGCCGCGCGGTCGAGGGCGTCGCGGTGCGGCCAGCGGCCTCCGCAGTTGTTGTGGTCGAGCCCGGCGCCCAGCACCCAGGCGTCCGGGGCGAGTCCTTCGGCGTGTGCGGCCACGGCGGCGTACACGTCGTCGACGGAGCGGGCCGTGGAGACGTCGAGCTGGGTGAGGTTGAGGCCGAACCAGGCGGTGTGGCAGTGCGCGTCGTTGAAGCCGGGGACGACGGTGGCGCCGCCCGCGTCGAGAACCTTGCGCGCGCCGAGTCCGGCCACGTCCTCGTCGAGTCCGACGACGACGCCGTTCAGGACGCCGAGCGCTGTGGCGGTGGGCCGGTCGGGGTCGAGGGTGCGGATGTGGGCGTTGCGGACGAGCAGATCGAGCTGCATGAGACAGAAGCCCCCTCGGGTCTCAGGCGAAGTGGTGCAGCTGCGCGAGCGGCAGCTCGGTGGCGGCCGGCGTCCCGGTCTCGACCCCGTCGACGAGGACGGGCGCGGGCTCGCGGGGCACCACGACCCGAGGCGTCGCCGTGTTGTGCAGCATGTCGGCACGGGTCAGGCCGCGGCTGTCGCGGATCGGGGCGTACGTGAGTCCGCTCGGCAGGGCGGCCCGCGCGGCGCGGTCGGTGAGGGCGGCCTCGGCGACGAAGACCTTGGCGAGCCGGGCGGGCGCGGCACCGAGTGACCCGAAGTAGGGCTTGTAGGCGCGCGGTTGGGTGAGCCGGGTCGACCCCGAGCCCGAGCCGGTGTTGCCCCACGCCACGAACCCGGACTTGATGACCAGCTCGGGCTTGGTGCCGAACCATTTGGGGTCCCACAGCACCAGGTCGGCCATCCGCCCGGCCTGCACGGTGCCGACCTCGTGGGCGAGTCCGTGCGCGAGCGCCGGGTTGAGCGTGATCTTCGCGAGGTAGCGCAACACCCGTGTGTTGTCCGGGTGTTCCACTCCCCCGCCGCCGTTCGCGAGGGCCTGGACGTGGGCGAGCTGCCAGGTCCTGCGCACGGTCTCGGCGATCCGGCCCATGCCCATGGAATCTGAGTTGACGATGGAGATGGCGCCGAGGTCGTGCAGGGCGTTCTCGGCGGCGATGGCGTGCTCGCGGATCCGGCCCTTCGAGATGGCGACATCGCTCGCGGAGGCGTGGTTCTGCCGGTGCACAGTCATCGTCATCGGGAACAGCTCGCCGACCGTGTTGGGCGTGTACGGCACGGTGGGTGTGGTCGACGAGGGCAGGATGTTCGGCTCGGAGAGGATCTCCAGGAGGTCGGGGTGACCGCCGCCGCCCTCCACGTGGTACGCGTGCACGGTGCGGCCGCGGGTGGCGCCGAGGGTGTCCCTCAAGTACCCCGACTCGTTCATGGAGTCGGTGTGCAGCGCGACCGGGAGGTCGGCCTGTTCGGCGGTGTCCAGGCAGGTGTCGATGATGCGCGGGGTCGCCCCGAAGTCCTCATGGATCTTGAAGCCGCCGGCCCCGGCGAGCGTGATCTCGTCGAGCAGCGCCCGTGAACTGGACGAACCGCGGGCCAGGAAGGCGATGTTGAGCGGGGTGCCCTGCCAGGCGCTCATCAGCGTGTGCAGGTTGTGGGTCGGGTTGCAGCCGATCTCCCACACGCCGCCGAGCCCCATGCCGACGAGCGTGGTGACTCCGGCGGACAGCGCGGCGGGCGCGACCTCCGGCGAGGACAGGTGGACGTGGCTGTCGACGACACCGGGCGTGGCGATGAGCCCCTCCCCCGGCACCACGGAGGTGTGCGAGTCGATGGCGTACTCGACGTCCATCACGTCCGGGTTGCCGACGCCGCCGACGGAGACGATCCGGCCGTCCTTGATGCCGATGTCGGTCTTGCGCACGCCGAGCACGGGGTCCATGAGGACGACTCCGGCGACGACCATGTCGAGGGCGGAATCGCGGTCCGAGCGCGGCGAGGCGAGGAGTCCGTCGCGGACCGTCTTGCCGCAGCCGCCGAGGAGTTCGTCGCCGGGGGTGCCGTCGTCGGCCTCGACCTCCACCCACAGGCAGGTGTCGCCGAGCCGGATCCGGTCGCCGGTGGTGGGCCCGTACAGGGCGTGGTACGTGCGGCGGTCGACGCTGGTCATGCGCGCTCCTGGGTCGTACGGGTCTTGCGGCTGGCGGGGATGACGACGACTTCGCGCCGCTCGCCGGGTTCGAAGGCGAGGGCGGTGCCGGCGGCGATGTCGAGCCGCAGCCCGCGGGCGGCCTCGCGGTCGAGTTCGAGCGCCTGGTTGACCTCGTGCAGCGGGTAGTGCGAGGAGATGTAGACGACGCGGTCGCCGGTGTTGCGGAGGGTGAGCGTGGTGCGCGGGCGGCCCACGTTGATCTCGACGGGCGTCTCGCCGGTGCGCACGGCGCCCGGCCCCTCGACACTGACGGGGCCGATCGGCCGGTCGACGGCGACCAGGGAAGTGCCGCTCGGGAACAGCGCCTCCACCTGCACGGTCGTCACGATGTCGGCGACCCCGTCCAGCACGTCGTCGACGGTGAGCACCCGCTCCGCCGCCTCGATCACCTCGTCCAGGCTCAGCCCGTCCCAGGCGGCCTCCAGGATCTCGTCGCAGATCAGGGCGATCGCCTCGGGGGCGTTGAGCCGGCGTCCACGCGCACGGCGGCGGCGCGCGAGTTCGGCGACGGTGAACAGCTGGAGCCGTTCCTGTTCTCGAGGGGTCAAGTGCACGGTCGGATGGCCCTCCTGGTCGGCGGGCCCCGGACGCTGCGCCCAGGGATCGCACCAGCATCCTCGGCACCGGGCACGGAACCAACGTTGAAACATCGCCCCCGCGCCACCGAGAATTGGTCACATGCACAATTCCGAAGGCGGGGGCCGCCCCGGCCTGCCCCCGACCTCGCCGCGCATCGCGGAACTCGCCGGGCAGTGTCTGGACAATGTGGACGACCTGATCGGCGAGTGGCTGGGGATGGTCGGCCCGGTGCGCACCGCGTACGCGACCCAGGTGCCCGACGTCCAGTTCCGCGATTCGGCCTGGCAGGCCTTCGAGCTGCTACTGCGCACGGTGGCGCGGCTGCCGGTGCCGCCGCACGTCGCGGACGTCTCACGGCGGGTGGGCGAGGAGCGCGCCCGCCAGGGCGTCCCGCTCGACGCGCTCCTGGAGGCGGCACGCCTCGACTTCCGGGTGGTGTGGCAGGCGCTCGTGAACCGGGCACGGCCGGAGGACATGGCCGATCTGGCGGGCTCGGCGTACCACGTGTGGGAGGCGGTCGAGCGGCACGTCACCGGGATCATGACGGCGTATCAGCGCACGGTCCTGGAGATGGGGCGCCGCGAGGAGGACGAGCGGCGCATGTGGTTCGCCCGGCTCCTGGAGACCGAGGGCCGCAACCCGACCGTCGTGCGCGACGCGGGCCGCGCCCTGGGTCTGGCGGACGACGGCCGGTTCCTGTGCGCGGCGTCGTCCGCTGCGGCCGGGCCCGGCCTGCACCGTGCGGGCCTCGCCCTGCGCGGGGCGGGGGCGGCCGTGCAGCAGCAGATGGTCGGCGGCGACGCGGTCCTGGTGGTGCAGCTCAGCGGGCGCGTCACCCGCGCGTTCCTCCTGGACCAGTTGCAGGACTCGCCGTGCGGGATAGCCCCGCAGGCGACCGGGCTTGCCGCCGTGCCGCGGGCGACGGTCCTCGCGGTGGCGACGGCGCAGGTGCTGCCCGCCGACACGCGCTCGCCGCGCCTCCTGGAGGACAGCTGGCTCGACGTCCTCGCCCATCGGGCCGGTGACTTCGGCCGCGACCTGGCCGCCGACGTGCTGGGCGCGCTGCGCGGTCCCGGTGTCACGCGCGGCGAGGCGGACCGTCTGCTGCACACCGTCCGCACCCATCTGGCGGGCTCCGGCTCCATCGCGGACACGGCCGACACGCTCTACTGCCACCGCAACACGGTGCAGCACCGCTTCAACCGGTTCCTTGAGCTGACCGGTCGCGATCTGCGCCGCCCCGCGGACGCGGCGCTGCTGGCGGTGGCGCTGCGCGTGCGGTGAGCGTGAATTGGTTAGCGTTCCGGTGTGCCAGAGGACAAGAAGGACCCCGCTGACCAGGGGACAGAGAAGAAGCGCCGGCTCAGCCGCCGCGGCAGGCTGATCGTGGTCGCCGTCGTGGCCCTCGCCGTCGTCGCGGCCGTCGTCGTGCCGCTGGTGGTGATCTTCGGCGGGAAGGAGCCCACACGGTCCGAGAAGCTCGTGATCCCCGAGGGGTACCGCGCGAGCCAGGTGTACGAGGCCGTGGACAAGGCGCTCGCCGTCGACGACGGGACCACGAAGAAGGCCGCGGCAAACGTGCACTTCACACTGCCGAGCGCGGCGGACGGCAACCCTGAGGGCTATCTGTTTCCGGCCACGTACCCCGTGGACAAGAACACCACCCCGACGTCCCTCTTGGCCTACATGAACAACACCGCCAACCAGCGACTGAAGGCCGACCACGTCACGGAGGGCTCGGACAAGAACGGCGTCTCCGTCTACGAGACGGTCGTCATCGCCAGCATCGTGCAGGCGGAGGCCGACACCCACGAGGACATGGGGAAGGTCGCCCGGGTCATCTACAACCGGCTCGACCAGGGCATGCCGCTCCAGATGGACTCCACCATCAACTACGCCCTGAACCGCTCGACCCTCGACACCAGCCACGCCGACACCAGGACGGACAGCCCGTACAACACGTACGCGCACAAGGGCCTGCCACCCACGCCCATCGGGAATCCGGGCCAGGACGCCCTGGACGCGGCGATCGCGCCGCCCAAGGGCGACTGGCTGTACTTCGTGACGGTCGCGCCCGGGGACACCCGGTTCACCGACAGCTATGAGGAACAGAAGAAGAACGTCGAGGAGTTCAACTCGCGTCAGGCGAGCGCGAAGGAGTAGCGCGCGAGGTGGGGCGCGAAGGCGGGGTGCTCGGAGAGGCGTCGCAGGTACGCCGAGAGCCGGGGATGGCCGGTGGTCCGTCGTGCGCTGTCGGGGTGCACGAGGGTCGACCACAACCGCACGTCGGCGAGGGTGAGTTGGCCGCCCAGTACGTACTCCCTGCCCGCGAGCCGCCGTTCGAGGACGCTCAGGGCGCGCAGCAGGGTGGCGAGTCCGGTGTCGTCGCCGCGCCGGGCGGACGCGGTGATGCCCCGCTCGCACAGCCGGCCCACCGCGTCGATGGCCTCCTCGGAGCCGCGCGGGAGGAGGTCGGGGCCGTGGCTGCCGAAGTGCCGGGCCAGGTCGCGCAGGATGTCCCCGGGGTGGGTGCTGACGATCCGTCCGGTCCACTCGTCGCTGAGGACCGGCACGAGGGCGGGCCCGGGGTACTGGTGGGACGTGGCCTCGTACAGGGGGGCCAGGGCCCGGTGCCCGCCGCCGGGCGCGTCGGGCACACCGGACAGCAGGGTCACCGGGAGGGTGTCGTCGAGGTGGAGCAGGCTGTGGGTGACGGAGATCTGAAGACAGTGCGGGCAGCCGGGTGACAGATGGAGGCGGTAGCGGTGCGGGGCGGCGTAGTAGCCGCTGCGCGCGTCGCAGCCGATCCTGCTCCGGAAGGGGGGCACGGTGGACGGGGCCGGTGCGGACATGCGTCTCCCTGGGGGTGCTCGATCACGGACGTACGCGCAGGCGTACGGAAGTGTCAGGCGTGGGCGGCGACTTGGCCGCCGCCGTGGGGAGAACTCGCCGCGCTGCAGACCCGCACGAGATCGATGTGACGGCGGGACGTGAGCCGGGGCAGGGCCCCGACGGCGGCGCGGACAGCCGAGCTGCCGGGGTCGCGCGCCGCACCGTCCATCATTCCCTACCGTTTCACTAGGATTCCCTTAGAGGAGTGTGTGGCCGTGTGGACTCCGCGTCAAGAGCGCTTCCACTCCTCGGCCAGCAGCTCGTAGGAGCGGACCCGGTCGGCGTGGTCGTGGGTGATCGTCGTGATGAGCAGCTCGTCGGCTCCGGTCGCCTCCTGGAGCTGGGCGAGGCGGCGGACGACAGTGCTCGGCGAGCCGACGAACTGGGTGTCGATGCGGTCCTGCACGAGGGCCCGGTCGGCGTCGCTCCACGCGTACTTGCGCGCCTCTTCCGGTGTCGGGAAGTCGATGGCTCCTTCTGCGTTGCGGATGCTGCGCACCCACGGGGCGTAGCCGGTGGCGAGTTCGCGGGCGGTGGCGTCGTCCTCGGCGACGACGACGTCGGCGGAGACACTGACGTACGGCTCGTCGAGGGCGTCGGAGGGCTTGAAGAAGGACCGGTAGCCCTCCACCGCCTCCAGCACCGTGGCGGGGCTGACGTGGTAGTTCGCGGCGAACGGCAGTCCGCGCGCGCCCGCCACCTCGGCGCTCTCGCCGCCGCTGCTGCCGAGGATCCACACGTCGACGTCGGCGCCCTCCCCGGGCACGACGTGTGCCTCGATGCCGTCCGGGGATATGTAGGCGCCGGCGAGCAGGGCGAGGATGTCGTCGATCTGCTCGGCGTAGTCCTGCGCCTGTGCGCCCGGCTGCTGGAGCAGCTTTCGTTGCAGCGCGACGCGGGGCGAGCCGAGGAGGTGCTCGAAGGAGAAGCGGGGCGGGATGACGAGGCCGTTGGGTGCGGCGCCGTCGACGACCGGGGTCGCGGTCGGCCGCGGCGAGGTGGGCTGCGCGGGCGGCCGTCCGCCCGAGCGGCCGAGCCCCAGGTCGATGCGCCCGGGGTGCAGCGCGTCGAGGAGCCCGAACTCCTCCACCGTGGACAGCGCGGTGCGGTGTCCGAGCTGCACGGCGCCGGAGCCGAGCCGGATGGTCTCGGTGGCGGAGGCGGTCAGGGCGAGGACGACAGCGGGCGAGGTGCCGGCGACACCGGGGTTGAGGTGGTGCTCGGCGAACCAGTGGCGGGCGTAGCCGAACCGCTCGGCCTGCTGGGCGAGGTCGATGGAGTTGCGCAGGGCGTCGCCCGCGGTCGAGCCGGACGGGACCGGGACCAGGTCGAGGACGGCGAGGGGGATGTCAGACACGGGAGAACTCCTCGGTGGTCGCGGGGGCGTCGTCGGGGTGGGCCAGGCCGAGGTGGTCGCGCAGGGTCGTGCCCTCGTACTCCGTGCGGAAGACACCCTGTTCCTGGAGGAGCGGGACCACCCGGTCGGCGAACTCGTCCAGGCCGCCGGGGGTGAGGTGCGGGACGAGGATGAAGCCGTCGGCGGCGTCGGCCTGGACGTAGTCGTTGATGGTCTTCGCGATGGTGGCCGGGGAGCCGACGAAGTTCTGCCGGTTGCCGGTGTGGATGACGAGGTCGCGGATGGACCACTTGTTGGCGGCGGCGAGCTCGCGCCACTCGCGGGCGGTTGCGAGGGGGTCCCGGTACATGCGGACCTGGGCGCGGCCCTCGGCGATGTGGGTGTCGCTGACGTCCGGGTCGATGTCGGGCAGCGGGCCTTCCGGGTCGTACGAGGACAGGTCCCGGTTCCAGACGAACTCCAGGTGCTTGAGGGCGGTGGCCCCGCTGACCTGGTGGCGGCGCACCTCGCGGGCGAGCTCCTCGGCCTCCGCGTCGGTGTCGGCGAGGGCGAAGGTGGCGGCGGGCAGGATGAGCAGCTGGTCGGCGCGGCGGCCGTGCTTGGTGAGGCGGGACTTCACGTCCGCGTAGAAGTCCCGGCCCGCGTCGAGGGTGCCGTGCCGGCTGAAGATGGCGTCGGCCTCGGCGGCGGCGAACTCGCGGCCGTCGTCGGAGTCACCCGCCTGGAAGACGACCGGGCGGCCCTGCGGGGAGCGCGGGACGTTGAACCGGCCGTGGATGTCGAAGTGCGCTCCGGTGTGCGCGAAGGAGCCGGCCTTGGCGTCGCGCAGGAAGGCGCCGGTCTCCTGGTCGGCGAGGATCTCGTCGTCGTGCCAGGAGTCGAAGAGTTCGTTCGCGGTGGCGAGGAACTCCCGGGCGCGCGAGTAGCGTTCGCGCTGCGGGAGGAAGCCGCCGCGGCGGAAGTTCTCGCCGGTGAAGGCGTCCCAGGAGGTCACGACGTTCCAAGCGGAGCGGCCGCCGGACAGGTGGTCGAGGCTGGCGAACTGGCGGGCCACCTCGTAGGGCTCGTTGAAGGTCGAGTTGATGGTGCCGGTGAGCCCGATGCGCTCGGTGACGGCGGCGAGCGCGGCGAGGACCGTGAAGGTGTCGGGGCGGCCGACGACGTCCAAGTCGTAGATCTCCCCGCCCTGTTCGCGCAGCCGCAGCCCCTCGGCGAGGAACAGGAAGTCGAACTTGGCACGTTCGGCGGTGCGCGCGAAATGCGCGAAGGAACTGAACTCGATGTGGCTGCCGGCCCGCGGGTCGCTCCACACGGTGGTGTTGTTGACGCCGGGGAAATGGGCGGCCAGGTGGATCTGCTTCAGTGGCTTGGTCATGACTGTTCCCTCCGGCTCACGCGGCGGCGTAGCGGTTGGCGGGGCGGTCCAGGCCGAGGAGACCGCGCAGGGTGTCGGCCTCGTACGCGCGGCGGAAGACACCACGGCGCTGGAGTTCGGGGACGAGACCCCTGGTGATCGCCGGCAGGTCGTGCCCCACGACGGCGGGGCGCAGCCGGAACCCCGTGAGTCCGGCGGCTTGCAACTCCTGGAGCAGATCGGCGAGTTGGGCGGGGGTGCCCGCGAAGATCCGGGCGTCGCTCTCGTACGGTGATCCGGCGAGCGCGTCGAGCCGGTCCCTGCGGGCCGTTGCGGCGGCGGGGTCCTCGTCGAGGAACACCACCAGGTCCCCGAAGACATGCAGGGGCTCACCGGACCGCCCGGCCGTGTCCTGCTCGGCGCGGATCCGGCCCACGATGGTGCGGGCCTGCTCGGCGTCGTGCGGGGTGACGTAGCCGACGTCGGTGGCGCGGCCCACCAGGCGGTACGGGACGGTGTCGTGCGCGAGGGCGGTGACGAGCGGCTGGCCCTGCGGCGGCCGGGGTGTGATGGAGGGGCCGCGGACGCTGAAGTGGCTCCCCTCGAAGTCGATGTAGTGCAGCTTGTCCCGGTCGATGAAGCGGCCCGTCGCGGCGTCCCGGATCTCGGCGCCGTCCTCCCAGCTGTCCCAGAGCCGTCGCACGACCTCGACGTAGTCGGTGGCCTCGTCGAAGAGTTCGGTCACCAACTCCCTTGCTTCCGGGCTGTCGTAGGCCTCGATGCGGTCGATGGTGCGGCGGCCGAAGTGGTCGGCCTCGTTCGGGCGGGCGGTGACCTGTACGCGAAGTCCCGCGCGGCCCTCACTGACGTAGTCGAGGGTGGCGATCGCCTTGGAGAGGTGGAACGGTTCGGTGTGCGTGACCACGACTGTCGGGACGAGGCCGATGTGCCGGGTCAGCGGGGCGATGCGCGAGGCGATCAGTACGGCGTCGAGGCGGCCGCGGACCTGGTCGGTGCGCTCGTCGGGTTCGAGGAAGTGGCTGGACTGCGGTCCGAGTCCGTCCTCGATGGTGACGAAGTCGAGCAGGCCCCGCTCGGCCTCGGCGACGAGCTCGGCCCAGTAGTCGGCACTCAGCAGGTCGCGCGGCCGGGACACCTGCTCGCGCCACGAGGCGGGGTGCCACCCGGTGCCGTCGAGGGCGACGGCGAGGTGCAGGGAGGGAGATGGAGACACGACGGTGCCTTTCTGGAACAGCCGGCAGAAGTGACTGCAGGAGGAACTACTGGGCGGTCTTGGGCAGTCCGGGCGGGTTGATCCTCGACTTGGTCACGGCCTCGTCGGACAGCCCCCAGCGCTTGAGGACCTTCGCGTAGCTGCCGTCGTCGATGACGTGGTCGAGCGCGTCGGCGAGCGGCTTCACGAGCCCGCTGTCCTTCTTGGTGGTGGCGGCGATGAGGCCCTGGAGTTCGGCGCCCGCGCCGGAGTACGTGCCGATGACCTCGGTCTTCCCGGTGCTGGCCGCGTGGTAGGCGGCGGTCGGGTTGGGGCCGAGATAGATGTCGATGCGGCCGGACTGCAGGGCGAGATAGGTGTCGCTGTCGTTCTGGTAGTACTTGATGTCGACCGGCTTGCGGCCGGCCTTCACGTTCGCCTTGCTCCACTCGATGAGCAGCTTCTCCTGATTGGTGCCGCTGCCCACGGCGACCGTCTTGCCCGCCACGTCCTTCGGGCCCGTGACCTTCAGGCCGCTGCCCTTCTTCGCCTCGAAGCCCAGGTTGTCCTTGCGGTAGGTGGCGAAGTCGTACTTCTCCTTGCGCTCCTCGGTGACGGTGATGTTGCTCAGGCCCACGTCGTACTTGCCGCTGTCGAGGCCGACGAAGATGTTCTCCCAGGAGGCCGTGGTGCGGTGCACCTTGAGGCCGAGGACGTCGGCGACCAGGTAGGCAAGGTCGGGCTCGACGCCGATGACGGTCTTGTTGTCGGTGGCGTGGAAGCCGAGCGGCGCGGCGGAGCTGGAGGAGCCGATGACCTCCAGGGTGCCTCTCTTACGGATCTTCGCGGGCACCTCGTCGGCTATGGAGGCGACCTTGCCGGTGGTGACGCGGTGCTGCTCGGGACTGATGTTGATCTTCGTCTTGGTCCCGGACTTGCCCGCTACCTCGGTCGTGCCGCCGTCGGAGGGGTTGCTGCAGGCGGCGAGCAGGAGGGAGGCGGCGAGCGAGAGCGCGGCCGCGGTGGTGGTGCGGCGCCGGACGAGGGTGGTGGGCACGGTGGTGGTTCTCCTTGCGTACGGAACGGAGGCGGGGTGGGTCACAGGACCTTGGAGAGGAACGCGCGGGTACGTTCGTGCCGCGGGGCGTCGAGGACGGCCGCGGGTGTCCCCTGCTCCACGACGACACCGCCGTCCATGAACACCACGGTGTCGGCGACCTCGCGGGCGAAGCCGATCTCATGGGTGACGACGATCATCGTGGTGCCGGTGCTCGCCAGGTCCTTGATGACATCGAGGACCTCACCCACCAGCTCCGGGTCGAGCGCGGAGGTGGGCTCGTCGAAGAGCAGCACCTTGGGTTCGAGGGCGAGCGCGCGGGCGATGGCCACGCGCTGCTGCTGGCCGCCGGAGAGCTGACGCGGGTAGGAGTCGGCGCGGTCGCCGAGCCCCACCCGTTCCAGCAGCGCCCGTGCGGTGTCCTCCGCCGCCTTGCGCGGGCGGCGCAGGGCGGAGACGCGGGCCTCGATCAGGTTGTCGAGGACGGTCAGGTGCGGGAAGAGGTTGAAGTCCTGGAAGACGAACCCGATGTGGGTGCGCTGCTTCAGGACGTCCTTCTCCCGCAGCTCGTGCAGCTTGCTCCCCGAGCGGCGGTAGCCGATGAGTTCGCCGTCGATGCTGATCCAGCCACTGTTCACCTTCTCCAGGTGGTTGATGGTGCGCAGCAGCGTGGACTTCCCCGATCCTGACGGGCCGAGGATCACGGTGACCTCGCCGGCGTGCACGCGCAGGTCGACGCCGCGCAGCACCTCCAGCGGGCCGAAACTCTTGTGGACGTCCTGGATGTCCACCATGGGCTTGCTCATCGTCGGCCTCCCAGGGCTCGGACCCGGAGGGTCTTCGGGGCGGTGCCGCGGGCGTAGCGGCGTTCCACGTAGTGCTGGGCGATGGAAAGGAGTGAGGTCAGGACCACGTACCAGGCGGTGGCGACGAGGAGCAGCGGGATCACCCGGCCGTTGCGGCCGTAGATGACCTGGGCCTGGTAGAAGAGCTCGCCGATGGACATCACGTAGACCACCGATGTGCCCTTGAGCAGGCCGATGATCTCGTTGCCCGCCGTGGGCAGGATGGCGCGCATGGCCTGCGGAAGCACGATCCGGCGCACCTGCCTCAGGCGCGGGATGCCGAGGGCCGCGGCGGCCTCCAGCTGGCCCCGGTCGACGGAGATGACACCACCGCGGACGATCTCGGCGGCGTACGCGGCCTGGTGCAGGGTGAGGCCGATGATGGCGGCGCCGATGGTGCCGATGAGGCTGTTGCTGTCGACGGACCAGAACACCGGGCCGAAGGGGATGCCGAGGCCCAACTCCTTGTAAAGCGCGCTGAGATTGAACCAGAAGACGAGCTGGACGATCATCGGGATGGACCGGAAGATCCAGATGTACGTCCAGGCCACGGTCTGCAGCACCGGACTCTGCGAGAGCCGCATGAAGGCCAGCACGGTACCGAGAAGGAACCCCAACACCGTGGCGTAGGCGGTGAGTTGGAGCGTCACCCAGACGGCCTGCACGATCGTCTCGGACAGGACGTAGTCGCGGAAGACGTCCCATTCCCATACGGGGTTGGTCAGCAGGCCGTGCGCGAACTGGGCGACGATGACGAGCACGGCGGCGGCCGCGACCCAGCGGGCGTAGTGGCGGATGGGGACGACCTTGAGGGAGGCCGGATCGTCCGGGGTGGCCGGGGCCGGTGCCGAGGGCGCGGCGCCGGGGAGGTGCTTTTCGAACGGCAGCGGGCCGATGGACTCGGGGTCGGCCTCGGTGTCGAAGAGCGGCGTGTACCCGGTGGTCAGGTACAGGCCGCGGGCCTCGGGCTGGCGGGGCCCGGTGGTGAGGTAGATCCGCCGGTAGCCGCGCTCGTCCGCCTCGCGCTCCAGCTCGTCGACGACGCGGCGGGCGAGCCCGCGCCGCCGGTGGGCGGAGTGGGTCCAGATCCGCTTCAGCTCGGCGGTGTCGGCGTCGTAGCGGCGGAAGGCGCCGCCCGCGACGGGTTCACCGTTCTCGAGGACAAGGAGCAGCAGCCCGCCGTGGGCGGGCGTGAACTCCTCGTCGGGGTACCGGGCGATCTCGGCGTGGGCGTCCTTGCCGTACCGGGTCGAGTACTCGTCGCCGAGCTCGCGCAGCAGCGGCTCGACACGCGGGTCGGAGACGGGGACGTGAACAACCGTCAAATCACCGGATGGCGCTGGTGGTTGGGCCAGGGAGGTCATGCGCCCACCGCCGCCGGCGCCTCGGTCCCGCGTGCGGCGCGCTCGGCGTCGCGCTTGGCGACCTCCTCGCGCACGATCGGGATCACGTACCGGCCGAAGTCGATCGCGTCGTCCAGCAGGTCGTAGCCGCGCGCAGAGAGGATGTCGACACCGAGGTCGTAATAGTCGAGGAGCGCCTGGGCCACCGTCTCCGGCGTGCCGACGAGGGCGTTGGAGTTGCCCGCGCCGCCGGTCGCGGCGGCGGTCGGGGTCCACAGGGCGCGGTCGTAGCGCTCCCCCGCCTCGGCGATGGCGATGAGCCGCTGGGAGCCGGTGTTCTGGGGCTCGGCGTGCCCGTGGTGGCGCTTGCCGATGCGCTCGCCCCGCTCCTTCCGGGCCTTGATCGCGCCGACCGTGCGATGGGCCTTCTCCCAGGCCAGTTCCTCGGTCGGCGCGATGATCGGGCGGAAGGCGACCTGGATGCGCGGGGTGTCGGTGCGGCCCGCGGCCTTCGCTGCGGCCTTCACGGTCTCGATCTGCTCGGCGGTCTTCGCCAGCGGCTCGCCCCACAGGCAGTAGATGTCGGCCTCCGCGCCACCGGCGGCGTACGCGGCGGCCGAGGATCCTCCGAACGAGACGCCAGGGCGCGGCTGTTGGACGGGGAAGACATCGCTGACGAAGTCGTGGAACCGGTAGTGCTCACCCTCGTGGTCGAAGGGCTCGTGGGTGGTCCAGATCTTCTTGACGAGCTGGATGTACTCGCGGGTGCGGCTGTACCGCTCGTCCTTGGTGAGGGTGTCGCCCTCGCGCCCCTGTTCGTGGTCGTTGCCGCCGGTGATGAAGTGGACGGTGAGCCGGCCGTCGCTGATCTGGTCGAGGGTGGCGAAGGTCTTGGCGGCGAAGGTGGGGTACGAGACGTTGGGCCGGTGGGCGAGCAGGATCTGCAGGCGGTCGAGGTGGCTCGCTATGTAGGCGGCGGCCGGTGCCGGGTCCGGCGACCCGGAGCCGTACGCGAACAGCACCCGGTCCCAGTCGTGGTCCTCATGGGCGCGGGCGAGACGGAGTGTGTACTCCTTGTCGAAGGCGGCGCCGGAACGGGGAGTGGTTTCGGAGCCGTCATGGGTGGCGGCGATGCCGAGGAATTCCACGGGCATGGGGTGGGCCTTTCGGAGGCGGCGAAAACCGCATGCGGGCAGGCCGGAACAGCCGCGCGCGCAGGCGGAATTGACGACGCGTCACGGAGACGGGTCGATACGGGCGTGACGACGCGGGGCGTCGTGGAATGCGTGGGGTGGCAGCGCGCGAGGCGTCAGGGCTCGGCCCGCAACGGGGGCCCCGAAAGGGCCGCCGAGGGAGTCACCGAGAAAGAAAAGGGCCGGTCAGAGGGCCCACTGCCGCTTTAGGCGCAACACGCCGCGGAGCACACCCGACCGAAGTCGATGTAGTCACGCGAAACCAAGCGCAGGGCAGTCATGGACCAATTGAGCCGTCCAAGGGGCCGTTTCGTCAAGCCGCACTCGAATGTCGGACGGCGATGAGGCGGCGATGAGCCGGCCGGCGGGCGGTCGTCGGCCCGCTCAGACGGGGCCGGCGGCCCCCTGCCGCTGGGCACGACGGTGCTCGACACCGCTCAGTAGGCGGCTGCGCTGCTCACTGTCCGTCGCCGCGGCCACCGCGGCGAGGGCGAGCGCCGACGCCCCGTCGGTCACCGCGCGGTCCGCGCCGGGGGTGGTGCCGTGCGCCGCGAACTCGACGGTGTGCTGGCTCGCGCCCGCGGTGTCGTAGCCGATGGTGGGGTGGATCGCGGGCAGCAGGCGGGAGACGTTGCCCATGTCGGTGGACGCGGTGGTGGAGCCGTGCCGGGGCAGCGGGGTGCGGCCGAGGGAGCGGGCGGCGGCCACGTAGGCCTCGGTCAGGAACGGGTCCTGGCGCAGGTCCGCGAAGTCCCGGCCGTGCGGGGCGAGTTCGAGGTGCGCGCCGGTGGCGAGGGCGCCCGCCTCGAAGCAGGCGCGGACCCGGCGTTGGACCGCCGTGAGCTGTTCGACGGTGGGGGCCCGTACCTCGTAGCGGGCGGCGGCGGTGTCCGGGATGACGTTCGGGGCCCGGCCGCCGTCGGTGACGATGCCGTGGACCAGGGAGCCCGGTGGCAGCTGCTGGCGCAGTACGCCGATCGCGGTCTGGGCGACGGTCAGCGCGTCGAGCGCGTTCACGCCCTCCCATGGCGCGAGGGCGGCATGGGCCGGCCGGCCCCGGTAGGTGATGTCCCAGGCGCCGATCGCGAGGGAGGAGGCGCCGACGGTGTCCTCCTGTGCGGCGTGCGCCATCAGCGCCGCGGCCACGTCGTCGAAGACGCCCGCCTCGATGAGCAGCACCTTGCCGCCGATGTCCTCCTCCGCGGGCGTGCCGATGAGCCGTACGGTGACGCCGAGTCGGTCGGCGACGGCCGCGAGGCCGAGCGCCGCGCCGACCGCCGCGGCGCCGTTCACGTTGTGCCCGCAGGCATGGCCGATGCCGGGCAGCGCGTCGTACTCGGCGCAGAAGGCGAGCACCAACTCGCCGCTGCCGTACGTCGCGTCGAGCGCGGTGGGCAGCGAGTCGAGGGGGCGGGTGACCGTGAACCCGGCGGCGTCGAGCAGCTCGGCGATCTTCGTGGCCGAGAGGTATTCCTCAAGGGCGATCTCGGGTTCGGCGTGCAGGCTGTGGCTGAGGGCGATGAGCCGCTCGCGTCCGGTCCGGACCGCCCGGGTCACGTCGTCGTGCAGGGAATCCGGGGTCATCACGCGAGGCTCTCCTTCGCGACGGTGGGTACGACAGGTTCGTCCGTGGCCCCGCTCCCGTACAGCAGCGCGAGTGCCCCGCCGATGAGCGCGACCGCCGCGCAGGTGCCCCAGCTCCACACGTAGCCGGAGAGCGCGATGTGGCCGCCGAGCTGGTGTGCGGAGAAGAGGCCGCCGATCACGGCGGCGCCGATCGCCGCGCCCAGCGACAGCGCGAGTTCGTTGATGCCCACGGCCAGCGCGGTCTGCCGCTCGGGCACGATCTCCGCCGACAGGGTCCGTGTGATCGACTCGAAGACACCGGTGGCCAGGCCGACGACCAGCGCCGAGGCGACGTACTGCGGGAGCGTGGCGTGGAAGAGGATCATGCCGAGGAAGCCGAGCCCGATGAGGGCTCCGCCGGTGACCAGGACGGCGCGGTCGCCGATGCGGCGGGCCAGGCGCGGTGTGGCCGTGGAGCCGGCGAAGCCGCACACCACCATGGCCAGGGACACCGTCGCGATGGACCGCGGGCCGAGCCCCATGCCGTAGCCGACGGCGGCCGGATCGGCGCCGAGGAACAGGGCGTTGGCGCCGAGGAACCCGATCGTGCCGAAGGCCGCGCAGAACGTGTGGGCGCTGACCGCCGCGAGCCGCCGGTCCCGCAGCATGCCCACGCTCACCAGCGGCTGGGCCGCGCGGCGCTCCACCGTCACCCAGGCGAGGAACACCACCACCGCGAGGGCGCCCGTGCCCAGGGAGCGCGCCGAGGTCCACCCCCACGCACCGCCCTGCGCGAGCACCAGGACCAGTGCGACGAGGCCGATGGTCAGCAGCACCGCCGCCCCGTAGTGGAACCGGCCGCCGAACTCCCCGTCGCTGTCCGGCAGTACGAGGCCCGCGGCCAGGGCGAGCACCGCGACCGGCACGGCGGCCCACAGTCCGGCCTCGGCATGCCGCTCGCTGAGCGCGCCCGCCACGAGGCCGCCCACACCGACGGCGATGAGCAGGGCGCCGACGAGGAGCGACATCCCTGTGCGGCCGCGTTCGGGGGCGCGGGAGCGCAGGATTCCGGCCAGCAGCGGGAAGAACCCGACCACCGCGCCTTGCAGGACCATTCCCACGGCGAGTGTCACCACGGTCGGCGACACCGCCATCAGCAGCGAACCGGCCGTGACCATCGTGAGCGCCACCCGCAGCAGCCGGCGGTGACCGTACAGATCGCCGAGGCGCGAGAGCAGGGGGGTG
Source organism: Streptomyces endophyticus (assembly GCF_035798155.1). Lineage (NCBI taxonomy): Bacteria > Bacillati > Actinomycetota > Actinomycetes > Kitasatosporales > Streptomycetaceae > Streptomyces > Streptomyces endophyticus. The sequence continues at coordinate 50,487 of NZ_JAOZYC010000001.1, read as the reverse complement.
AGCACGGCGAACGCGCACTGCGACAGCAGATAGAGATTGTTCTGGGCCACTCCGCCGATGCCGAGCCGCTGCCCCAACTCCGGGAGGAGCGGCGTGAGATAGCCCTGTACGACGCCGCTGAACACGACGACGACCGCCATCGCGCCGAGCATGCCGCGACCGGTGCCCACCGCCGATCCACCTGTGCCCATGTCTGCGCCCACCGGGACGTCCCTTCTGGCCGGAATCGAATGCGGTGGCTACTGTGCGGGCTGCGGTCGCACCGGTCCGCGGATTCGTCGGAAACGGGCAGAGGTGGGATGCCGAATGCGAGAAACGGTCACCGTGAGCGAGCTGGACCTCGCACTCGTCAACGCCCTCCAGCTGCGCCCCCGCGCCTCCTGGAGCGAACTCGCGCCGCCGCTGGGAGTCACCGCGAGCACCCTCGCCCGCCGCTGGGAACGGCTGACCGCGGAGGGGCTCGCCTGGGTGTACGCGGCGCCGGGGCGGGAGTACTCGCGCACGCGCTGCACGGCGTTCGTGCTGGTGCGCTGCCGACCCGGGACCCGCACACGTATCGCTCAGGAGCTGTCCGAGCGGGCCGAGGCCGTGACCGTCGAGCTCACCGGGCCGGGCAGCGCCGATCTGCTCATCGATGTCCTCGCCCCGGACCTGCCCGCGCTCACCCGCTTCGTGACGACACACCTCGAACCGCTGCCCGGTGTCATCGCGGTCGACTGCCTCTTCGCCACATCCCTCTACGTGGAGGGCAGCCGCTGGCGGCTCCGCTCCCTGGACCCGGGGCAGCTCAGCGCGCTCGGCCGGACGGGCGCGCGGCCGCCCGAGTCCGCGGCGACGGTCGAACTCGACGCGGTGGACCGGGCGTTGCTCGACGCCCTGGTCGGCGACGGCCGCCTCGGCCTGGCGGCGCTCGCCGCACACACCGGCACCAGCCCCGCCACCGTCCGCCGCCGCCTGCACCGGCTCAGCGACTCGGGTGTCCTCACCCTCCGCTGCGACATGGCGAACGCGCTCGCGGGGCGACCGCTGCCGGTCTCGCTGCTCGGCCGCGTCCCGGCCCGCGACATCGCCGCGGTCCACCGCGCCCTCGCCGCGCTGCCCGAGTGCCGCGTCGTCGCCGCGGTCACCGGCCGGACGAACATCTTCGCCACCCTGTGGGTGCGCGACCTCGGCGACATCCAACGCCGCGAGACCGCCCTGTGCGCACGCCTGCCGACCCTGGAGGTCACCGACCGCATCGTGGGCCTGCACACGGTCAAGCGCATGGGCCACCTGCTGGACGAGGACGGCAGACGCATCGGGGTGCGCCCGATCAGGCCGTGGTGAGCCTTCTCGACGCCCCTGCCTCGCCGCCGGGATCTTGACCACCAGGCAGTGACTGCATAACTTCGGCCAGTGATTCGATTCGATCATCTTGCGGCCAACTCTGCTGGCCGCAAACCTTGTTGTAGGGAGACGTCGAATGTGTGAGTCCTGCTGTCCCACGCCGCGCACACCCCGCATGAGCCGCGCGCAGTTCCTCCAGCTGGCCGGGGCCGGGGCCGCCGCGGTGGCCGTGTCCGGCGCGTTCGCCGGGTCCGCCTCCGCTGCCTCCTCCGCGTCCGCCGCTTCCCGGCCTGCGAAGGCCGAACGGCCGGGTCCCCTGCTCGTCGACAACGTGCGCGGCTACACGCTCGCGCGCGGCAAGCTGCGCAGATTCTCCCGGATGCTGCTCACCCCCGAAGGGCGTGTCGCCGCGCTCGACGTCGGCGCGGCCCCCAAGGGCATACGCCGCCTCGACGGGCGCGGCCGCGTCCTGCTGCCCGGACTGCACGACGCGCACGGGCACTTGTGGGGGCTGGGCGCCCTCGCCGTCGAGCTGAACCTCGTCGGGACCCGTTCCCTGAAGGAGGCGATGGACCGGCTCGCCGCGTACGACACCGCGCATCCCGACGACGCGTGGATCATCGGCCGCGGCTGGAACGAGGTCGTGTGGGGGCTCGGTCGGCTGCCCAACGCCGCCGACCTGGACGCGGTCGTCGACGACCGGCCGGTGTGGCTCGGCCGCGTGGACGGACACGCCGGTGTCGCCAACTCGGCGGCGCTGAAGGCCGTCGGGATCACCGCGGACACCCCCGACCCCGACGGCGGCCGCATCGTCCGCGACGGCGCCGGCAACGCGACCGGAGTCCTCATCGACGCGGCGCAGTCACTGGTGGAGGACAAGCTGCCCGAGCCCACTCTCGACGACGTACGCGCGCGTGCGCTCGCCGCGCAGAAGCAGCTCGGCAGCGTCGGCATGACGTCCGTGTCGGAGGCGGGCACGGACGCGAGCGGCGTCGTCGTGCTGCGCCGGCTCGCGGACGAGGGCGCGCTGACGATCCGCGTGAACGCCTTCCTCTCCTACAAGGCGTTCACCGACATCGGCGCGGACGCCCGCACCGACTCCTACGCCGACGACATGGTCCGTATCCGCACCGTCAAGCAGTACATCGACGGCGCGCTCGGCAGCCACGGCGCCGCGCTCCTCGCCCCGTACGCCGACGATCCGGACACCAGCGGGCTGCTCCAGGTGGAGCCCGAGGAGTTGCAGCGCCGCGTCGAGCAAGTGGTGCGCGGCGGCTACCAGTCGGCGGTGCACGCGATCGGCGACCGGGGCAACCGTGTCGTCCTGGACGCGTACGAGCAGACCTTCCGGCGCGTCGGTGACGCCGGGATGCGGCACCGTATCGAGCACGTACAGGTGCTCTCGCCCGAGGACATCCCGCGGCTGCGCAGGCTCGGCATCATCGCGTCGATGCAGCCGGTGCACGCCACCGACGACATGAACATGGCCGAGGACCGGATCGGCCCCGAGCGCATCAAGGGTGCCTACGCCTGGCGCACGTTGCTCGACCAGGGCACCCACCTGCCGTCCGGCTCGGACTTCCCCGTGTCGTCCGAGAACCCCTTCGACGGGCTGCACGCCGCCGTCACCCGCACCGACCGGGACGGGAAGCCGGCCGGCGGCTGGCACCCGGAGCAGGCCATGACGCCGGTGGAGGCGCTGCGTTCGTTCACGGTGGAGCCCGCGCACGCCGCCCACCAGGAACACGTCCTCGGCACGCTGGAGCCGGGCAAGTGGGGCGACTTCGTCCTCACGGACACGGACCCGTTCGACCTGCCGTCCGGCCGGGCGGTGTGGCAGACGAAGGTGCTTCAGACGTGGGTCGCGGGGAAGCGGGTCGGCGAGTACGGCGAGCTGTGACGCGCGGCGGGTCGTGACGCCCGGCGGTTCGTGACACGCGGCGGGCCGGGGCGTCACGCTCGTGCGAACGCCCGCCGCGCGTGCTCAAGGAGCGCGCGCAGCGCCGGGTTGTGCGCCCGCTTCCAGACCAGCGCGAGCAGCGCCGGTGTGTCGACGTCTTCGATGGTGCGGGCGGTGAGCCGGTCCCGGTAGCTCGCGGCCATCGACTCGCTCAGTACGGCGACGCCGAGGCCGCGGTCGGCGAGCGCCGCGATGGCGTCCGCGGCGCTGGCCTGCAGCGCGATCGTGGGGTGCAGCCCCTGCGCGCCGCACGCCTGGTCGAAGACCGTGCGCAGGCCGGTGCCGGGCGGCATGCAGACGATCGGGTGGGCGATGAGGTCCCTGAGCTCGACGCGCTGTCGCTCGGCCAGCGGGTGCCCGGTCGGGACCGCCACGACGAGCCGTTCGTCGATGATGGTCAGGGCGTCGAGGCCGTCGGGGGTGGTGTGCGCGGTGCCGATGAGCGCCAGGTCGATGTCGCCCGCGCGCACGCCCTCGACGAGCCGGTCGGAGCCGTCTTCGAGGAGCGAGAGCTCGACGCCCGGGTGCGCCTCGTGGAACTCGGCGAGGGCGTCGAACAGCGGGGTGATGGTGCAGCCGATGACCATGCCGACGGTGAGCCGCCCCCTGATCAGTTGGGACACCTCTGCCACCGCCCGGCCGATCGTCCCGGCCGCGGCGAGGGTGGCGCGGGCCTGTTCGAGCGCGGCCTTGCCCGCGACGGTGAGCGTGACGGTGCGGGCCGAGCGGTCGAACAGCTCCGCGCCGAGCTCACGCTCCAGCTGCCGGATCTGCGCGCTGACGCCGGACTGGCTGATGTGCACCCGCTGGGCGGCGCGCGTGAAGTTCTGTTCCTCGGCGACCGCGACGAAGTATTCGAGCTGCCTCAGGTCCATGAGCTTCCTCCACGACTGTCCGCCATCACCACAGATTCTAGTTTCTAGCGAAACCATCTGTTGGACTTCTGCCCGGCGGGCGGCAAAGCTGGAATCACGACAAGGACAGCCACAGCGCCAGCACCCAGGAGGAACCTCATGCCGGAGTCCGAGTACGAGAAGGCCATGCGCCCCGAGGACATCACCCGCCTGTTCGTCGAGCGCTCCAACGCGGGCGACGCGGCCGGCGTCGCCGCGCTCTACGAGGAGAACGCGGTGCTGGCCTACCCGCCCGGCCAGGAGACGGTCGGGCGCGAGGCGATCCGCGAGCTGTGGGCGAAGGTGCTGGCGAACCGCCCCCACTTCGAACCGGAACAGCCGCTGCCGACGCTCGTCAGCGGTGACATCGCCCTGACGTCGACGCCCCCGAAGGACGGCACCGGAGCCCGCGCCCAGGTCGTCCGCCGCCAGCCGGACGGCAGCTGGCTGCGCCTCCTCGACCAGCCGGAGTTCGCACCGCCCGCGAGCTGACCTGGCCGTCAGCCCAGCTTGGCCGTCTGCTTCTCGATGACGTCGGTCGGCTGCTCGTAGGACTCGCCACGGGTGACCGCCGCGATGTTGAACGACGAGAACCCGGCGAGCGTGCCGCCGACCCGTACGACGGCGATCTTGGTGTCGGCGAGCGTACCGTCCTGCTTCGTGCCGACGGTCCAGGCGACCGCGTCGTCGCCGACCGCGAGCTTCTCGCTCTCGACCCGGGTGATCTGCTGCTTCTCGCCGTCCGCCGTCATGGAGAAGCCCGCCGCGCACTTCTTGCCTGCCGCCCGCAGTGCGTCGAGGGCGCGCTGCGCGCCGTCCCCTTCGTAGGACCAGAGGGAGGCCGTGGTCCTGGTGACGTCGAGCGAGTCGATCGTCGCATCCTTGGCCTCCTTCTCGGTCATGCCCGCGAGTTCGTCCACCGAGGGCATCCCCTTCTTGGCCTTCGCGGACTCGTGCACGGCGAGCCGCTGCACGCTCACCGCGGGGTCGGCCGGGGGCAACGACGAGAGGACCTGACCGACGGGGTCGCACGCGGCCTTGCCGACGGAGACGCTGCCGGGCGCGAAGACATCCTTCTTGCCCGGGTCAGTGATCTTCTGCCCCTCCACATCCCCCTGCACGAGCACGCGCTTCTCCAACTGGGCGGCGGTGAGCGCCTTCACCGCGGCCGGCGAGGCGCTCGCCTTCCCGTCAGCCTTCTCGCCGCTCTCCTGACCGGCGCCGCAGGCAGTGACCACGAGCGAACAGGCAGCGACGGACACGGCCAGGACGGAACGACGGACGGCGGCGGAACGCATGTGGGCCTCTTTCGGTACCGAGCCCCCGCGCCGGACGCGGCACGGGGGTCACGCACACATGACCACCAAGATCGTTTGAAGGTTGTACGACGGAGCGGAGAACTTTCCGCCTGCACCGACAGCAGCGGCGGCGGTTCACCGCGCTCCGGGGAGGCGCACCAGTTGATGGACTCCGGTGAGGCCTTCGGCCGGATCGTGCTCGTGCCCTGAGACCCCTCGGCCCGCTCAGCGCGCCAGCGCCGCGCCGATCTCCCCCGCCGCGTCCGTGACCTGGGCCGCGAGGTCCGCCCTGGCGCGGCCCGCTTCGGTCAGGCGGTGGGTGGGGCCCGCGATGCTGATGGCGCCGACCGTACGGCCCGAGGCGTCGCGGAGCGGGGCGCCGATCGCGGCCCTGCCGTCCGCGTGCTCGTCGACGGCGGCGGCCCAGCCCCGGCGGCGTATCTCGTACAACTCCGCGGCCAGGGCGGCATGTTCGGTGAGGCTGCGGTCGGTGAAGGCCGGCAGCTTCTCGGGGACGTCCAGGTCGTGGTCGAAGGCGAGCAGCGTCTTGCCGACGGCCGAGGCGTGCAGCGGCAAGTGCGCGCCCATGCGCAGGACTTGGGCGCTGTCGTCGGGGCGGAAGACGTGGTGGATGACGAGAGCCCCGCCCTCGTGCGGTGTGGCGATCCAGACCGATTCGCCGCTGCGCGCGGCGAGGGTGTCGGCGCTGTGCAGGGAGCGGGCGCGCAGCTCGTTCGTGTCGAGGTCGCCGTTGCTCAGGTGGAGCAGCGAGGCGCCGATCCGGTACTTGCCGGTGGCCGGGTCCTGTTCCACCAGCCCCGCGGCGACCAGCGTGCCGAGGATGCCGTGCAGGGCCTGGGCGGGCAGGCCCATCGCGCGGGCCAGCTCCGTCACCCCGAACGGCCGGGGCCCGGACGCGAGCAGCCGCAGGACCAGCGCCGCCCGCTCCACCGACTGGATCCGCTCTGCCACGCGGGCACGGTAGCCCACCGCTGGTCGGCCACGGCCCCCGGCCCTACCTTCGTAGACGTCAAGACATCACCGGACCGACGTTTCCCGACGTTTCCCGACGATTCCCGCGGAGATGAGCACCCCATGTCGAAGATCCTGTTCGTGATGACCGGCGCCGACCACTGGACCCTGGCCGACGGCACCCAGCACCCCACCGGCTTCTGGGCCGAGGAGGCCATCGCCCCGTACGACGCGTTCAAGGCGGCGGGGCACGAGATCGTCGTGGCCACGCCGGGCGGCGTCGTCCCCACCGTCGACGCGGGCAGCCTCGCGCCCGAGTTCAACGACGGCCAGGAGAACGCGGCTCGCATGGCCGCCGCCGTGTCCGCGAACACCGAGCTGCGCTCCCCCATCAAGCTGGAGGAGGTGAACCTGGACGACTACGCCGCCGTCTTCTACCCCGGCGGACACGGCCCGATGGAGGACCTATCCGTCGACGCCGAGTCCGGCGCTCTGCTCACCCGCGCCCTGGAGTCCGGCAAGCCGCTCGGCGTCGTCTGCCACGCGCCCGCGGCGCTGCTGGCGGCCACCAAGGACGACGGCACCAACACCTTCGCCGGGTACGACGTCGCCGCGTTCACCAACGTCGAGGAGGCCCAGGCGGGCCTCGCCGACAAGGCGAAGTGGCTGCTCCAGGACCGGCTGACCGAGGCCGGCGTGAACGTCCGGGTCGGCGAGCCGTGGGCACCGCACGTGGTCGTCGACCGCAACCTGGTCACCGGGCAGAACCCGGCCTCCGCCGCCCCGCTCGCGGCCGAGCTGCTGGAGAAGCTGGCCTGACCACCGATGTCCCCCACGGATGGCACAGTGGACGCAAGTGTCCCGTTCATCACGTGGAGGTTCCCCCCGCATGCGTCTGCTGCTCATACGTCACGGCCAGACCCCGTCCAACCTCAAGCGGCTCCTGGACTCCGCGGCGCCGGGCCCCGGCCTGACACCGCTCGGCCTGGAGCAGGCGGCGGCGCTGCCGGGAACACTGGCCGATGAGCGGATCGACGCCCTGTACGCCTCCACCCTCGTACGCACGCAGCTCACCGCCGAGCCCCTGTCCCGGGCGTCCGGCCTCGACGTCGTGATCCGGGACGGGATCCGTGAGATCGCGGCCGGCGACCTGGAGATGCGCGGCGACGACGAGTCCGCGCAGAAGTACCTCAACACCGCGTTCGCCTGGTCCTCCGGCGACACCGCGCTGCGGATGCCCGGCGGCGAGACCGGCGAGGAGACGCTCGGCCGCTTCGACGCCGTGGTGGCCGAGGCGGCCAAGACGGGCGCCGACACCGTGGCCATGGTCAGCCACGGCGCCGTGATCCGGACGTGGACGGCCGCGCGGGCGGGCAACGTGGACGTCGCCTTCGTCGCCGCCCGCCCGCTGCCCAACACCGGCATCGTCGCCCTCACGGGCTCGCCTGAGCAGGGCTGGGACCTCCAGCTGTGGGAGGGGCGACCGCTCGGCCGGTGAGCCCCGCCGGGCCCTGCCCCTCAGGACCCGAGGACGGCCGGGTCGGGACCCACGCGCTCGCCGGTCTCCAGGCCTGCGAGCGCGGCCATGTCGTCCGCGGCCAGCTCGAAGTCGAAGACGGCGATGTTCTCGCGGATGCGGGACGGGGTCACCGACTTCGGGATGACGACGTTGCCGAGCTGGAGGTGCCAGCGCAGCACGATCTGCGCGGGGCTGCGGTCGTACTTGCGGGCGAGCGCGATGACGATCTCGTCGTCCAGGACGCCGTTGCCGCGGCCCAGCGGGGACCAGGCCTCCGTCGCGATGCCGTGCTTCGCGTCGTACGCGCGCAGTTCGCTCTGCTGGAGGCGCGGGTGCAGCTCGATCTGGTTGAGCGCCGGGACGACGGAGGTCTCGGCTGCGAGCCGGTCCAGGTGCTCCGGCAGGAAGTTGGAGACGCCGATGGCGCGCGCCCGGCCACTGGCGAGGATCTCCTCGAACACCTGCCACGTCTCGACGTACTTGTCGCGCGACGGCACCGGCCAGTGGATCAGGTACAGGTCGACGTAGTCCATGCCGAGCCGGTCCAGCGAGGCGTCGAACGCGCGCAGCGCGGTGTCCCGGCCCTGCTCGGTGTTCCACAGCTTCGTGGTGACGAAGACGTCCTCGCGGGCCAGGCCGGAGTCGGCGATGGCGCGACCGGTGCCCTTCTCGTTCTCGTACAGGGCCGCCGTGTCGATGCTGCGGTAGCCGGCCTCCAGGGCGCTCGTGACCGCGGCGTGCGCCTCGTCGTCGGGGATCTGGAAGACGCCGAAGCCGAGCTGCGGCACGGTCACGCCGTTGTTGAGGGTGACCTCGGGAATGGTGCTCATGACTCGTGTGTCCTTACGTGGTGAAACTCAAGTCCGGTGTCTCGCACGACGGGCGCACGTCCCTGGAGGCGCACGCCCGCCCCCTACAACCTACGTCCGTCGAGTGCTATTCCGTTGACACGTTGACGTTTCATGCTCAAACATTGGGCAAACCAAGCACGCTCTTGCACATTGGCAGCACTCAGTCCGGGTTCCATACGAACAAAGGACATGAAACGTGCGCATTTTGCCCCGTAGATCGGGAAGGCGTGGAACCCAACCCGCCTCCCTCGTCGCAGGCTTCGTCGTCGGACTGCTCGTCGCCGCCAGCACGACGGTGCTCGCCACGAGCGGCGGGCCCGACCCCGGCTCCGATCCGCAGGAGAAGCCCACCACCACCTGGCTCACCGCGAAGGTCGCCGAGGCGATGGGGACCCGGGACACCGTCACATGGGTGCCCACCGGGGCGTTCGCGAACTCCGCGGAGGTGCGCGTGCCGCGGTATCCGATGAAGGCGATCGAGGGCAAGGACACCAAGGAGCTGAAGCTGTCGGCGGTGCGGGGGGAGCAGGTCTCCGGGCAGCTCGCCATCGCGTCGGGCACACCACTGCGCGGCGTATCGGCCCGAGTCGGTGAACTGACGGGCCCGGAGGGCGTCCGGCTCGGCGGGGACGCGGCCTGGCGCGCCCAGGTCCGGTTCGTGAAGTACGTGCCCGTACAGCGCTCCAAGTCGGAGCTGGACTGGTCCGCCACCATCGACCAGGTGAGCTCACCGACCGAGGTGTCCGGCGACCGCAACCCGGATGTCGTGGGGGACGCGCTGGAGGAGCGGTCGGCCGTCGACGTTCCCGCGTACGCGGCACAGCCGTTGTGGTTCACCTTCCGCATCCCCAAGGGCACTCCGGCCGGCACGTATAAGGGGACCGTCGCGGTCACCGCGAACGGGAAGACCCAGACCACGTACCCGCTGACCATCGAGGTCGCGGACGTGACCTTGCCCGATCCGGCCGACTACCGGTTCTTCCTGGACGTCTGGGCGCAGCCGGACACCATCGCCGAGGCGCACCACGTCGCGCCGTGGTCGGCGAAGCACTGGAAGCTCATCGACACGTACAACCGGGACCTGGCGAGCCGCGGGCAGAAGGTCATCAACACCACCATCGTCGACAACCCCTGGCACTACCCGTGGCCGGGGGACAGCCGGAAGTCGCAGACGGCGACCCCGTACTCCAGCATGGTCGGCTGGAGTTGGGACGGGGACCGGTTCCACTTCGACTTCGACCGCTGGGACAAGTACGTCGCCGCCGCCGAGCGCGCCGGGCTCGGCCCGGACATCGGCGCGTTCTCCATGCTGGCCTTCCAGGACAAGGAACACCTGACCTACGTCGACTCCCGCACCGGCAAGAAGGCGTACGAGAACGTCGAGTTGGGCGGCGAGCGCTGGCGCGAGGCGTGGGGCACCTTCCTGCGCGCGTTCGAGGACCATCTGCGGGACACGGGGCGCCTCGACCACACGTGGCTGTCCTTCGACGAGCGGCCCGTCGAGACGATGAAGGTCGTACGGGACTTCGTGCACGAGGTCGCGCCCGCCTTCGACCGGCGCATCTCGGTCGCCGGTTCCATCAGCACGGAGCCCATTGCCTCGAACCTCTCCGTCGACTGGGGCGGCATCGACAAGATGACGCCCGAGAAGATCGCGGAGCGCCGCAAGGCGGGCAAGATCACCACGTTCTACGTGTACGGGGTGCCGGACCACCCCAACACCTTCTCGTACTCCCCCGCGGTCGAGGCCCGGATGCTGCCGTGGATCTCGGCCCGGCGACAGCTCGACGGGCTGCTGCGCTGGTCGTGGAACAGCTGGACCTCCGACCCGTTCGAGCAGCCGGTGCACATCTTCACCCAGGGCGACGAGTACCTCGTCTACCCGGGGGCCAACGGGCCGATGTCGAGCATCCGGTGGGAACAACTCAAGGAAGGGATAGAGGACTTCGAGCTGATCGCGCAGTTGCGGGACAAGCTCGCGAACAGCGGCACCGACGGTGACAGCGAAGCGCTGAAGACCGCCCTCGATCTCGCCACCCGCAACCTCGACGGCCGCACCAAGGACGTCACGGACATCGAGAAGGCCAGAGAGGCCGTCATTCGGGAGTTGACCTCGTGACCCGACCCTCACCTCAGCAGCCGAACCGGCCCCGGCCGAACCGGCCCCGCCTGAGCCGCAGACGGCTGCTGTCGAGCACGGCGATCGTGCTGGGTGTCACCACCGCCCTGCCCGCATCGGGCACGGCCGCCTTCGCCGCCGGCAGCGTCGGCAGCCCCGGCTTCGACACCGGGCCCGCCGACGCGGCGCTGCGCCGGCTGCTGCCCCGCCACCACGACCAGGTCACCTTCCGCCCGTCGAGCCGCGAAGGCGCGGCCGACCGGTTCCGGGTCTCCGGCGCCCGAGGGCGCATCGCCGTCGAGGGATCGACCCCGGCCGTCCTCCTCGCCGGCCTGCACCGCTATCTGCGCGATGTCGCGCACGCCTCCGTCACCTGGAACGGCGAGCAGCTGAACCTGCCCGAGCAACTTCCGGCGCCGTCCGCTGAGTTGACGGCTTCGGCGAACGTCTCGCACCGGTTCGCGTTGAACGACACCAACGACGGCTACACCGGCCCCTACCGCGACTGGGACGCCTGGCAGCGCGAGCTGGACATCCTCGCGCTGCACGGCTTCAACGAGGTCCTGGTGACGACCGGCGTGGAAGCCGCCTACTTCGACGCGTTCCGGCGGTTCGGGTACACCGAGGCCGAGCTGCTGGCGTGGATCCCGGCGCCGGCGCACCAGCCGTGGTGGCTGCTACAGAACATGTCCGGGTTCGGCGGCCCGGTCAGCCGGCACCTGCTGGAGCGGCGCGCCGACCTCGGTCGCAACATCGCCGACCGCGTACGGGAGTTGGGCATGACACCGGTGCTGCCGGGCTGGTTCGGCACCGTACCCGACGACTTCCCCGAGCGGGTCGACGGGGCGAAGGTCGTCCCGCAGGGCACCTGGGGCGGGTTCGAGCGACCCGACTGGCTCGACCCGCGCACCACGGCCTTCACCGAAGTGGGCGCCGAGTTCTACGCCCGGCTCGACGCACGGCTCGGCGCCACCTCCATGTACAAGATGGACCTGCTGCACGAGGGCGGCCGGCCCGGCGACGTACCGGTCGGCGAGGCCGCGCGCGCCGTCGAGAAGGCCCTGCGCGCCGCCCACCCCGAGGCCGTGTGGGCGATCCTCGGCTGGCAGACCAATCCGCGCCGCGAGATCCTCGACGCCGTCGACCGCGACCGGATGCTCATCGTCGACGGCCTGTCCGACCGGTACGCCACGGTGACCGACCGGGAGAGCGACTGGGCCGACACCCCGTACACGTACGGCAGCATCTGGAACTTCGGCGGGCACACCACGCTCGGCGCCAACACCCCGGACTGGGTGGAGAGTTACCCGCGCTGGCGCGACAAGGACGGCAGCCGGTTGTCCGGGATCGCCGCGATGCCGGAGGGGGCCGACAACAACCCCGCGGCACTCGCGCTCCTCGGCGACCTCGCGTGGACGGCGGGCAGCGTCGACCTGGACGACTGGTTCGGGCGGTGGGCGGCGGCCCGGTACGGCGGATCCGACCGGCACGCGGCCGCGGCCTGGCGGGTGCTGCGCGAGACGGCGTACGGGATGCGCCGCACCGACTCCTGGAGCGAGGCACCCGACGGCCTGTTCGGGGCCCGCCCGGCGCTGAACGTACGGTCCGCCGCCGCGTGGAGCCCGCAAGCCGAGCGCTACGACACCGCCGCCTTCGACCGGGCGCTGACCGAACTCCTCGCCGTCGACAAGGAGTTGCGGAACAGCTCCGCCTATCGGCACGACCTCCTCGACGTCGCCCGGCAGGTACTCGCCAACCGCAGCCGGGTACTGCTGCCACAGATCAGCGCGGCGTACGAGGTGCGCGACACGGCGCTGTTCGGGCAGTTGACCCGGACGTGGCTCGACTGGATGAAGCTCCTCGACGACGCACTGGCCACCTCGGAGCAGCATCTGCTGGGCCGGTGGCTCGCCGAGGCCCGCGCATGGGGAGCCGACCGCGCGGAACAGGACCTGCTGGAGTACGACGCCCGGTCGATCCTCACCACCTGGGGCGGCCGGGCCAGCAGCGACGAAGGACTGCGCGACTACGCCAACCGGGAGTGGTCGGGCCTCGTCACCGGCCTCTATCTCCCGCGCTGGCGCAGGTACTTCACCGAGCTGTCGGACGCGCTCGCCGAGGACCGGGAGCCCGCCGGGATCGACTGGTTCGCGATGGACGACAAGTGGGCGCACGGGCACGAGACGTATCCGCGGCGCCCCTCGGGGTCGATCGAGCGGCTCGCGCGCCGGATCCACGACACTCTCGCGGGCGCCGCGCACCAGGCCACGCTGACCGCCTCCGCCGCGCACGCCGCCGTCTCCGCCGACGAGCCGGTCACCGTCGAGGTCGCGTTCACCAACCGCAACGGCCTCGCGGCGGCGCGGGACGTCGCCCTCTCCCTCGATCTGCCCGACGGTCTCACCGCCCGCGCGGAAGGCCCGGTCGTCGCGGCCGCGGTGGCTCCCGGCGAGACGTTCACGGGACGCTTCACGGTGTCACTGACGGGCGCGGCGGACGGGCTCGTGCTCCGGGTGCGCGCCGACGCCGCGTACCGGATGGGCACCGCGCACGGCGCGGCGGTCGACGCGGTCCGGCTCCTGGCCGGCACCGGGGTCAAGGACCCGTACCGCACGGCGTCGTTCAACGACGCGGTGTTCGGCCAGTCCGGCGACGCCTTCGCGATCGAGGGCGGCGGCGCCGATCTGTGGGGCGGCACGGACGAGTTCGGCGCGATCTACCGCCCGGGCGCCCTCACGGACGGATCCTCCGCCACGGTCCGGGTCACTGCCCAGGACCGCACCGGCGGCTGGGCGCGCGCGGGCCTCATCGTCCGCAACGACCTCACCGCGAAGGGGAGTTCGGGATACGTCAATCTCGCCGTCACCCCGTCCAACGGGTGCGCACTGTCCTGGGACACCGACGGCAACGGCCGCCTCGACTCCGTCACGACGGCGGGCAGCTCGGTCACGGCCCCGGTGCGACTCCGCCTGACCCGCCAAGGTGCCTCGTACAAGGGCGAGTTCAGCACCGACGGCATCACATGGACGACGGTCGGCACGGCGACGCCTGCGGGGGCGGCAGCCGGTGGGCAGGACGTGGGGGCGTTCATGAGCGCGGCGAACGGTGGGAGTGGGGCAAGGGGGATCGCGGAGTTCGACGGGTTGCGGATCTAGTCAGACGAACACCGCCACCGTCAGGATGATCGGGAGCGAGATCAGCGAGGCCAGTGTCATCGGGACGGTGTGGGTCTTGATGGTGCCCCGCGTGGAGAAGCCGAGCAGCGACTGGAACATCCAGAAGAAGTTGCTGGACACGTGGGGCACGAAGAGGGCGCCCGAGCCGGCCGCCAGTGCCACCAGGACCAGCGGGGTGTCCAGGTGGCCCGCGATGGGGGCGAGGATGCCCGCGGCGGTGATGCCCGCCACCGAGATGGAGCCGAGCGCGATGTGCAGCACCGCGGCCATGATCCAGACCAGCAGCAGCGGCGGGAGGATCCCGGAGGAGAAGAGGTCGCCGAGCGTCCTGCCCATGCCCGAGCGCTCGATGATGGCTCCGAGCGAACCGCTGATCCCGCTGAGCACCAGGATGGAACCGCACTGCGCCAGCGACTTCCCGATGACGTCACCGATCTCCTCCCTGGACCGCACGCGACGCGCCAACACGTAGGCCACGGTGGTGCCGAGGAGCAGTGCCACCACCGGGTCGGTGAGGAATCCGACCGGCGCCACGTCCAGGGAGAGACCGTCGGCGAGTGCGCCGCCCGCGATGAGGACGAGGACGAGCAGGACCGGGGTGACGGCCAGGGCGAGGGGCAGCGGGCGGGGCTTCCGCGTGTGTGTCTGTGTCTGTGTCTGTGTTGGTGTTTGTGGCAGCTCGGCCGGGGCGTCCGTGACGGTTCCAACGGCCGCCCTTCCAGCGGGAGTTGGGGTAACTGGCGGGGCGGAGTCGGGCGCGGGCGCGTCCGGCTCCTCACTCGCGTCAACCGCCTCGCCGTCCTCGATCTCGTCGGTCGCCGGGTCCCACGTCATCCAGCGCAGGACGACCGAGAAGACGAACACGGTCAGCAGCGCCGTCGGCAGCGCGACGACGAGGCCGAGCAGGAACATCTGCCCCAGCGGGACGTCCAGGATGCCCGCGATGGCCACGGCCGCGACGCCCGGCGCCACGAACACCAGGCCCACCTCGATGCCCGCGGTGAGTGCGCCGCCCATCAGGGCGCGGCCCCGTGCGCCGAGCTTCGGGGCGAGGCGGCGCGCGAGGGGCGCCGAGAGCACGAGCAGCACATCCGAGTAGATCGCCGTGAACAGCGAACTCAGCGTCACGGCGAAGACGTAGGGAATGCTGCGCCGGCCGAACGCCTTGAGTGTCGTCCCGACGAGCCGCTGCATCGTGTCGGCCGCCGTAAGCAGCGCGCCGAGCATGACACCAAGCGACACGAGGATGCCGATCTCCCCCATGACATCCGCGAAGCCGTCCGCGACCGCGTCCGGTGTGCCCTTCGCCCCGACCGAGGTGGTCAGGCCCAGGAAGAGGGTGCCGAAGAGCAGCGCGAGCACCGGCGGTAGCTTCAGCCACGTGATCGCGACGACGATGCCGCCGATGGCGACCGCCGTGCTCAAGAACAACAGGGCTTCGTGGGACACGGGCAGGCTCCGCTCTCGTTTTCGCTCCGTTGCGAACTGCCGTACATCGTGACGACGGTCACCTCTCGCGTCCAAGACTCATTTGCAGCCCGACCGATAACGTCGGCCTATCGAACGACCGTCATCGCGGGAGCGGAACAGGAAGACCATGGACGTACGGCAGTTGCGCCACTTCCTGGCGGTCGTGGACCACGGCAGCGTGCACCGGGCCGCGGAGCGGCTCTTCGTGGCGCAGCCGTCGGTGACGCAGACCATCCGCCGCCTGGAGGCCGCGCTCGGGACCAGCCTGTTCCTGCGGCAGGGGCGGGGCCTGGTGCTGAGTCCCTCGGGCGCGGCGCTTGTCGGTCCCGCCCGGGAAGTGGTGCGCTCGCTCGACGTGGCCCGGGAGACGGTCATGGCCGTGGACGGGCTGCGGGGCGGGCAGTTGCGGATCGCGTCCATGCCGTCCCAGGTCGTCAGCCCGCTGACGGGGCTCATCGCCGCGTACGCCGAGGCGTATCCGCAGGTGCAGGTGGCGGTGGTGGCCGCGGCCCGGCCGGACGATGTGCGCGACGCGCTCGGCAGAGGTGTCGCGGAGGTGGGTGTGCTCGCCGCGGCCGGGGCGCACGAGGCGTACGCGGATCTGGACCGGGTTCCCATCGAGACGCAGTCGTTCGTGCTCGTGGCGCGCGACGACGCCGCCCTGCCCGAGGGTGAACACCCGCTTGCCGTCGAGGAGTTGCCCGCGCTCCGGCTCGTCGCCGGGCAGCCGGGGACGGGCATGCGCCGCGTCGCCGACGCCATCGTCGCCGCGACCGACTCCCGTATCGCGGTCGAGATCGAGCATCGCGAGGGGCTGCTGCCACTGGTCATGGCGGGCGTGGGGGTGGCCGTCGTCGCCGACTCGTGGCGCCCGCTCGCGGACACGGTCGGGCTGCGTGTGCGCAGGCTCGCCATCGAGGACACGCTCGACGTCGGGCTCGTGTGGCGCAGACACCGGCTGAGCCCGGCGGCCGCGGCGTTCATCGACGTGATCGAGAAGTCGCGCGCCGAAGGGCGGCAGGGCGCTCCGGCCAACCGATAGGCGGGCGTTATCGAACGGGCTGCAAACGCGTCTTGGACAGCCCGGGACGCCACGGCATTCCATGGTCACCATGACGACCACTCGCCACCGCATCGCTCTCATCCCTGGTGACGGCATCGGCACCGAGGTGCTGCCGCCCGCCTGCGCCGTCCTCGACGCCGTCGGCAAGCGCCACGGCCTCGCCTTCTCCTACGACTCGTTCGACTGGTCCTGCGAGCGCTACCTCGCCGAGGGCGCGATGATGCCGACGGACGGCCTGGGCCGGATCCGCCACCACGACGCGGTCCTCCTCGGCGCGGTCGGCTGGCCGGGAGTCGCCGACCACGTCTCGCTCTGGGGACTGCTGATCCCCATCCGTCGCCAGTTCCGCCAGTACGTGAACCTGCGTCCCATCAAGGTGCTGGAGGGCGTCCCTAGCCCGGTGGCGAAGGCGGGCGCGGACGTGGACTTCGTCGTCGTACGCGAGAACGTCGAGGGCGAGTACTCGGAGATCGGCGGGCGGCTCAACCGCGGGTTCCCCAACGAAATGGCCGTCCAGGAAGCGGTGTTCACCCGCCCCGGCGTGGAGCGCATCCTCGACTACGCGTTCACCACCGCGCAGCGCCGCGAAGGACACCTGGTCTCGGCGACCAAGTCCAACGGCATCGTGCACACCATGCCGTTCTGGGACGAGCTGGTGCGCGAGGCCGGTGAGCGGTTCCCGGACGTGGAGTGGCGGCAGGAGCACATCGACGCGCTCGTCGCGAAGATCGTCCTCGACCCGTCCCGCTACGACGTGATCGTCGGCTCCAACCTCTTCGGCGACATCCTCTCCGACCTCGCGGCCGCCGTCGCGGGCAGCATCGGCATCGCGCCCGCGGCCAACCTCAACCCCGAGCGCGAGTACCCGTCGATGTTCGAACCCGTCCACGGCTCGGCGCCCGACATCGCGGGCCGCGGCATCGCCAACCCGCTCGGCGCGATCTGGTGCGCCTCGATGATGCTCGACCACCTCGGCCACCCCGAGGCCGCGGCCGAGGTCTTCGACGCGTTCGCCTCCGTCCTCGCGACGACGGACGCGCGGACCGCCGACCTGGGCGGGACGGCGACGACGAAGGAGTTCACGCAGCTCGTGCTCGGGGCCGTCACGGACCGGTGATCGTGTTCCATCGGCGAGTCGCCCTCCCCCGATCTCTGTAGCCTGAACGCCGGTTGCGCATCGGGGGGGGAGTTGACCGTGGAGAGCATGCTGTCGGTGGGCCTCGGGGCCGGTATCGGGCTCCTGGGTGTCGTGTTCGGCTCGTGGTTCACCGCGCGCCGCCAGGACCGGATGTGGCTGCGCGAGCAGAAACTCAAGGCCGGAGCCGGTTTCAACACGGCCGTGGTGCAGCTGATCGACCACCTCAAGGAATCACGGCTGGGCGACGACGGCCCGGGCGCCAACGAGTTGGCGAACCGGCTGCAGGAGGCCCGGTCGACGCTCTACCTGCTGTGCGCCGACGACACCGTCGTGCTCGCCGACACTCTCGTCCGCCGGGTCTGGGGAATCAGGCCCACTGCCGGCTCGGACGTCCGCAGGGCCGAGTACCACGAGACGGTGGCCCTCCTGCGCCGCTTCACCCAGCGGCTCCGGCAGGAGATCGCCGGATCGTAAAGGGCGGCCTCGGGGCACTGTGGCCTCAGCGCATCACCGTCGCCAGTACGTCGTCCCCCAGGGCTCGTACGACGTCCGTCGCCAGTCGGTGGCGGACGAGTTTGCCGTCGCGGGTCGAGCGGACCAGGCCCGCCTCGCGGAGTTGGCGCAGGGTGCGGGAGACCTGGGGTTCGGTGGAGCCCAGGCGGGTGGCCAGTTCGGAGGTGGTGATCGGTTCGCCGAGGAGGTGCCGGCACAGTTCCATGCGGCCGGGTGAGGCGAGTGCCGTGAGCCGGTCGTGCAGGGCGCGCAGGGAGAGTTGGCCGGGCCCGGAGGGCGCCGCGGCGCGGACCGCGTACTGGACGACGACACAGGACGGGTCCTCGTCCTTGACGACGAGGTGCGGCCAGACGCGGACCGAGGGGACGAGGACGAGCGGGCGCCGGCCGACGACCACCTCGTCGATCTGGAGCTTGTCGAGGCGGATCCGGGCTCCCGGTCCGACGCGCGACGCGGTGGGGAGCAGTTCGGTGAGCACGTCGACGGGTGGGCGGGCCCTGGCGAGCCGGCGCCGGACCTCACGGGTGTGCTCGTCGAGCGCGGGGCGCAGGGTGTGCCAGTCGTCCGCGAAGAACGCGGAGTCGGCGGCGCGCAGCACCGCGAGAAGCCGGGCGCGGAACGCCGCCGGGTCCGCGACCAGTTCGGCGGCCAGGTCGCCTCTGGAGTGCGAGCGCCGACGGCACTGGCGTACGTACTCCTCGGCGGCCTCGGTGCCGGGGCGCAGTTCGTGGGCGGCGGGCGCGGGCCGGGAGGTGGCACCGAGCACGCCGGGTGCGACGAGGCCGAGGAATTCCGTGCGGGGGAGGTCCTCGATGGCCGCGAGCTCCTCCGGGAGTCCCGCCGCGACGGGGAGCGTACGAGGGTAGAAGAGGCGGCAGCGGAAGCGGGCCCACAGCGGGGCGAAGACCGCGAGTTCGTCACGGAGCACCGGGTCCACCGCGGCGGCGCGGGCGGTCCAGTCGGCGGCCTCGGGGTGGTGCTCGGGTTCGGCGAGGATGTGCAGGCTCGCCATGAGTTCGGACAGCGCGGAGGGCCCGGCCGCGATGTCCGCGGGGCCGAGCCCTCCGACGTCGATGATGATGCTCACGGCACCAGGGTACGAAGGCACTCCCGTGTCATCGGACCGCTGCCCCCGGCCCCAGCGGAATGCCGAGCAGGTACCAGGCGAAGAAGAGGACGACCCACACCACGAGCATCGCCATCGCGACCGGCAGCGTGAAGGAGACCAGCGTGCCGATGCCCGCCTTGCGCCGCAGCGTCTGCAGATAGCCGACGGCGAGGGCGAAGGTGGTGCCCATCGGGCTGATGGAGTTGGTGCACGAGTCTGCGATCCGGTACAGCGCCATGGTGGTGGCGGGGCTGGTGCCGAGCAGCATCATCATCGAGATGAGCGCCGGGGCGACCAGTGACCAGAGGGCGGAACCGCTGGTGATCAGCAGGTTGATCAGGGAGATCGCGATCAGCAGCAGGAGGAAGAGGACGAGCGTGGGCACGCCCAGGTGCTCGATGAAATCGGCCCCCTTCACGGCGAGCACGGTGGCGATGTTCGTCCACTGGAACAGCGCGAGGAACTGCGAGACGGCCAGGAAGAGGACGAGCAGCGGGGCGATGTCCCGGACTCCCTCGGCCATGAGGGCGGGCACGTCGCGACTGCTCTCGATGCGGCCGGTCGCCCTGCCGAACACGTAGCCGATGAGGATGAAGAACACGGCGACGAAGACGGACACGCTGTTGAGGAGGGTCGACTCGACGATGGAGCCGCCCTTGCCGCGCAGCGGGGAGTCGACCGGGAGCATCGCGGCGATGAGGAGGACGGCGTAGCCGAGAGCGGCCAGGCCGGTGCGCTTGAGTGCGCGGAGCTCGGTGGCGTCGTCGATTCCTGCGGTGATGACGGTCTGCCGGGCCTTCTCCTCCAGATCCGCGTCCGGCACGAGCAGATGCTCGCGCTTGGTGAGCACCTTCTCGGTGACGAAGGCGACGGTGCAGGCCAGGATGAACGCCGACGTCGTGGAGAAGTACACGTTGTCGGTGGCCCGGACGACAAAGTCGGCGTCCACCAGGTGTGCGGCCTCGGTGGCGACGGAGGCGTAGAGCACGTCGCTGGAGGTGATCAGCGGGTTGGCGTCGCCGGCGGCGTTGATCGACACGAAGGCCACGATCATGCCGAGCATGGGCGAGCGGCCGACCGCGCGGAACGCCATGGCGCCGAGCGGAATCAGCACGACGTACGCGGAGTCGGACAGGAACTTGCACAGCACACCGCACAGGGCGACACCAAGGGTGACCCAGCGCGGGGAGACATTGGACAGCATCCGCCGCGCCAACGCCTCGAACAGGCCGGCCCGTTCGGCGACGGCGACGCCCAGCATCACGACGAGCACCGTGCCGAGCGGGCCGAAGGTGACGAAGTTGTCCACCGCGCCGTTGACGAGGTCGCGGACGGCGTCGCCGGATATCGCGCTGCGCACGGCGATGGTGCCGTCCTTGGACGGGTCGGCGACCTGCGCCCCGGCTGCCGCGAGTGCCCAGCTGACGACCGCGACGACGCCCGCCATGATCCAGAAGAGCCAGAAGGGATGCGGCAGCGCGTTGCCCGCCCGCTCGATGAAATCGAGCAGCCGCGAGCCGCCGCCCCCGGTGGGCGGGCGTTCGGGTCGCACCTCACGGCGAGCGGTCGCGCTCATGGATTCTCCTGGGTTCGAAGGGGGCCACGCCGGGCGGGCGCACAGGTCACGCCTGCGCTGATCGCCCGTCGCTGATCGCTGAAAGCGGCAGGGCGGCGGGCACACAGTACGAAGGGGATACGCACGGCGTCACGGCCTGACGGAACAGTTGACGTGATTGCGGCAAGTGATCCACCGCGCGTCGGCCGCGACCTACGGTTGCGGCCGTGACCTCGCAAGACACCCTCAAAGCCGCCCGCACCCCCCGTCCGCTGCACGCCGACGGCACGCTGTGGCGCAGGCCCCTGACCGTCCCCATGCGCGACGGGGCCCGCCTCGCCGCGGACCTCTACACCGCAGGCTCCGAGCCCGAACCCGCGCCGCTTCCGGTGCTGTTGGAGCGGACCCCGTACGGCAAGCGCGAGCAGCGTGGCTCGGACCAGGACCGGCACGACGCCCCGGTGCCACGGCCCGAGGACATCGCACGGCACTTCACGGACGCCGGGTACCACGTCGTACGGCAGGACTGCCGTGGGCGCGGGGAGTCGGAGGGGACGTTCGTGAAGTACCTCGGGGAGGGCCCGGACGGTGCCGACACCGTGGAGTGGATCCGGGCGCAGCCGTGGTGCGACGGCCGGGTGGTGATGACCGGGGTGTCCTACTCCGCGCACGTCCAGGCCGCCGCTGCGGCGGAGGCCCCGGCCGGTCTCGCGGCAATGTTCCAGGACTCGGGCGGCTTCGCCTCGGCGTACGAGGCGGGCATGCGGATGGGCGGCGCCTTCGAGCTGAAGCAGGCCACGTGGGCGTTGCGGCACGGGGCGAACAGCCCCGAGGCGGCAACCGATCCGGTCCTGGCGGAGGAGATGCGCCGCCTGGACGTGGCGGGCTGGTTCACCGCGCTGCCGTGGCGGCCGGGTTCGTCACCGCTGCGGCATCTCCCGGCGTACGAGGCGTTCCTGCTGGAGCAGTGGCGCGAGGACGCCTTCGGTGACTACTACCGCAACCCCGCGCTCTACGGCCGCGGTTCCTACGACCGCTTCCCCGACGTCCCGAGCCTCCACATGGGCAGTTGGTACGACCCTTATGTCCGGTCGACCATCGAGAACTTCACGGAGCTGCGGGCGCGCAAGAAGGCGCCCGCGTACCTGGTGATGGGTCCGTGGACGCACGGTCACCGCTGCGAGACGTTCTCCGGAGACGTCGACTTCGGACCGGCGTCGACGCTGTCGGGGAACCTGGCCGAGTCGTATCTCGCGTTCCGCAGCCGGTGGTTCGACCAGGCGCTCGGGCGGGAGGTCTCCCCCCGTGACACCTTCCCGGCCGTGCAGTACTTCCTGATGGGTGGCGGGGACGGCCGCCGGGACGCGGCGGGGCGCATGCGCCACGGCGGCGAGTGGCGCGAGGACACGGCCTGGCCGCCGTCCGGAACCCGCCCGGTGTCCCTGTACCTGCACACCGACGGCGCCCTCTCCCCCGCCCCGTCCATCGCCTCCGAGGCATCGGTGGCGTACGACTTCGATCCGCGGAACCCGGTGCCGACCATGGGCGGGCAGGTGACCTCGGGCGAACCGGTCATGACGGGCGGCGCGTACGACCAGAACGCGCCGGACGCCCGGACGTTCGGGGCCGCCGAGCCCTATCTGCCGCTCGACGCCCGCCCCGATGTCATCAGCGTCCTCACACCACCGCTGGACCGGGACGTGGTGGTCGCGGGTCCGGTCTCGGTGAAGCTGTACGTGTCGTCCTCCGCGCCCGACACCGACTTCACCGTCAAGCTCATCGACCAGTACCCGCCCAACCCCGACCATCCGCACGGCTTCGCCATGAACCTCACCGACGGAATCTTCCGCTGCCGCTTCCACCGCTCCTTCGAACGGCCCGAGCCCCTCGCCCCCGGTGAGGTGTACGAGATCGAGGTGACGGCACCCGACACGGCGAACCGCTTCGCCGCAGGCCACCGCATCCGGCTGGACGTCTCCTCCAGCAACTTCCCCCGCTTCGACGTCAACACCAACACCGGCGAACCCGAGGCGGCCGCGCGGCGCAGCACGATCGCCGTCAACCGGGTGCACATGGACGCCGTGCGACCGTCCGCGCTGCGGGTGTGGGTGGAGGGCGAGGAGGACGTGCTGGGCTGACCGCCCGACATCCCCCGGTCCCAGTCAGCCGTCCGCCCGGTTCAGGTCCTCCCGTGCGGCCGCGACGAACGACTCCTTCGCGTGGCGCAGGTCGTCCTGTGTGTCATGTCGGCGCAGCGCGTCGACGACATGGTGCGCCGCGTCGGCGACCGTCGGCGGGGCCTCCAGGGTCAGCGCGCTCAACGCGCGGTACAGGCGCGGTTCGTCCTCGGCGGTTCCGAGGCCCGTGCGTGCGGCGACGATGCCGCTCTCCGCGGCCCCCAGGAACTCCGCGTACGTGCCGCGCCGCGCCTCGCGGGCGGCGCGCTGCTCGTCGGCGCCGAGTGTCATGCGGACCGATGTGAGCAGCGCGTCCGCCTGGCGGTCACCGGAGTGCCGGGCCGCCTCCGCCTGCCGGAGGCCGGCGGAGCGGCCGTACCAGCCCGTGACGACGCTGCCCGCGATCGCGGAGCCGGCCGCGATCAACGCCACTCCCCAGTCACTCATCCCCCGCCACACCTTTCCCCGTCCACCGCGCCGCGCGCGGTACCCCTCGAACACCCGACGGTAGGATCGGATCATGTCGCCGGACGACGCACAAGAACCAGCCCCCATCTGCGGAAACGACACCGCAGCAGCCCCGCCCCCACTAGACTGGACAATTTCCGGGCGACGGGCGACGGGCGACGGGCGACGGGCGACGGGCGACGGGCGACGGGCGACGGGCGACGGGCGACGGGCGACCGGCAGCGGACCGTTCTTCTTGCCGCGCGGTCGGCCGTAGCGCTCTACCGGCTCCTCGATGTGCTTCCCGCGCTCGCCGGTGACGACCGTGTCACCCGCTGCTTCACCCTCGTTCCCGGTTCGGACTTCGGCGCCGACGCGCTGGCGGCCATCGAAGAGGTGGGTGCCCGCACCGTGCCGTGGAGCGAGGCGGTGTCGCGGACGTACGACCTGGTCATCGCCGCGAGCCCCAAGGGCGACCTGGGACAGCTGCGGGGCCCGCACGTCCTGCTGCCGCACGGGGCCGGGTTCAACAAGACCATTCCGTACGAGGGTTCGGCCGACTCCGCGTCCGGCCTCGACCCGGTGTATCTGAGCCGTGCCGAAGGCGCGGCGCCCATCGCCCTGCACGCCCTGGCCCACCCCGCTCAACTCACCCGCCTCACGACCGTGGCCCCGCAGGCGGCACGCCGCGCGAAGGTCGTCGGCGATCCCACGCTGGAGCGCGTCCTCGCCTCCCGCTCACACCGCGACCGGTATCGGGCCGCGCTGGGCACGGGGCCCCGCACGCTCGTCGCGCTCACGTCCACCTGGGGGCCCGAGTCGCTGCTCCGGCGCCGGCCCGACCTCCCCGCGCTACTTGCCGCCCATCTCCCGTACGACGCTTACCAGTTGGCGCTCATCGTGCACCCCAACGAGTGGAGCAGGATCGGCGCGTTCGAGCTCGGGCAGCGGCTCGCGCCCGCCCTCGCGGCCGGGATGCTGTTGCCGCACCCCCGCGACGAGTGGGCTTCGGTCCTGGTCGCGGCCGACGCCCTGATCACCGACCACGGTTCCGCGGCCCTGTACTACGCCGCCGCCGACGACAGACCCGTCGTCGCCGCCTGCCGGGGTGGCGACGAGCTGCTCCCCAGCAGCCCCATGGACGTACTCCTGGGCGGTGTACCGGAGTTGGGCCCAGCGGATGACCTGCCGAAGGCGCTGCGGGCGTACCGTCCGGGCCGCGCGGCCGAAGCCGCCCGTGCCGCCTTCGCCCACCGGCACGACGCCCTGCGGCGGCTGCGCGACGAGCTCTACACCCTGCTCGACCTCACTCCACCGGACCACCCCTCCCCCGCCGCGGCCCCCTTGCCACTGCCCGACACACCACGCCGCACACCCTTCGCCTTCGACGTGCACGTCGAGTTCACCGAGGACTCCACCAGCATCACGCGACACCCCGCCGGGATGGGCGCGCCGGGACATCACCTCGCCGTGGAGCAAGGGGCGGCGAGCGAGCAACTCGCCCGCTCCGCAGGGCTCCTGTACCGCCGATCGCTGGTCGGCCCCGCCGACGGTGCGGGCCTCAGCCGGACCTTCGACGGGTGGGCACGGCAGACCCTGTCCGACTATCCGGGATGCCGCACGGCCGCCGCCGTCCTGCCCACGGGGCGCTGCCTGCTGCGCGTACGCGGGCACGAACGGCCCTACGTCCTCGAAGCCGGGCCCGCCACCGAGAACGGCCGCGTCGCCCGCGCGGACCCGGCCGCCACGGTGTCGGCCGCGCACGCATGGCTGACCACCACCACATCCACGACCGGCGCCGACACCACACTGACGTGCGTGGTCGGTTAGCACGCGTTCCCCGTTCGCCTGCGACCCGCAACGCCCGACGAGGCCCAACAGGAGATCTAGGTGCAACGACCACGAACGTTGACGGGCGCCTGGCTGCCGGCTGCCATTCGCGCTTACTCGGGGGCGTGGTCGGGGGCGGCAGTACGGCCGGCCAGGATGCGCAGGGCGTCTTCGGAGTCGCTGCCGGGCTCGGCGCCGTAGGTGAAGAGGATCAGGCCGTCGCCGGGCAGGTCAAGCGTTTCGTAGGAGAGGTGGAGAAGGCCGGCGTCAGGATGGTGGATGACCTTGGCGCCTCGGTGGAACTGGAGGATGTCGTGGTCGGCCCAGCGGGTGCGGAACGCCTGGCTGTGGGTGGACAGTTCCGCGACGAGATCGGTGAGGCCCTTGCCGTACGGGCCGCGGCCGGCCTGGGCGTGCAGGAGGGCGACGAGGTTGTCTGCCGCGCTCTCCCAGTCGCCCCAGAACTGGTGGGAGCGGGGGTCGAGGAAGGTGAACCGCGCATGGTTGGGGGTGGCACTCCCGGCAGACTCGATCATGGGGGCGTAGAGGATGCGGCCTACGGCGTTGGCGGCCAGCACGTCACCGCAGCCGTTCACGACGAAGGCCGGGCCGGTCATGGAGTCCAGAAGGTGCTGAACATTCGGCCGCACCGTGTCAGCGGCGGCCGGACGGCGCCGCCGGTGTCCCGTACCGGAAGTGCGGGCGAGACTCTCCAGATGGGTGCGGTCGTGCTCGCTGAGGCGCAGCGCCCGGGCAAGGGAGTCCAGAACCTGGTCCGACACCCCGGACAGGTCGCCGCGCTCCAGCCGGGCGTAGTACTCGACGCTGATCCCGGCGAGCCGGGCGACCTCGGCGCGCCGTAGCCCCGGTACCCGGCGGGTGCCCTGGGCGGGCAGCCCCGCCTCCTGGGGACTGATTCCGGCGCGGCGGGAGGTCAGAAACGCCCGGGTCTCGGCTGCATGGTCCACGGGAGCCAGGTTAGGGGGATTCTCCTGGTGGAGAGGGTGCGGAAGAGTCACGGAGGGGTGTAATGCCAGTACACCCTTCACCAGTGGCTTCCCCCCAGTCCGAGAGCTAGGTTCCCATGAGTAAGGGGGCGTATCGGGCGATTTCGCCATGAGGCAGAAAGTGAAGGTGAAACTGGCATGGCCGACACCTCTGAAATGATCAATGGCCTGGTCGGCGGGATGTTCACCCACCCGGTCCGGACACCGCTCCTGCACACTCCGGATGAGTACGGGATGGCCTACGAGGACGTCACCTTCCCGTCCCTGGACGGCACCCCGCTGGAGGCGTGGTGGATCCCCGCCCCCGGCTCGGACAAGCTGATCGTCGCCAACCATCCGCTGCCGATGAACCGCTATGGCTTCCCCTCGCACCTGGAGCCATGGAAGTCGATGGTCCCCGGCGGCAACGACTTCGAGGTCAACCTTCTGCCGGAGTACAAGCACCTGCACGACGCCGGCTACAACATCCTGACCTACGACGCACGGAACCACGGCCACAGTGGTGCCGCCAACGGCGGGCTCTTCACCTGGGGCCTGTTCGAGTCCCGTGATGTCGCCGGCTCGCTGCGGTACGTCAAGTCCCGGCCCGACACCGCCGGTATGACGCTCGGTCTGCTCAGCCGCTGCATGGGCGGCAACTCCACCTATGTCGCGATGGCCGGCCACCCCGAACTCTTCGAGGACGTCCGCTGCCTGGTCAACCCGCAGCCGGTCTCACTGCGTGTGATGGCCGGACAGGCCCTCGGCGCGATGGGCATCGCGGACCGGATCGACGACTTCGACCGGGCGTTCCAGCTGGTCACCAGCTTCACCATCGACCAGGTGTCGCCCATCGAGTACGCCAAGAGCTGCCAGGTGCCCACCTTCATCACCCAGGTCCGCGACGACGTACTCACCCGGCCCGAAGACGTACAGGCGATCTTCGACGCGATCCCCGTCGTCGACAAGAAGCTGTTCTGGATCGAAGGCAGCACCCGTCGCTGGGACGGCTACACCTACTTCTCCGAACACCCGGAGCAGATGCTCGACTGGTTCGACACGCACATGAACTGATTCGAGAATCCACCGCCCGTGCTTCTGCCACCGGACTCATTCGCCCGTGGCCAGCCCGTTGCGCCGACGGATGTCGTCCGCGGCCTGCCGGTGCTCCGCCGCTTCCGCGGGCCGTCCGTCCGCCTCCGCCAGGTCCGCCAGGGCGTCGCGCACGCGGGCCTCGTCGAACCCTGATCCCCGGGCTTGCGCGCCCTCCAGGGACTCCTCGTACAGATGCCGCGCCTCGGCCCGTCGGCCGAGCCCGGAGAGTACGCCGGCCAGGGCGAAGCCCGTGCGGCGCGTCATGCGTTCACGCTGCTGCGCACGCGCGGCGTCGTGTGCCTCCGTGAGCAGGCGTTGCGCGGCGTCCGTGGCACCCAGTCGTGCCTGCGCCTCGCCCATGCGGTAGGTCTGGAGCATGACGCCGTACGGGTTGGGGACCGCACGGTGCATGTCACGGCATGCCTCGAAGTCCCGTGCGGCTTCGGCCCAGTTGCCCTGTGCGCTCTTGAGCATGCCGTGGAACTCCGCGACCGAGGCGGCCAGTTTGCGCTCCGTCTCCGTTCCGCCGAGCAGGCGTGCCGCCGACGACGCGGCGTCGAGCTCGTCCGCGGCCGCCGCATGCTCGCCCGACTCCCAGAGCTGTCGGGCGAGTTGGCATCGCGTACGCACCAGCCAGGCGGCGCTCCCGCCGTGCCGGACCGCCGCGTCCCGCGAGAGTTTCAGCGCGTCGACGACCTCGCCCCGGCCCGGGTGGTCCAGGGCGTACGTCCACAGGGGCTCCGACAGGGCCACGGCCTCGGCGTCCATGCCGAGGGCGTGGGCGAGGCGTACGCAGGCGAACAAGGTGTGCCGTTCGGCGAAGAGCCACGTGGTGCCCTGTGCGGCGGCGTCCGACAGGGGTACGTCGGGCGCGTCGGGCAGGGGTGCCGTGCGGTCCGTCACCACCAGGCGGGGGCCCGCCGCGAGCAGGTCGGCCCGCTGGGCCTGGCGCACGTACCAGCGCAGCACCCGGACCCGGGCCTCCTCCGCCTCGCCCGCCGCCGCGGCGCGGTGCGAGCTGCGCAGGGCGTGCGCGTGCAGGGGGCCGGGGAGCCGCATCCGTCCGCCGCCCGCGCGCAGGTCCAGGACCCCCGCCCGGTCGAGCTCTTCGAGGGCTTCCTCGCAGGCGTCGGGGCCGAGGCCGAGCAGGGCCGTGGCCGACTCGGACGTAAACGTGGCTCCCGGGTGGTGGGGCAGCAGCCGGTACAGGCATGCGGCCGCATCGGACAGCGCTCCGTACGCCGCGTCCCAGACCCGCTCGACGCCGGGCACCCCCTTCTCGCCCCATTCGCCGCGCAGTTGGTCGATCAGCCGGGGCAGCGGTCGCAGCCGGTGCGAGCGGATCCAGCGGCCCGCGACGTGCAGGGCGGTGGGGAGTCCGTCGCACAGGCCGATGAGTGCACGCACGGCTGCCGGGTCGGTGGCGAGGCGGTCGTCGCGGACGATCAGGTCGAGGAGTTCGGTCGCCGCCTGTTCCGTGAGCGGCTGGAGCGGCATGCCGATCGCTGCGCCGTCCTCCAGGTCGTACAGCGGCCCGTGACTCGCCACGATCACGAGGCTCGCGCCGGAGGCCGGGAGCAGCGGGACGAGTTCGGAGGCGTACCGGACGTTGTCGACGATCAGTACCAGCTTCAGGTCCGCCGTCATGCTCCAGTACTGCTTGCACCGCGCCTTGAACGGGCGGGCTACCAGGCCCACTTCGACGTTCAGCGACTGAAGCAGCTGTGCGAGTACGTCACCGGGGTCGAGTACACCGTCGAGCCGGAAGTCGTCGAGGTCCACCGAGAGGACCCCGTCGGGGTACCGGTCGCGCACCGTCCGGGCGATCACGTACGCGAGCTCCGACTTGCCGAGCCCGGCCGGGCCGCTCAACGACATGACCAGCGGCCGGGACCGGCCCTGCCAGTCCTCCACGGCGCGCAGCGCCCGCTCCCGCTCGGCGTGTCGGTTGACGAAGTGCACCGGCTCCGGCGGAAGTTCGATCCTCACGGGCTCCCTCTCAGCTGTGACGTCCGGTCAACTGGGCGTACCACCAGGAACTTTACTAGCCCGGACCGACGAAACAGTGGAGCCGTCAGCGCAGTTCCACGGCCGCCGCGCACAGATCGTCGAGGGCGGCCAGCACGAGGGGGGCCAGTTCGCCGGGGACCTCGTCGCGGGCGGGGTCGACCCATGCGGCGAAGCCGAGCTTGAAGGCGAGTACGCCGAGTTCCGCGGCGACCTGCGCCGTGGGTTCCAGGACGTCACGGCCTCGTAGGGCCTCGACCATGGCGGCGGCCATGCCGATGCTCTTCAGCGCGTTGCGCTCCTGCAACTCCGCGTTCGCCTCGATCGCCGCGTGCAGCAGCGGGCCCAGTTCGCGGTTGAAGGAGGTCATCTCTCCCGAGGCGCGCTCAAGGCCCGCCGCGACGGCCTCGACCGGGGTCGCGTCGTCGGGGGCCTGGGCGATGCCCTCGACCAGCAGGCGGCTGAGGGTCTTCTGTCCCGCCGTGAGGATCTCCCGCTTGTCGGCGAAGTGCCGGTGGAACGTGCTGCGGGTGAGGCCCGCGCGCTCGGCGATCTGGGCGACCGTCGTGTCGTCGTAGCCCTGCTCGGCGAACAGGTTCAGCGCCGCCACGACCAGGCGCTGCCGGGCATCCGGCTTCCATCTCGGCATACGCCCATCCTAAGTGATGCGACACATGTCGCATCAGCGGGTGTACCGTGATTGGTGATGCGACACATGTCGCATCACCAATCCTCGCACCTTGGAGTCGACCATGCGCGTCTTCATCACCGGCGGTACGGGCCTGATCGGCTCGGCCGTCGTCGCGGAACTGCTCGCGGCGGGTCACGCGGTCACCGCCCTCGCCCGCTCCGACGCCTCCGCCGAGAAGGCCACGGCCGCCGGCGCGGACGTGGTCCGTGGTGGTCTCACCGATCTCGACGTGCTGCGCACCGGCGCCGAGCAGGCGGACGGCGTCGTCCACCTCGCCTTCAGCAACGACTTCAGCTCACCGGAGGCGCTCGCGCGGGCCGTCGCCGAGGAGGGGGCCGCGCTCGCGGCGCTCGGCGACGCCCTCGTCGGCTCCGACCGGCCGCTCGTCACCGTGTCGGGTACGCCGTGGGTGGCGGGGCGGGCCTCGACCGAGGAGGACCCGCTGCCCACGGACGGGCCCGTCGGCGGGCGCAGCGTATCGGTGCAGCGCGCCCTCGGCCTCGCCTCGCGCGGCGTGCGCAGCTCGGCGATCCGGCTGCCGCGCACCGTGCACAACGAGGGCGACGGCGGCTTCGCCGGACTGGTCACCCAGATCGCCCGCCGAACCGGCGTCGCCGGCTACCCGGGGGACGGCACGCAGCGCTGGCCCGCCGTCCACGCGCTCGACGCCGCCGTCCTGTTCCGGCTCGCCCTGGAGAAGGCTCCCGCCGGTACGGCATGGCATGCCGTCGCCGACGAAGGCGATGCCGTAGGGGACATCACCGCGGTCATCGGGCGGCGTCTCGGTATCCCGTCCGAGTCCGTGCCGGAGGAGAACTTCGGACCGCTCGGGCCGATCTTCGCGACCGACCAGCCGTCGAGCAGCGCACACACCCGCGCCGCTCTCGGCTGGCAGCCGACCCACCCTGGCCTGCTCGAGGACCTGGAGAAGATCGAGCCCTGACACATCCGGTCGGCCGTGCGGTCAGGCCGTGGGGCCGTTGAACTCGGCGGCCACCGCGCGCAGTCCGCGCACCCCGTACTCGATGACGGGCTCCGCCTGCGGGCCGAAGCGCGGCGAGTGGTTGCCGGGGATGCCCGGACGCACCTGCGTCGGGTCCTCGCCCTCGTAGAGCTTGGGGTCGAGGCTGCCCCACATCCAGAACACCGACGGGCACTCCAGCGCCGTGCCGAAGAGGCCGAAGTCCTCGCTGCCGGAGAGCGGGCGCGCCATGTGCTGCACGCCTTCGTCGCCGTAGACGGACAGCAGGGCGGTGCGGACGCGCTCGGTGGCGTCGTCGTCGTTGACGGTGAGCGGGAAGGCGTTGAGCGGCTCGAACTCCGGCTCGCGCGGGGCGCCCGCGGTCTCGGCCTCGCCGCGGACGATGCGTTCGATGGCGGCGAGGACCCGCTCGCGGACCTTCGGGTCGAAGGTCCGGACGTTGACCTTGAGTTCGGCGCTGTCCGGGATGATGTTCTC
Source organism: Streptomyces endophyticus (assembly GCF_035798155.1). Lineage (NCBI taxonomy): Bacteria > Bacillati > Actinomycetota > Actinomycetes > Kitasatosporales > Streptomycetaceae > Streptomyces > Streptomyces endophyticus. The sequence continues at coordinate 18,834 of NZ_JAOZYC010000001.1, read as the reverse complement.
CTTGTGGCCCGCCCGGAACGAGCCGACCGTCACCACCGCCGCGTCCTGAGCGGCGATCTCCCGGGAGACCACCGTTTGCAGCCGGGTCACCACGTGCGCGCCGAGCACGATCGGGTCGACCGTCAGCTCGGGCTGGGAGCCGTGTCCCCCGGAGCCGAACAGCCGGATGCGGAAGCTGTCCGCGGCCGACATGGTCGTGCCGGGGCGCAGCGCCACCGTGCCGGTGGGCAGCGGGCTGACGTGCTGGCCGAGGCAGACGTCCGGGCGCGGGAAGCGGTCGGCGAAGCCGTCGTCGACCATGGCCTGCGCACCCGCCGCGATCTCCTCGCCGGGCTGGAACACGGCGAGGAGCGTGCCGCGCCAGGACGTGCGGTCCGCCGCGTACAGGGCGGTCGCGCCGAGCAGCGCGGTGACGTGGTGGTCGTGGCCGCAGCCGTGCATCACCGGCACCTCGTGGCCGTCCGGGCCCGTCGCGGTGTCGGTCGAGGCGTAGGGCAGGCCCGTGTCCTCGGCCAGCGGCAGTCCGTCGGTGTCGGCGCGCAGCAGGACCGTGGGGCCCTCGCCGTTGGTGAGCGTGCCGACGACGCCGGTGGTGCCGACGTGCTCCGTGACCTCCCAGCCCTGGGCGCGCAGCACGGTCGCGATGATCGCGGCGGTGCGGGTCTCGTGCATCGACAGTTCGGGGTGGGCGTGCAGGTCCCGGTAGAGCTCGCCGAGGGCGGGCAGCAGCTGCGGCAGCCCCTCGTCGGCGGGGGTGCCTGCGGGCAGCGTGAGCCGGGCGGGATCGACCGGGCAGGCGGGGGACGTGGAAGTGGTCATGTGGCAAAGCTCCTTCGCTGAATGGGGAGGGCGGGTGATCAGTCCCGGACGGCGGGGCCGAGCCGGGAGCGCAGGGCTTCGGAGGTCTGCGGGGCGATGAGTGCGAGGCCGGCGGTGAGCGCCGCCCCGAGGGCCAGGACGGAGAAGGCGACGGCGAACGAGTAGGTGTCCGCGAGATATCCCATCAGCATCGGCACCAGGATGCCCGCGGACTGGCCGCCGAAGTTGATCATTCCGGAGGCCGCGCCGCTCAGCCGGGTCGACAGCGTCCGCAGCGGCACCGCGAAGATCGGCGTGAAGCAGAACGTGCAGGCGGCGAAGGCGAGACACAGCAGGGTCTCGAACGCGACCAGGCCCTCGGCCTGCGTCATCGCGAGCACCGCCACGCCGGCGACGGTCATGGACGGCGCGACGAGCAGCGCGGGGCGGCCCTTCAGCCTGTCCGCGCACCAGCCGCTGAGAATCATGGTCAGGCCGCCGAAGAGCGCGGGCAGCGCGGTGAGCAGACCCGAACTCTCCAGCGAGAGCCCGCGCTCGGTCTGCAGATACGACGGCACCCAGGAGTTGAGGCCCCAGGCGAGCATGCCGTAGCCGAACAGCATCCCCACGTACAGCCACATCGCCGGGGTGGCGAGCAGCGCACGCGTTCCGCCGCCGCCCCCGGCGGCCTCGGTCCGTGCGGTCGGCCGCGCCGGGGGGCAGCAGGAGTTGTACGAGGACGAAGGTCGCGACGCCGAGTCCCGCGACGGCGTAGAACGACATGCGCCAGCCCCACAGGGCGATGACGGGTCCCGCGATCAGCGGCGCGACGACCGCGCCGAAGGAGTTGGACGAGGAGATCCAGCCGCTCGCCGTCATCCGCTCGCGGGAGCCGGTGCGTTCGGCGACGGCCTTCATCGCGGCGGCGGGGAAGATGCCCTGCCCGGCGCCGAACAGCACCCGGATCACGACGAGCGCGGCGAACGACCAGGCGGTCCCGGTCAGCGCCGTGAACACCGACCAGATGAGCATCGCCCACAGCAGGATCCGCTTGGATCCGAACCGGTCGGCGAGCAGTCCGCCGGGGATCTGGCACGCCGCGTAGGCCAGGAAGAACGCGGAGAGCACCATGCCCTGCTGGGTACGGTCGATGCCGAACTCGGTGCCGATGTGCGGCAGCGCGAGGTTGATCACGAGCCGGTCGATGTAGTCGACGATCCAGGCCAGGAACAGCAGGCCGACGGTCGTCTTCGCGGCCCGGTCGAGCCGGACCCGGCCCTCGGCGGGCTCGGGGCGCGCGGCGGGCGCGTCGGTCGGTGTATCGGTGGCGCTCACGGCGGCTCCACGGTGTGTGTCGCGGGTGGGTCCTGATCCAAACGACAGGCCCCAGGGGTGGGCGCGCACGCCGTACCTGCGGACGGGTCCACGTCCGGGCAGGCGCGCACATCCGTACGGCGGGCGTCCGCCCCTGTGGTGGGGCCGCCGCACGGGTGGGTGCGAGTGGCCCCACAATGGTCGCCATGCCGCCCGCCCCCGCATCGATGCCGGAATCCATCGCCCTTGAGACGCAGGATTCCGTCTCCGCAACTGCCGACATGTGCGACTCCCGCACCACCGACACCGCCGACTCGGGCGCCGCTGTCGTAGGCGACCCCGCCGCCACCGGCGACATGTACGACCTCGACGAGACGGACATGGCGCTCGTCGACGCCTTGCAGACCAGCCCCCGTGGCCCCTGGTCGCGGATCGGCGCGGTCCTCGGCATCGACGCCACCACCGCCGCCCGCCGTTGGGACCGGTTGCGCGCCTCCGGGCTCGCCTGGAGCACCGCGTACGAGTCGTGGGAGCGGCACGGGCGGGGGCAGCGCCTCTGCATGGCCTTCGCCGATGTGGCCGTGGCCCCCGGCAGCCTGGCCGCCGCCACGGAGGCGGCGTGCGCGGACCCGCGCGTGGCCAGTGTCGAGCGGACCACCGGGGGCGGCACCACCGGCAGCGACGGCGCCCTCTTCCTCACCGTGTCCTGCTCCGGTACGGCCGCCCTGACGCGCTTCGCCGACGGCCCGCTCGCCGGGCTGCCGGGTGCGCGCGACGTCCAGCTCTCCGTGGTGCTGCACAGTTACCGGGAAGGCGCGGACTGGAAGGTGCACGCGCTCGACCGCGGCCAGCGCTCCCGTCTGGCGTCGGCCGTCGCGGCTCATGCGGCGGCCCCGCAGCACGGCGACGCCGACCGCGCGCTGCTCCGCTCCCTGTCCTGCGACGCCCGCCGGTCCTACAGCGATCTCGCCCGGGACACCGGGGCCAGCGAGGCGACGGTGCGCCGCCGCCTGACCCGGATGCTGGGCTCGGGCCAGGTCAGGATCCGCTGCGACGTGTCGCACCTGGCGGCGGGCCGACCGGTCATCAGCACGTACCGGGTCGCCGTGCCGTCGGCCGAACTCGACGCGGCGGGGCATCTGGTGGCCGCGTTGCCCGGTGTCCGGCTGTGCATGGCGGTGACCGGCGAGGCCAATCTGCTGGTGTCGACCTGGGCGCGCTCGCTGAGTGACGCCGCCGGCTTCGAGGTCCGCCTCGGCTCCCGGCTCCCCGGTGCCCGAATCCTGCGCCGCGATGTCACCCTGCTGACCGCGAAGCGGATGGGGCGCCTGCTGGACGACGACGGGCGCGCCCGGGGGCACGTCCCGGTGGACCATCTCCTCTGATCCGCCCCTGACGGCTCATCAACTCCCGGGCAGCAGCACCGCCTTCAGTGCCCGACCCGCCCTCTGCTCCGCCACCGCCCGGTCGAACTCCCCGAGCCCGTACGTCGTCACCAGTTCGTCCAGCGGCAGCCGCCCCTTCTCGTACCGCCCGATCAGCTCCGGTACGAGCTGTGACGGTTCCGCGTCCCCCTCGACGCAGCCGCGGAGTTGGAGCCCCCGCAGCATCAGGTCCCGTACGTCGATCTCGGCCCTGGCGGGGCCGAGGCCGACCACGGCGAGCGTGCCGCGTGGCTGGAGCAGCGCGAGGGCGCGGGTGAGCAGTTCCGGGCGGCCGGTGGTGTCGAGGGCGTGGGTCACCGACGGGAGCGGGTCGTCCAGGGAGGCCACCGCGAGCGCCCCGAACCCGGTCGCGAGGTCGCGGCGCGCGGCCACCGGCTCCGCCACCACGACCTCCACGCCCTCGGACAGCGCGGTCAGCACCGCCGCCGTGCCGACCGCGCCCGCGCCGACCACCAGGAGCCGGTCCCCGGGCCCCGGTCGCAGGACGTTGAGGACCGACCCCGCCCCGGTCAGGAATCCGCAGCCCAGTGGGGCGGCGACCCACGGCGGTACGTCGCCGACGGGCACGCAGGAACGGGCGTCGACGAGCGCGGCCGTGGCGAAGGACGACTGGCCGAAGAAGGACCCGAACACCGGGGCACCGTCCACGCGGATCGTGGGTGTGCCGTCGGGGCGCCGTCCCGAGTTGTTGAGGGTGGTCGCGAGCGCGCAGTAGGCCGGGTGGCCCGACCGGCACTGGGCGCAGCGGCCGCAGTGCGCGAACGAGAGCACGACCCGGTCCCCCACCTCCAGGCCCGCGACCTCCGACCCGAGGCGCTGCACGACGCCGCAGCCCTCGTGGCCGAGCACCGCCGGGCGGTCGCCGAGCGCCTTCCGGGTGGCGAGGTCGGTGTGGCAGACGCCGACCGCCTCGATCCGGACGAGCACCTCGTGCGGGCGCGGGTCGTCGAGTTCGGCCTCGACGAGTGCGCTGGGCGCGGTGCCGCGCGAGAGCAGTACCGAGGCCTTCATGTCAGTACCGCGGCCTTCATGTACGGTCCGGGGTTTCGCGTTTCGGGGTTTCGTGTTCCAAGGCTTCGCGTTCCAGGCCGAAGTAGAAGTGCCTGCCGTCCACGAGCACGACGCCGGGCTTGCCATTCATCACGCCCATGAGCGTGGTGTCGTCGACCCGCTTGAAGTGGTCGAACACGGGCATCCCGTCGTACACCATCGTGGCGGTCACCTCGCCGCGGAACTCGACGTTCCACAGGCTGGCCTCGCCGCGGCCCGCCTTGATGTCGGAGTAGAGGCTGCCGTCCTCGGCGCGGCACATCAGCGGTTTGGCGTCGTCGAGCGCGTCGAACCGCTTGCCGTGCCAGCGGCTGGCCGCCAGCACCTTCTCGATGGGGTGGCCGGTCAGGAAGGCGAAGCCGCGCCAGGAGCCGAGGAGCGCGGACGCCTCGACCGTCTCCAAGTCCGCCCACAGGGCGTCGAGTTCGGCCGGGTCCACCCGGCCCTCCACCGCGCGGAGCGCCTTCCACCGTTCGCCCACGCCGCTCATCGGACCCCCAGCCTGCGCAGCAGGGCCAGTTGGCCGTTGGTCCGGCGGATGAAGGATGTCACCGAGCTCTCCTCTGGTTTCGTCGGGCCGAGAGGAAGGAGTCGCTGCGTGGCGAGCGTCTGGCTCTCGGTGTACTTGCGGATTCCCTCGGCCCCGTGGCGCCGGCCGAGTCCGCTGTCGCCCATGCCGCCCATCCCCGCCTCGATGCTGCCGGCGGCCGCGGCGGCGCCGTCGTTGATGTTCACCGAGCCGGAGCGGATCCGGCGTGCGAGCCGGGCGGCCTCGCGGGTGTCCTTGGACCAGATCGACGCGGAGAGGCCGTAACTGCCCTGGTTGGCCAGGTCGACCGCCTCGTCGTCGGACGCGTAGGGGTAGAGCGAGACGACCGGGCCGAAGGTCTCCTCGCCGCACACGGCCATCTCCGGCGTGACACCTTCGAGGACGGTGGGTTCGTAGAAGAGCGGGCCGATGTCCGGGCGGGCCTTGCCGCCCGCGAGCACCGTCGCCCCCTTTGCCACCGCCCCGTCGACATGGGACCCGACGGCCGCGAGCTGCGCCTTCGACGTGAGGGAGCCGATGTCCGCCGAGTAGTCGTAGGTCCGGCCGAGGCGCAACGCCCGTGTCGCGCGGACAAGTTCGTCACGGAAGGCGTCGTAGACCTTCTGGTGTACGTAGACGCGCTCGATGTGGATGCACATCTGCCCGGTGTTGGCGAAGGCGGCCGCCACCGTGCCGGCCGCGGCCGCCGTGATGTCGGCGTCCGCACGCACGATCAGCGGGTTCTTGCCGCCGAGTTCGAGGGAGGCGCCGACCAGGCGGCGCGCGGCGCGCTCCCCGACGGCGCGTCCGGTGGCGGTCGAGCCGGTGAAGCAGACGTAGTCGACGGCGTCGACGAGGGCGGTGCCGACCACGGAGCCGGGGCCGGTCACGATCTGCCACAGGTCGGTGGGCAGCCCGGCCTCCGCCATCAGGTCCCGCGTCCACAGCAGGGTCAGCGCGGTCTGTGAATCCGCCTTGGAGACCACGGCGTTGCCGGCGAGGAGGGCGGGCAGTACGTCTCCGACGCCGAGGTAGAGGGGGTAGTTCCAGGGCGAGATGACGCCGACGACCCCCTTCGGCACCCGCACCTCCTGGACCCTGGTCGCGCCGGGGATCATCCCGCGTACGCGGTGCGGCGCCAGGTAGTGCCGGGCGCGCCGCGCGTAGTGCCGGGCGATCGTCACGACCTGGGCCACCTCCATCCACGCGTGGTAGCGCGCCTTGCCCGTCTCCCACTGGATCAGGTCGAGCGCCTGGTCCTGCCGCTTCAACAGCAGGTCGTGGAAGGCGAGTACGAGGTCGGCGCGGCGCTTCGCGGGTGTTCCCGCCCATGCCGCCTGCGCGACGCGGGCGCCCGCCACCGCCTCCGCCACATCCTCGGGTGTGCACGTGGGAACGGCCGCGGTCGGCGACAGGTCGAACGGGGCCAGTGCCGCCAGCGGTTCGGGGCCCTCGGCCTCGTCGCGTTTCGCGTCGCGGCGCACCCCGCCGCACCATCGCGCGATCGACTCGTCCGTCACCCACGCGGGGCGGGCCTGGTCCGTGCTCATGCGGACTCCTCGCTCGTACGGGACCGGTACTCCGGTTCGCACCGGTCACTTCGATGCCCTGTCGGCACTCTTGCCGACTCTCTTGTCGATGACTGCGCGCCTCGCTATGTTAATCAGAAATCACATCCTGGAACAAGATTTGAAGCGTGGCGGAGACCCCAACACCCAGCACATCCGGGCTTGTTGAACCGCCTGGCCAACCAGGGAAGCGAGTAAGTCAATGACAGATCTGAGCCGCAGAAACATCCTGTCGCTCGGTGCCGCGCTGGGACTCGTGGGCGCGACGGGTACCGCCACCAACGCATGGGCCTGGTCGCCGACGGGCTCGGTCGCGGGCTCCGGAGCGGGCACCGACCCCGAGTACGTGTGGGACGACGCCATCGACCCGCTGATGGCCAAGATCATCACCAGTGGTCGGGTCCCGGCCGTGAACAAGGCGATGGAACCGTGGGTGAACAACAACGACCCACTGCCCACCGGCCTGCCGGCCGAGCTCACCACGTACCTCCAGGGAGTCAACAAGCTCCCCTCCTGGGCGGATCCGAAGAAGCTGGCCCGCGCCGCCGACTTCAACCGGCGCAAGGACACCTACCTCTTCCTGCTCTACGGGCTCGGCAGCGGGATCATGAGCACCGTGATCCCGCGCGAGGCGAAGAGCGTCTACTGGTCGGCGGGCGGCGCCGACATGCAGGACCGCGCGGCCAAGACGTTCACGTTCGGCTACGACCTGGCCCAGCTGAAGGGCCTGGAGCCCGAGGGCCAGTTCATCGTCACCGCCAACAAGACACGCCTGGTGCACGCCGCGGTGCGGCACATGCTGCCGCAGTCCCCGCACTGGTCGGCGGTCGCGGACCAGAAGATCCCGATCAGCAACGCCGACATCCTGGTCACCTTCCACAGCCTCGGCACGTTCGTGCACAGGAAGCTGCTCGAGTGGAAGGTCCCGTTCCCGGCCGAGGACCAGGAGGCGTTCCTGCACAGCTGGCAGGTCGCCCTGCACCTGCTCGGCGTGCGCACCGAGTACATCCCCAAGTCGTGGGACGAGGCGTACAAGCAGTCGGCGCAGGTGCTCACGCCGATCCTCTCCCCCACCACCGAGGGCATCGAACTGGCCGAGGATCTGCTCGGGTTGACCGCCCAGATCGACCTCGGCGTCACGCGCGGGTTCCTCAACGAGTTCGTGCGCTACGTCCTCAGCAACGAGATCGGCGACTGGCTGGGGCTCAAGCGCGACTACGCCTCGGCGACCCTTATCCGCGCCGTGTGGCCGGCCTTCATCCTCTTCCGTGAAGGGCTGAACCCGGTCGCGCCCAGCGCCTTCTACATGTTCGACCAGTTCGTCCGCGCGCTGGCCATGGCGTTCCTGAACAAGGGCGCGTCGGGGCAGACCACGCCCATCGTGATCCCGACGCACAACCGACAGGACTGAACCCGGCTCCCCCAGACGGGCGTTGGGGCTCTCCGCTCAGAGCCCCAGCGCCCGCACCACGAGCCCCGCCACCGTGGCCCGGTGCTCGGCGCTGTCGCGCCACCGCATGCTCCGCCCGGCCTCGACCACGACGCCGAACCCGGCGTGCACCAGGACACGGGCCTGCCGCGGGTCGAGCTCGGGGCGGGCCGCCCTCAACTGCCGTTCCCATACGGCGATGTGCTCGCGCTGCGCCAGTACCAAGGGGCGCTGCAGCTCGGCCGGCAGGCCGACGAACTCGGCCTCGGCGACGCTCGTCAGCGCGGTGTGTTCGAAGCTGTAGGCCACGTACGTGGCCGCCAGCGCCGCCACGGCCTCGTGCGGGTCGGCCGTCCCCTCCAGGTTCTGGTCCACCGCCTGCGCCAGCAGCTCCGCCGCTTGCTGGCAGGCCGCCGCCAGGATGTCGACCTTGCCCGGGTAGTGGCGGTAGAGCGCGGACGGGGCCAGGCCCACCGCCTCCGCGATCTGTCCGTTCGTGACGCTGGCGAACCCGTCGCGCGCGAACAGCGGGACGGCGGCCGCGAGGATCTCCGCGCGCCGCGAGCGCGCCACCGGGAGAGCCGGGAGTTCGATGGTCCGCTCGCGGCTCTTGCCCTGCGGGGCGGGGGCAGGGCACGTCGCGACGAGCCGCTGGGCGCACTCCAACAGCAGTCCCTCGACGCGGCGTTGAGCGATGGAGGTGTGGTGCATCGTGATGGACCCGATCGCGCCGAGCGCCGCCACGACCCGCAACTCCGCGCGCTCGCCCGGGTGTTCCCGGCGCACCGCCTCGGTCACCCGCCCGACGACGCGCGCGAACTTGCCCCGCAGCAGCCGGCGGTCCTCGCGGTTGAGGTACCGGGCCTCCCACCGGTACACACCACCCTCCGCGCGACGCTTCACGGTGATCCGGATGAGGGCCGTGAGCAGCTCCGCCGCGTCCGCCTCGGGCGGCAGCTCGTCCAGCGTGGCGACGAGGCCGTCCACCATGGCGTGCGCGCACTCGGAGAACAGCGCGTACTTGTTCGGGAAGTGTCGGTACAGGGCCGCCGCGGTGATGCCCACGCCGGAGGCGATCTCCTCCATGGACGCCGCGTGGTAGCCGCGTTCGCTGAAGAGTCGCCCGGCCGCCTCGACGATCAGCTGCCTGCGGTTGCGGGGACGAGTGGCAGGCATCGGCTCCGCGGTCATGACCGGGCTGACGAGTGCGGGGGCAGAGACAGAGGCGGGGCCATGCGAGCCAGTCAATCACACGCCGGGACACGCGCCATGGCGTGCGCAAAGCTCCGTACAGGCGAGCGTGTACATGCGCCCGCGTCAACTCTTGGTCATGATTTTCGGTGGACTGCCGTTCGCCCCGAGCGTGCCGCTTAGCATCGGGCCGTCCCGCACCGTACGACCTCTTGCTCGCGCCGAACGACCCCTCGGAGGACCGGATGTCGATGCCCCGCCCCGGGTGGCGGCGTGGACAACGGTGGCTGTTCGCTGGGGTGCTCGTCGTCCTGCTCTGTCTGCTGGTGGCCAATGTCATCGCGCTCACGCGGCATCCGCAGGACCGCGCCGAGGCCTCCAGCGGACCGCGGCGCACGCTGGTCGAGGTCTCGGGGAGCCACTGCGGCAAGGGCTGGGACGCGCCCGCTCCGGGCGTGCAGGTCTTCGCGCTGCACAACACCTCCGCCGCCTCCGCCGAGGTGTTCCTGGAGAATCCGCGCAGCCACGTCATGTACGGCGAGGTGGAGGACATCGGGCCGGGCACGACACGGGAGTTGACGGTGCGGCTCGGCAGGGGCGCGTACGCGTTCAAGTGTCTGCCCGAGGACGCGGACGCCGTCACCGGGCCCACCGTCCGCATCCGCAAGGGGCGTTCGGGGCCCGCCGCCGCGCCGGTCACCACGCACGACCTGATCCCGCCGGCGATCGCCTACCAGAAGTGGGTCGGCGAAGGGCTCGACAAGGTGGCCCGGCTGGCGGAGACACTGCGCGACGCCGTCGACCGGGGCGACCTCGGCGCGGCCCGCACGGCATGGCTGCCCGCCCACCTCCAGTACGAGCGGATGGGCGCGGCCTACGACGCGTTCGGCGACGCCGACGGACGGATCAACGGCACGGACGCAGGCCTGCCGGGCGGCACCCACGACAAGGACTTCACCGGCTTCCACCGCGTCGAGTTCGGGCTGTGGCACGGACAGTCGGCCCACGAACTGCGCGCGCCCGCGGCCGCGTTGCTGAAGGCGGTCACCGCGCTGCGCGAGGACTGGGCGCAGACCCGGATGGGCCCGGCTCAACTGGGCCTGCGGGCGCACGAGATCCTGGAGAACACGGTGCAGTTCGAGCTGACGGGGCGTACGGACTTCGGCAGCGGCAGCAATCTCGCCACGGCCCGCGCCAACGTGGACGGCACCAGCGAGGTCCTCTCCCGCCTGCACCCGATCCTGGCCCGGCGCTACGCCCATCTCCCCTCGCTGGAGGGGGACTTGAGGGATGCCGGACGTACCCTCGACGGACTCCGCGACGACGGTCATTGGCCGCCACTGGAGCGACTCAGCCGAACACAACGCGAGCGTGTCGACGCCCGGTTCGGCGACCTCGTCGAACACCTCGCCTCGGTGGCGACGCTGTGCGATCCACGGAGGACGGTGTGAGCGGGGCGGGTGGTGTCGCGCGGCGCGGGCTGCTGCGGGGTGCCGCGCTCGCCGGGGTCGGGCTCACGGCGGGTGGCGCCGCGGCCCCGGTCGGAGCGCCGACTGCCACCCCCGTCGCGCCCGTCGCCGCGTTCCACGGTGCCCGGCAGGCCTCCGTCGTCGCGGCGCAGCGCCGGGCGACCGCCTTCGTCTCCCTCGATGTCACCGCCGACGGCCGGGCCGAACTCGCGGACGCGCTGCGTACGTTGACCGACCGGTGCCGGTTCCTCGCCTCGGGCGGGACCCCGGAGCCCGCCGGGATCACCGCGCCGCCCGCCGACTCGGGGGTCCTGGGCGAGCGGCTGCCGGGCGGGGCCCTTGCGGTGACCGTGGGTGTCGGGGCGTCGCTGTTCGACGAGCGGTTCGGGCTCGGCAGGCGCAGGCCGCGCCGGCTCGCCGCGATGCCCGCCTTCCCCGACGACGACCTCGACCCCGACCGGTGCCACGGCGACCTGAGCCTGCAACTGCACGCCGACGACCGGGACACGGTGCTGCACGCGCTGCGCGACATCGCCCGGCACACGCGCGGCGCGCTCCAGGTGCGTTGGCGCATGGACGGCTTCACCAGCCCGCCGCGCCCCTCGGGGACGCCGCGCAATCTGCTGGGGTTCAAGGACGGCACCGCCAACCCGGACACCGCCGACACCCGTGCGATGGACCGCCTGGTGTGGGTCGGCAAGGACAGCGGTGAGCCGGAGTGGGCGGTCGGGGGCAGCTATCAAGTGGTCCGGTTGATAAGGATGTTGGTTGAGTTCTGGGACCGGGTGTCGCTCAGCGAGCAGGAGCGGATGTTCGGGCGTTCCCGTGCGTCGGGCGCGCCGTTGGACGGTGACGCGGAGCACGACGCGCCGAAGTTCGTCGACGACCCCAAGGGCGACGTCATCCCGCTGGACGCGCACATCCGGCTCGCCAACCCGCGCACACCGGACACCGCGGGCCAGCGGATCCTGCGCCGCGCGTACAACTACGACCGGGGCACGGACGCCAACGGCAACCTCGACATGGGCCTGCTGTTCTGCTGCTACCAGCACGACCCGCGGCGGCAGTTCGAGACCGTGCAGAAGCGGCTCGCGGGCGAACCGCTCACGGACTACGTCTCCCCGTTCGGCGGCGGCTATTTCTTCGCGCTGCCGGGCGTGCGCGACGCCGACGACTGGTTCGGCCGCGCGCTGCTGTCCTGAGGCGACTCCCAAGCGGGGCTCACCACTGCGGAAAGCTTCCGCTCACAAGCGGTCAACAGGTGGTCAAGATCTGCCCCGTGGTTATAGATGCAGGGTTCACTCAAGTGCCACCGTACTTGCGCATGCACGCCGTCGACATGGGTCGGAGGACGAACATCCATGGCCAGCAAGGCAAGTAGATCCGGGTCAGCGACCGGGAGATCAGCGATACGAGGCCTGGGCGCGCTGGCGGGAGCCGCCGCACTCACCGTGCTCGGCGGCGCCTCCCCCACGTGGGCCGCCGCACCCACGGGGCACTCCTCCGGCACCGCCACCCCCGTCAAGCACGTGGTCGTGCTCTTCGACGAGAACAACTCCTTCGACCACTACTTCGCGACGTATCCGAAGGCCGCGAACACCGACGGCACGAAGTTCACCCCGGCCAAGGGCACGCCGAGGAACATCGACACCCTCGCGCACGCGGGCCTGCTGAAGAAGAACCCCAACCAGTACACCCCGAAGCGGCTGACCCCGGACCACGCGGTGACCTGCGACCAGAACCACTCCTACGGGCCCGAGCAGTACGCGTACAACGGCGGCAAGGCCGACAAGTTCGTGCAGAACACCGAGGTCGACAAGTGCAGCGGCGGCCTGTTCGGCGAACCGGGCCTGGTGATGGACTACTTCGACGGCAACACCGTCACCGCGCTGTGGAACTACGCCCAGCACTACTCCCTGAGCGACCGCTCCTACGGCTCGAACTACGGCCCGTCGACGCCCGGAGCCATCAACCTCGCCTCCGGGAACACACACGGGGTCATCTCCACGGACCCGGCCTCCGGCACCGAGAACCCCAAGCAGACCGATACGCCGGACAAGACCGCGGTCCAGTCGCCGGACGCGCACGGCGTCGGCACGATGATCAATGACCCCGACCCGTCGTTCGACGACTGCTCCGACAAGAACCACTCCGCCACCAGCGCGCTCGCCACCATGCGGGGCAGGAACATCGGCGACCTGCTCAACACCCGCAAGGTGTCCTGGGGTTGGTTCCAGGGCGGATTCCGGCCGAGCTCCGCGTGGAACGGCGAGGACGGCTCGTACGCGAAGTGCGAGGACGCGCACGCCAACGTCGGCGGTGCGTCGACCCTCGACTACAGCCCGCACCACAACCCGTTCGCCTACTACAAGTCGACGGCGAACCCGCACCACTTGGCGCCCAAGAGCGTCGCGGAGATCGGCAACGCAGGTCCCGCCAACCACAATTACGACCTGACCGACTTCTCCGCCGCCGCGAAGGCGGGCCACCTGCCGGCGGTCAGCTTCGTCAAGGCGAGCGCGTACCAGGACGGGCACGCCGGCTACTCCGACCCGGTCGACGAGCAGCACTTCCTGGTGAACCAGATCAACGCGGTGCAGAGCTCGCCGCAGTGGAAGTCGACCGCGATCGTCGTCGCGTACGACGACTCCGACGGCTGGTACGACCACGCCTACATCCCGCCGCGCAACGGCTCGAAGGACGCCACGGTCGGCTCCAACGGCAAGGCCGCCGACTCCCCCGCCTGCCAGAACGGCCCGGCGGCGGCCGGGGGTTACCAGGACCGCTGCGGCCCCGGCACCCGGCAGCCACTGCTCGTGATCTCCCCGTACAGCAAGGTCAACAAGGTCGACCACACCATGACCGACCAGGCGTCCATCATCCGCTTCATCGAGGACAACTGGCACACCGGCCGGATCGGCGACCACTCCTTCGACGCCACCGCGGGCCCGCTGTCCGGCATGTTCGACTTCAAGCACCCGAACAACAAACAGCTGCTGCTGAACGCGGACGGCTCGGTGAAGTCCGTCGGCGCGGTCAAGGACATCGCCCCGGTCACCACGCACATCACGCCGGGCCCGCCGATGGAGAACACGGCCGCGACGAGCGACGGCTTCCCGGCGCTCCCGGTGAGTCTCGGCGTGGCCGCGCTGCTCGCCACCGGCGCCACCGGCACGTACCTCACCCTGCGACGCAGGCAACGCACCACCGCCTGACGCCCCTGACTGCCCGGCACGGTCCAGCGCCCCCTGGACCGTGCCGGGCGGGCCCTCCGCGGCCTACTGACCGCTGATGTTGACCATCCAGTTGATGCCGAAGCTGTCGGTACACATGCCGAACTCGTCGCCCCACATCTGCTTCTCCAGAGGCATGGCGACCGTTCCGTTGGCGGCCAGCTTGTCCCAGTAGCCGTGCAGCGCCACGGAGTCGTCGCCGCTGACGCTGACCGAGATGTTGGTGCCGGCGGGGTGTCCGAGCCCATGATCGTGAACCCGGCCGGTGTCTCCAGGAGGGCGTGCATGATCTTGTCGGCGAAGTCGGCGGGTGCCCCACCGCCACCGGCGGACCCGAAGGTGTTCAGGACGAGCTCGCCACCGAACACATCCTTGTAGAACTCCATGGCCTGACGGGCGTCCCCGTCGAAGGCGATGTACGGGTTGAGGCGAGAAGCCACAGCGGGTTCCTTTCACGGGGTGCTACGTGTGAGTGCTACGGACTCCCGCATTATTCGGCGTCCCCTCCGCCCGCGCACGGTGAAGCTCGGCCATCAGGTCCTCCAGCGAGTGCCCGTCCTCGTCGGCCCCGTGGGTCTCGGCGGTACGGACGAACATGGCCTGCTCGTACGCGGACAGCGCGGCCTCCACGTCGCCGGGGTGCGCGGCGAGGGCCCGGGCGAGCTCGGCTCCGTCGAGCATCGCCAGGTTGGCACCCTCGCCGTTCGGGGGCGCGAGGTGGGCGGCGTCGCCCAGCAGAGTGACGCCCGGGACCCGCTCCCACCGGTGCTCGGTCGGCAGCGCGTACAGGGGGCGCAGCGTCGGCGCGCCCTCGGCCTCCGTGATCAGCGCGGAGAGCTCCGGCGCCCAGGCCCGGAACTCCCTGGCGATGCGCTCGGTGGCCGCGGCGGCGTCGGTGAAGTCGATGGCGTCGAACCACTCCCGCGGCTCTTCGAGGCCCACGTAGGCGTGCAGGGTGCCGGCCCGCTCCCGGTGCGCGAAGAGCTCCCGGCCCGGCTTCAGCGAGATCATCATCCCGCCGCCGACCGCCTTCGCCGTGGCCGGGTGCCGGGTGTCGGCCTCGTACAGGTAGGTCTCGACGACCGACTTGCCGGTGTACGCGGGGGTGGCGGAGGAGAGCAGCGGGCGGACCCGGGACCAGGCGCCGTCCGCGCCGACCAGCAGGCCGGTGACGACGGTGGAGCCGTCGGCGAAGGTCACCTCGTGGCGGCTCTCGCCGAGGGCGCGGACGCCGCTGACCTTGTGGCCCCAGCGGACGGTGCCGGCCGGGAGGGAGTCGAGCAGGATCTGGCGCAGCTCGCCGCGGTAGACCTCGGGGCGGCCGCCGGTGCCGTCGTCGTCCTTTTCGAACAGTACGGTGCCGTCCGGTTCGAGGACCCGCATGGCCTCGTGCCCCTCCAGCACGAGCGCGCGGAACTCGTCCATCAGGTCGGCCGCCTCGACGGCGAGCTGACCGTTGTAGTCGTGGATGTCGAGCAGCCCGCCCTGCGCGCGTGCGGCCGGCGAGGGCTCCCCCTCGTAGACGGTGGCGGGTATGCCGTTGAGGTGCAGGACGCGGGCGAGGGTGAGGCCGCCGAGACCGGCGCCGATGATGGTGACGTGTGTGCTGTCCGTGGTCATGGCTGGGGTCCTTCCGGATCGTGCGTGGGCCGCGGGGCGTGCTGCCCGCGACCGGCGCCGTTGTCGCACGGCGCCGACCGGAACCAATCTCCCTGCGGCCCACGACAGATCACCTACAGACCACCGACCGCCGCCGACAGCTCACCGACAGCGGCCCCCACCGGCCGGAGCCCTCAGCGCAGCACCTCGAACGCCCAGTAGTCCGCAGGCCCTTCGGCCGTGTACGGCACGTCCTGCCGCCGTTCGACGACCTTGAGGACCCCGTCGTCGGCCTGCCGCCGCACGTACTCGACGAAGTCCGAACCGGCCAGGTACTTCGAGAAGGTGCTCACCAGGACGAGGCCGCCGGGCTTGGTGACGCGCAGCAGCCCCTGCACCCCGGTCGGCGGCACGTGGCCCAGCGTGAAGACACCGCAGCACACGGACACGTCGTAGCTGTTGTCCGCGAACTCCACCAGCCCCCGGTTCATGTCCACGCCCGCGGTCAGCGAGCGGTAGATGCCGGTCCTGCGAGCCTCGGTGACCATGCCCTCGCTGAGGTCGAAGCCGTCGATCACGGTGACACCGCGCCGCGCGAGCACGCCCCCGACCAGGCCCGTTCCGCAGCCCGCGTCGAGGACCACGGACCCGGCCCCGATCGCACCCGGATGGTCGTCCGCCAGGGAGCCGAACAGCTCGCCGATCTCGTCGGGGCCCCGGTAGTCGGTGGTGCGCAGGTCCTCGTCGTACGAGGCCGCCCATTCCCCGTAGTACGAGTCGATGCGGTCGGGAACGCCGTCGAGGCCGTGCGCCTTCTTGATCCGGTCCTGGCTCTGTGACACCCAAGTCTCCCTTTTCGTCGGACGGTTCACGCCCCTGGCGGGCCCGTCTCGACCCGCCCAGGGGTGACCGTCACGCCGCTACCCGGAAAGACCGGATCCGAACCCGACCAGGGTGTCGACCGACGGTGTGCGGCCGCTACAGCCGGTGGGTGGCGGTGGTGAAGCGCGCCAGGGTGTCCGGCAGCGGGTCGATGCCGATACCGGGGCCCGACGGCACCGTGAGGCAGCCGTCCTTGTCGAGCACGAACGGCTCGGTGATGTCCTCCGCGTAGTAGCGGCTGGAGGCCGAGGTGTCGCCGGGCAGGGTGAAGCCGGGCAGCGCGGCGAGCGCCAGGTTGGGGGCGCGGCCGATGCCCGTCTCCAGCATGCCGCCGCACCACACCGGCACACCGTTGGCGACCGCGACGTCGTGGATACGGCGGGCCTCCAGGTAGCCGCCGACACGGGCCGGTTTGACGTTGATGATCCGGCAGGCCTCCATGGCGATGGCCGTGGCGGCGTCCCGCGCGCTGTGGATCGACTCGTCCAGGCAGACCGGGGTGGTGATGCGCCGCTGGAGCTGCGCGTGGGCGCGCAGGTCGTTCTCGGTGAGCGGCTCCTCGATGAGCAGCAGCCCGAACTCGTCCAGTTTCCGCAGGTGTTCGGCGTCGGCGAGGGTGTACGCGGTGTTGGCGTCCACCTGGAGCGGGAGCGCGTCGCCGAAGCGCTCGCGCACCGCGCGCAGCGGCTCCAGGTCCCAGCCGGGCTCGATCTTCAGCTTGATGCGGACGTAGCCCTCGGCGAGATACTCCTCGACGTCGTCCAGGAGTTCCGGGATGGAGTTCTTGATGCCGACGGAGACACCCGCGGGCACCCGCTGTCCGGTGGCCGAGCCGAGGTAGGTGGCCAACGGCATGTTGTGGGCGCGGAGTTCGGCGTCGAGCAGCGCCGTCTCCAGGGCGGCCTTCGCCAGCTCGTTGCCCTTGACGGGTTCCATCGCTGCCCCGGCCGCCGCCGCTCGCGGCTCGGGCAGGGCCTTCACGCGCGGCAGCAGGAAGTCGCGGATGACGATCTCGGCGCCCGCGATGAACTCGGAGCAGTACAGCGGGTCGGGGTCGCCGGCGAATTCCGACCAGCCCTCGGCCTCGTCGGTCACCACGTGCAGCAGGAAGGCGTCCTTGCTGCCCATGCTGCCGAACGAGGTACGGAACGGCTTGACCAGCGGAATCGCGATGTGCAGCAGCTCTACGCGTTCGATCTTCATGCCGGGTCCTCCTGGGCGGTGAGGGCGGTCGGGGCGGTGGGGTGGGTGCCGTGGGTGAGCAGGTACCAGCCGTCGCGGGACATCGCGGTCGCCCGCAGGCCCTCCGCGTACGCCGAGGTGAAGACGTCACGCACGGCGTGCCGCCAGCGCAGTGCGGTGTCCGGGTCACTGGCGCGCAGGGCGACGATGTCCTCGGGGACGCGGCACCACAGCCGGGTCGCGTCGCGGGCGGCGAGCGGTCCGCCGTCGGGGGCCTTGGCGAGCACCGCGGCCTCGGCGCGGCCCTCGGCCGGGTCGGTGGCGTGCGGGGCGTCGGCGGTCAGGTCCCACAGGGCGGTGAGGCGGTCGGTCTCGTCGCCGTTGTTGATGCCGTCGTCCATCGGCCCGTAGAAGTCGATCTGGTACTCGCTGGCGACCGCGCCGAGCTTCACCAGGTTGAAGCGGGCGTTCCTGGCGACGAGCGGGTCGAAGGTCCAGCGCATGGTGCGGGCGCCCCGGTCGAGGGCCCAGGCGCGCTGGGCCTGCTTGACGGCGTGGCCCGTGCCGCGGTCGGAGACGGCCGCCGCGGCGGCGAGCGAGTACACGTCCCGCTCTGCCGGTGGCCCGAACACGGCGACCGAGGCACCGACCACGGCGCCGCCCGACCGGGCCGCGTGCACGGCGCCGCCCGCGTGGGCGACGCTGTGCAGCACATCGGTGTGGAAGGGCGGGGCGTCGCGGGGCATCTGCCACACGTCGGCGAGGAAGTCGGCCACCGCCCGCAGCCCTGCCACGTCGTCGACGGTCGAGGTCGTCAGATCGTTCATGGCACGAGTCTCGGGGCGGACGGCGGGGAGGGCTTTGTGGCAGGGGCCAATCATCGGCGTCTAGCCTGTTGCGATCGGCCAATCCCCCGCACCCGCCGTCGGCGAAAGGTTCACCCATGGACACCTGCACTCTGGGAAACCTCCTCGACGCGCTCGGCGGCTCCACGTTGCGCCTGCTCAGCGCCCCGCGCGGCCGCACCGTCCCCGTCACCGAGGTGCTGCTGCACGACCCGCACGCCCCGCTGCCGGAGCGGGCGCCGGGCGCGCTGCTCCTCGCCGTCGGCGTGCGCGCGGGCGAGGCGGGGCCGCTGGTGCGCG